>JADYYD010000050.1 GCA_020853845.1 Candidatus Melainabacteria bacterium
AGCACATCTTCCGTTGCCTGGATGACGATTAGAAATGCGATTTATAAGCCGGACAGCGTTTATTTCGCCAACAAATTCGAAGACCAGCTCGAGCATTTAAAAAAGGTGACCCGTGAAGATCTTGTCGCATTTCACAACCGCCAGTTTAAACCGGCAAATACTTTTCTTTCCTTTGTCGGAGATATCACAACCGAAGCAGTGATCGAGCTTGTTGCCAAAGAATTTGCCGGCTATCAAGGAGGCAAGAGCGACTCGATCGCGATCGACGAATCAAGCATCAAATCTTCTTTCTTCGGCCGCCGCATCATGGCCAATCTGCCGGACAAAACCAATATGGATGTTGTGATCGGAGGTCCGGCGCCGGTTTCCATAAAGTCAAACGATTACTATGCCGAGACGATCGCCAGCGCTGCCCTCGGATATGACAGTTTTGCCTGCCGCCTTGCCCCTCTCAGAGACCGCTACGGGCTTACATATTCGATAAATTCATCACTTACCGAAGCATCTTTTCCGCATGCAATATGGGCGATTTCCTATTCAGTTGCACCGGAGAATCTGGAAAAAGCGCAGCAATATATTCATCGAATCTTAGGCCAGTACGTGAAAGAAGGTATCAGCAAAGACGAAGTCGAACGCGAGAAAGGACATTTGACCGGGGCTTACATAGTCGAGAGCCGATCGCAAAGAGCCATTGCCAGCCAACTGGCTTACGCATCGATGATGGACCTTCCTCTGGACTTCATCGAAAATTTCAGCCGCAAGATAAACGCGCAAAATCAGACGACCGTTAATTCCGCCATCCGTAAGTACTTAAATATCGATAAATTCGTCACCGCTGTGGCCGGCTCCGTCAAACAGGTTAAGCCTTCCAAGACTTCGCCCCCGGCTAAAAACTGAGCGCACGCCGCCCATTAATGCACCCGAATTCAACTGAAAAATCTTCAGTAGAGCTTAAATAATCTCCCGAAGCGCCCGGTTTAAGAGACACGGGCGACAAGTCATGAGATACTGTAGCGGGCCAAACGGCCTAATGCTTGCGCCAAAAGCGTCGGCATTCGTTCTTTATTTCAAGGATAGACAGTTATGAACACGAAATTATTTGTCGGCAACCTCTCATTTAAACTGACCGAGCAAGAGCTGGAAGAGCTTTTCTCCCGCTCCGGCACCGTCGTATCCGTCGCCATGCCAGTAGACAGAGAAACTGGCAGAAAGCGGGGTTTCGCTTTTGTTGAGATGGAAACTCAAGAGATGGCCGAAGCAGCCATCAGCGAATTCAACGGACAAACGGTAGAAGGCCGACAAATTGTCGTGAATGCTTCTCGCCCGAGAGAAAATGCAGGCGGCGGTTTCAGACGCTAAACCCTGACGGACTCAGGCAAAAGTACAAGAAAGGCGGGTCAAAAGCCCGCCTTTTGCTTTGAAAAGCAGTGTTTTTTACTGCCTTTTGCCGTTGCCGTCCGGTTGCATAGTGAGCAGCGCCGGCTTCTTCGACTCTACTAAAGGCTGTCCTTTGAAAAGCTTGACCCACCCATCGGTCACATAGCTCAAAGCAGCGACCATAACCATGGGATTGCGGTAATCGGTCAGAACGACCGGGCTGTTCTTCTCGAAAACGTAGTGGCCGATGAATTGAAGCGCCCAGCCACCGGCCAGAAGATTGGCAGCGCGCCTGGGGCTGATGAGCAGCATGGGGACGGAAAGGGCGATCATGGGCACGCCGACCATATGCGTGAGCTTGCAGCCCAGAGTCGTATGCTGGCTTCTGTAATGCTCCAGGGTCTCTGCATACTCGCGCTTCAAGTCGCGTTGCTCGTCGGTTTGCCCGTTCATCTTATTGCTCCTGAGCTCAAAAAGGGCTATCTATGTGCCGGTTTGAGCAACTCAATAGATCTACTCTACCTCAAAAACCAGTCTGCAGCTATATTCCCACCGCTGCAGCCGATTTTAATGCCTTGTCTCAGGGTTAAGCATTTGATTTAAGCTAACCTTTTTAGGGAATTGACAGAAAAGAAGCCCGGCAATGCAATGACGAGCCCGGATCAAGCTAAACTTTTATTGTTGAAGCGTCAGACTTGTCTCTTGAGGACATCGAGGAAAGCGTAAATGGCGAAGGGAAAAAGTAGCGACAATAAGGACAAGACCGGCAGCAAGCAAGGGGGATGGGCGCAAGCGCGCGATTCCAAATTCACCGACATGCTTGTCGAGATGCGTGTCAGTCGTCAAAAGTTCAAAGAAACCAAGCAGCAAGAAATGCTTGACAAGAGTCGCGAAACCCTGAGCGATGAAAGACTCGATGAAATCGAAAAAATGACACTCATCGACTCGCTTACCGAGTTGTACAATCCGCGCACCTTTCTCAAAAAACTCGAATATGAGCTGCGCAGAGCCAAGCGTTACAAGCGCCCGCTTTCCCTGTTGATTATGTCGGTCGACAAGCTCGACGAACTGGGACGCCTTCACGGGCAACTGTTTATCGACGACACTCTTCGCGCGGCAGCCAATATCATAAGAGGCGCGATCCGCGACGTTGATGTGCCGGCTCGCTGCAACAACAACCAGCTCGGCGTAGTCTTTCCCGAGACCTATTCATCCAGAGCTATTGTTGTGGGCGAGAGAATTCGCGAAAAAATAAAAGGTGTGCCGATCAACGATGAAATTCGCCACGTAAGAGTAACTGCCTCCATCGGCGTTGTGTCATTTCCGACTCACGCTCGCAACGAGCACGATTTGATGGCCAAGGCGCTCGAATTCATGGAAAGAGCCGAACAAGAAGGCGGCGATAAAGTCTACAATGGCTAATGCCTCTCGAAATTCACGGCGCTTTCTCAGTGCCATAGTTGCAGTTACAGCCACCGTTACTTCCCCGGCAGCGTGGGCTCAGGACGGACAAATCTCGCCGTCCAAGGGCATCTCGCTTACTATCTACAACCAGAATTTCGGTCTGGTGCGCGACTCTCGCCAGATGGATCTGAAGAACGGCATCAACCACGTTAGCTGCCAGGACGTTGCTGCAAAAATAGATCCGACATCCGTCAGTTTCACTTCTTTGACTGCGCCCAATCAAGTTGTTGTCAGAGAGCAAAACTACAAATACGATTTGATCGATCCGAATACAATCCTCAATAAGTCCATTGGCAAACCGGCGAAATTCAAACAATACGTAGCCGGAGGCGGCGCCGTCGAGCTGAACGGCATACTTTTGAACGGACCCAATGCAACCATTGGCACCCCTGACGGCGGCAATTCCGAAGTATCGCAAGGTCTTGTTCTCAAAACCGCAAACGGCATCATCCTCAATCCGCAGGGGCAGGTCGAACTGTCGGAACTTCCAGCAGGACTCGTCTCCACACCGTCTCTTGATTGGAAGCTGGAAACCGACAAAGCCGGCACGCATGATATCGAGATTGCCTATCAAACTGCAGACATCAACTGGAAGTGCGACTATGTCGCCATCGCCAATCAAGACGATACCAAATGCGATATCACAAGCTGGGTGACGCTCGATAACAAATCGGGCGGGACATATAAGAATTCGGCGTTGAAGCTTATTGCCGGCGACGTGCACAAAGTGCGAGAAGCGCAGCCCATGATGGAAATGGCTATGGATGCGGCAGCTCCTTCTGCTCCGCCGCCACCGCAATTCA
>JADYYD010000051.1 GCA_020853845.1 Candidatus Melainabacteria bacterium
AAATCAGCGAAGCTAGGCTTGCTTCGAATGTTTCGCTCGCCCGAATCCTTACTCAGCGTTTCCGTAATTATTGCCTTTGTTCTTATCGCTGGTGCCGCAATATCTGCCTACATGCATTCATCGAAAGCTATCCAAACGGGTGAAAGCATTGAGAAATCACAAGAGTTATTGGGCGGGCTCGAGTCAATTCTGTCCATCATGGGCGACATGAAGTTTCAGACCGAAGCACTGATCAAATCAGGTGATAACGGCGCGAAAAACCGCTATTCGAACGACAAAATCAGCTTGGGGAAGTACATCAAATTCGTCAAACACAAGGGTGATGAAGAAGGCTGGAGGCGCTGGCACTTCGCTTACCTGGAGCAGCTTTGCGAAAAATTCGTCGTCACTTTAGACAACGCTATCTGTTTCAAAGAAAAAAGTGATACAAAAAATGCCGAAGCGGAATTAGTCCGCGCCGTTCAGCTCATGGAAATGATCCGCGGCCGGCTGATCATGAGTGACGTCGACGAAAGAGCTTTGCTGAGGGAGCGTCTGAGCGAATACAAGCACCATGCCCAACAAACATCAATAATGTTCTTGAGCCTGGGCGGATTTATCCTGCTCTTCGTTGTTCCCCTTGCCTTAATCGTTCATCGTTATATGGGTGCTGCAAAAAAAGCGCTTCTCACAGAACAACATGTTTCGCGCCAGATCGTCGAACACGCTCCTATAGGAATTTTGCAGTTGGCGACAGACTTCAGCATTAAGGATGTGAATCCGATTGTGGGAGAATTCTTTTCCGGCACTTCAGCGAGCGAAGGTACTTCGATCTGGAAGCTTCTTCCTGAGCTTCCCAAAGACGCACTTTTAAACACTGTCACATCTGGAACGCCCGCGACTCTGCACGGCGTTCCCATCACACAAATCGGTGATAAAACTGGTCTTGAACTCTATTGGGACATTGCCGCGTGGCCGATGCTGGAAGGAGACCAAGTCTGCAGTTTGATCATTTTGATTGAGGACATTTCCGATAAGACGAGTTTGGCTCGTCAAAAGGAAGTGCTCCAGCAAACAATCGCGCACGATCTCAAAAGTCCCTTGATTGCATCGAACTACCTTATTCAGGCGATGTTGAAAAATAATGCTCATGGGAAAAACGGACATCAAGAACTGCTCCTCAGGCTGCAAGACAGCAATGCAGACGCACTCAATATGGTCAAAAACATGCTGGAAATTTCCAAATATAAACAAGGCTCACACGTACTGTCGTCGGGAAACATCGAGCTGAAGGACCTGGTTTCCGACATTGTCAAAAACTTTGATGCTCGCTGCCGTCTTTCGGAAGTTTCTGTCGCAGTCATGCAGCCGGAAGAGACTATTTCCATAGATTCCGACAGCAATGCAATCAGGCACTTGATCTGTAATTTACTTGAAAATGCCATCAAGTTTTCTCCCGCGCAAAGCACCGTCACTGTGACGCTGAACAATACGCCGAAGGAAATTTCTCTTTCCGTCAACAATACAGGGCCTGGCATTCATGAGAAGGACAAGGAAAAACTATTTACACCATTCTGGCAAGGCGAAATCGGGCAGCAATCGGCAGGAGGCACAGGAATCGGACTCTATCTTTGTCAACAAATCGCGCAAGCACTCGGTGGCAACATTAGTTTTTCGAGCGACGAAAATAACGGCACAACGTTTACTGTAGTTTTGCCTCACAGGAGCAAGGCCGCATGACCAAACACTCAATACTCATCGTTGACGACAACGCCAACCTTAGAGCTGGCCTAAAGATTCTTTTTGAGCAATGCGAGATGGTCTCGGAAATTCACCAGGCATGCAACGGCAGGGAAGCAATCAATGTGGCTTCGCGAACCATGCCGGCCGTGATACTTCTGGACGTCGGCATGCCCATCATGGACGGTATTGAAGCTTGCCAGCAGATAAAGCAACAGTGGCCGGAGCTGAAGGTGATCATGCTTACGTCGCACGACGACGAACGCGACATATTCGCAGCGCTGGCTGCAGGAGCCAATGGCTACTGCTTGAAGGATGCTGATTTTGAACGGTTGGAGGCTGCGGTGAATGCAGTAGTACGAGGCGACTTGTGGATCGATTCTTCGATTGCGCACAAAGTGCTGAGAGTATTGCCAAAATCTTCCGGTTCTACGACACCGAATGAAGCGATTTACGAGCATCTATCCGACCGCGAATTGCAAGTTTTGCAATTGATCGTCGAAGGATTATCAAATCAAGAAATTGGCGATCGGCTTTCGATCAAGAAAGACACTGTAAAGACGCATATCAAGCACATCATGGACAAACTAGCAGTGTCCGACCGAACTCAGGCAGCAGTCAAAGCACTCAGACATGGACTAGTTTGACGGTTCCTTTGTCGATTCAGTTGCACCATTGCGTTCTTGCAACTTTTTCGAAAGTCGTTCTTGTTCTTCGCGCTTTGCTTTCAAGGCAGGCCAGATACGCGTATACTCGAGTTCAGCGTCGGCTACTTTGCGATCTACATTCGCTGCCGCGTGATCTTTGACCGTCATCTGATCAAACAATCCCGAGGTGATATTAGTCTTGTCGACAGTTTCTTCGCGGTATTTTCGCACAACATCTTGTTTAACTTGCGTAAGGACTTCTCTAATCGTGGTTTCTAAATCCGGTCCCAAAGCAACAATTTCTTTGCCTATGAATGGCTTAGCCAATTCATCAGCCAAGCGCTCGGCATTTTTGTAGTTGTCCAGACAAATCGCAGCGTGACCTTTTTCATGTTCGACGACATCTGGAGATGCGTTTTCCGGCAGCCACATAGTCACATCAAGATTGAGCCCAATTTTGAACTTCGTGATTTTTATCGAAACTTGCTCACCGTCATGAGTTCGCTTGCGCGAATTGAGTTTGTAAAAAATCTCCGGCGTAATTCCGTAATCCCAGTGTGTGTTTGCACAATCATTGTGCTCCTTCTTCGCTTCAGCAGGACGCATATCCTTGTCGAAGATTTGAGTTTTGATTCTTGGTGGTGCTTTAGTAACAGATACCGGATTTGTTGAACATCCGGAAAGAGAGATTATAGAAATGCAAAAAATGACTAACAGATGGAAGAAAGAACCAAAGCAAAGGTAGGTTCTCTTTAAATAACTTAGAGAGTCGAAGGAACCAGATATCCTACTGTTCATTTTCCGGCTTGGGGTTAAGACCCATCCGCTTTCTCTTCTCTTCTTCTTCATCAACAGGGCGGATCTTCTCATTGAGTGCTTCTTTAAGAAGCTCGTTCTGCTTGAGAAGGGCGCGCAAATGCTCGTTGGCGATGGCAAGCTCGGCTTGCAGCTCGGCGACAGTCTGTTCGTGCGTGACGCCTGTAACAGGGTCGCGTCCGGGCATCTTCGGCAACAGGACATAGCCCAACTGCACGGCTTTCAATGCGGCTGCAGTTCTTGTAGGCACTTTCAGTTTGGCAAGAATACACTCGATGTGTTTTTCTACCGTACGCAATTTCATATCCAGTTCTTCTGCAATTTCTTTATTGCGAAGATCCAGACGAATAAGAACTTCAATTTCGCGATCGGTCAAATTGCAATTGGGCATGCTCGTGGACGGAGCTTGCTTGACCAACTGAGTAATCTTGGGGTCGCAATAGGGCAGAGCGCGAGTGACTTGCTCGATCGCCTCGAACAGCGTCCTGGGACCGGAGCTCTTCAGGCAGAAGCCGCGCGCGCCCGCTCTCATGAGCTGGTTGTGATACTTGGTTGCGTGATAGGAGTCTGTAAGTACCAGAACATTGGAGTTGGGAAGCTCCTGGCTCACGCGCCGGCAAACTTCTACGCCATTCAAGACATCAAGATCGACATCGAGAATGACAAAGTCAGGACGTTGTCTGCGGATCATTTCAGTTGCCGTCATACCGTCGGCAGCTTCACCGATGATGTCGACTACTTCAGAAACGACGCGCTTCAATCCGAAACGAATTAATTCGTGTCTTTCGCACAGAATCGTGCGGGGACGGAAAGGGTTGGAGCGGAATGTAGAGTCCAAGAATGTCTCCGGAGTAAATTCTCAACGCCTGGACGGTATATGCGAGGGACATAGTCTCGATTCGGCTAAAGGCGTAAGTTATCAGCCGCTGGAGTCTTCCTCGCCTTAATTCTAACAATGCCACAAATTTTCTGAGAAAAACCCTTTTTGATTCGACCGGAGCGATTTGCAAGAGGTTTTTTCCAAATCTCAAGTTTTGCAATTTCCTCTTTACATCTGTTCTTTATTCGTTTTCTTATCACGTTGTTGCCATTAAAGTGTCCACAAAGCGGCAATGGCGTGCGGTTTTCGTTTTTTGGACAGCCCGGCATGGGAGATCTACGAAGGCAGTGGGATAACCCCCAATAGCCTTCCCGCCCCCAAATCGTTAAGCTGTGCTCACATTCGCCTCCCGACAACCCCGGGACCGCCGAAAAAACCAGCTTCTACAACCAACAACACCTCGATTCTCAAATGCTCAAACAGTCCTCACTTCAAGCTTCACCCACCAAACTGGCACTTTCCGTCGCCGCTCTGGCATTCACGGTTGCCTTGGGCACCCAGAGCGCGCAAGCCACCAAGCTCAACGGCGCACCCCTGCCGTACGAACGTGAGACCAAGCAATTTGATGGTTCCAACAATGTAGTAATTCCGCCCAGCGCTTCGAGATTTCAGCGCCGGCCCGACTATCGCGAAGAAGAAAAGCTCAAAAAGATCGCTGAAGAAGAAGCCGCCAAGAAAGCCGAGCAACAAAAGCTGCAGGAATTGGCAGAGCAAAAGAAAGCTCAACAACAGCAAATTGAGAATGCCAAACAATATCAGCAGATAGCAATAGACTCGAACAACAGCGCCGTTGCCCTCGGCAAACAGAACCGCTGGACAGAAGCGATTGCCGCGCACGAAAAAGCCGTTCAATATGATCCCGGCAACACTCAATTCAAAATCAATCTTTCCGCCGCCCGCACCGCCTACGGTCAACAGCGGCTCGCCGCGCATGATTATCCCAGCGCCGCCCATCTATTTAGACAAGCGCTGGCAGCCAAATCCGACAACGCAATGGCCGCCAAGCTCCTGAGTGACGCACTCAAGAAGCAAGGCATCGATCCGACCAATGCCGATGACAGATTGGATTTGAGCGACAAACTTTTAGCCGCGAACGATATGGCCGGCGCCACGATTGAAATCAATCAAGCCCTGGCAATCGATCCGTCCGCCCGCGCCTATCAAAAGATGGGCGACCTCTACATGCGCTACGGTCAACAAACCTACGCCATGCAGTATTACCGTCAAGCCATAGTTAAGGATGCAGATTTCGGTCCGGCACACAGACAGTTGGGCTTCCTGCAAATGGCGAAAAACGACTTCACCGCGGCAGCCGCTTCATTGCGCAAAGCCGTAATCTGCGACAGCAAAGATGTAGCTGCCGGTCAGGCGCTCGTCGAGCTGTGGCGCAAACAAGTAGCGCAAAATCCGCTGCTTGCTGAAAATCATCTGGGTCTGGCTGGCGCCATGCAACTCACGGGCGACTTCAACGGTGCGGAAGGTGAATACCGCCGCCTGGAAGCGCTCGATCCACGTAACCCCGGGTTGGAATCCGGACGGGCAAGCTTGAAGCGCGCTTACGAGCACGCCATTGCCGAAAAACACAAAGCCGCTGCCGAAACGCTGTTCAGACAAGGTCTGCGCAGAGAGGCTCTGGCGGAAATCAGCCAAGCCGTAATGGCGGAACCCAAGAATGGCAAATACCAATTCTTGATGGGCGAATGCCTCGAAGCCGCCGGCGATCTGCAATCTGCCAACAAAGCATTCTTGTACTGCGTCATCCTCGATCCGGATAACGTCCAAGCCGCCGAACGCGCAAGAGAATGCCAGAAGCAAATGAACATGAGCAGCGCCGACGTGGCCAGAATGAGCGGTCAGGTCGCCAAAGAAATCGTCAAACAGTACAACCCTGCTCAACAACAAATGCAGCAACAACAATTGCAGCAAATGCAACAACAGATGCAAATGCAGCAAATGCAACAGCAACAGCAGCAGTTCGCCGCTCAGGCACCGGGAAGCTTCCGCGTCGCGCAACCTGAACAGCAAATGCAACAGCCTGTTCAACAAATGCAGCAACCGGTGCAGCAAGCTCAACAGCCTGTGTACCAAGCCGGGCAGCACAAAGGCATGTTCGAGGGTGGTTCGCAACCGCACGCTTTCAACAGCAATGCAATGAATTTCAGAACTCATGATGAGTCACAGCAAGCTCAAGCTGCAATGGAGCAAGAGATGCGCCAGCAGCAAGCTCGCCAGCAAGCCATGCAAGCTCAACAGCAACAAATGCAACAACAGCAAATGCAGCAACAACAAATGCAACAGCAACAAGCTGCTGCGCAACCGGCTGCCACTGCCAATGATGCACTCGCCCAGGTCAGCGTTCTGGAATCTCAAAGAGACTATGGAGGCGCTGCCAACCTGCTCAAACAATTGACCGAAACTCAAGTCGAGAACGCCGAACTTCATCACAGACTGGCAGTCAATCTGCTCAATCTCGGTCAAGTCGCCGAAGCCATTCCGGAATTTCGCATCGCCAGCGCATTGAAGCCGGCAATGAAAGCTTATTCGGATGATCTGGCTCGCGCCATGCAAATTCACAAGCAGTCACTGGTCAGTGACAAATCAGATTCTAGCGGGAGCAAGTAATGACGTTTTACTTCCAAGCACCAGACCTTGCTGAATTCCCGAGACGCTCGTACAGGCGCTTCACGGAAGAGATTATCGGTAATCTCTTTACTGAAATTTCGCCCATTTCCAGCGACTTCTCGCCTCGCTTCGAATTGTCTTTCCTCGGGCCCGACGGCAAACCGCACTGGAGATTCGAAGACTACGCCGCTGATTCCGGATATCCGACCACACCTGAGCAAGCTAGAAAATCAAACATGACTCATGCTAAGCGCATGATGATGGAAGTCTGGCTGCGCGATATTCAGACCGGCGAAATTCGCAAGTCCACAGCCTACATGGGCGACGTGCCTGTAATCACCGATCGCGGAACCTTTGTAATCAACGGTTCCGAGCGCGTCGTACTTGGTCAGCTCGTCAGAGCACCGGGAATTTATTTCTCCAATCCCAACCACATCACCTACAAAGCTTTGATGCTGGCAGAACAGGGCGCTCCCATCACCTTCGAACTGGAGCTCGACCCGACCATATCCAGCCGCGCATCAAAAGCCAAGTGCCGCGTCAAATTGCCCAAACGCGCCTGGGTTTCGGCTCAGACTCTGCTTCTGGCGATGGGCGTCGACGAAGCGGTTCTCGAAAAGAGACTGAAGCCTCTTCTGGAAGCAAGACGCATCGAGTGGAAAAACATCACCAAGACGGAAGCGTTGGCTGTCATCGGTCGTTCGTGGAAACCGGACGGTGGCGGTGGCGCCGGCGGTGGCTTGGTCGCATTGCAAGAATTGACCGACAAGAGAAAGTATTCGCTCGGCAAGCTGGGCAGAAGACGTTTCAACAAGAAGATGGGTCTGGACAACGAGAGCCATCAAGTGACAGGCGATGACCTGCTCAATATTTTCGAATATCTCCTCAACCTGCCCAACGGCATGGGTCAACTGGACAACCCGGATAGTTTGGAAAACCGCCACCTGCGCGGCGTTGGCGAAACCATGACCCGTGCAGTGCGTCCGGCACTTGCACAAATGGTGCGTTCGCTCAAAACCAGACTGGAAATGAACGAAGACGAAGAAATCGGTTCGCCCAACGACATTCTCGATTGCCGTCCGTTCGCTAATGCAGTCATGAAGTACTTCTCGGGCAACCCGCTCGTACAGTACCTCGACCAACAAAATCCATTGTCTGAGCTCTCGCACAGACGCAGAATCACCTCCTTCGGTCCTGGTGGTATCGACCCCAACGCAGCACCGACTGAAATGCGTGACGTTCACCCGTCGCAAATCGGCCGCGTCTGCCTGGTCGAATCGCCTGAAGGTAAGAACTGCGGTATGGTCAGCTACATGGCGACCTACTGCCGCATCGACGAAGACGGTTTCATGACCGTGCCTTACCGCCGCGTCATCAATGGTTTCTTGACCGATGAAGTTGTCTACCTGGCGCCTGGCGACGACAAGATTTACACACTGGCACCGCCCGATGCGAAAGTGGAAAACAACCACCTGGTCGGACCGCTCGTGCCGGCAAGACGTGGTGAGAAATTCTTCGAAGTAGCACCCGAAGACATCGACATGATCGGTATCACGCCGCAAGGTTTCTTGTCGGTTGGTTCTGCCTTGATTCCATTCCTGGAGCATGATGATACGGGACGAGCCCTCATGGGTGGTGGCATGATGCGCCAAACCCTGCCGCTCATCAAGCCTGAGCGTCCTCGCGTAGGAACAGGCATGGAGCGCATCGTCGGTCGTTCATCCGGTCACTCCCTGGCGGCAAAACGCGCCGGCACCGTAACCAGTGTTACCGGTCGTGAAATCGTCATCACTCAGCCTTCCGGCGAAAAGCGCTACTATCCGCTTATCCGCTATGACCGCACCAACCAGAACACTATCCTCGACCAGCGCCCGGCAGTAAAAGTCGGTCAGCAAATCGAAGCCGGTCAAATCATCGCCGACGGTCCCGGTATCGATCAAGGCGAACTGGCGCTCGGCAGAAACCTGCTCGTAGCCTTCATGCCCTGGCGCGGTTACAACTTCGAAGACGCGATTGTCGTAAGAGAAGGTCTCGTCAAAGATCAAAAACTGACCCACATCGAAATTGAAAAACATTCCACCAATGTTTATCAAACTCTGCGCGGTCCTGAAATTCTCACACCCGAAATGCCCAACGTTGCAGGCAAAGACCTCGAGCATCTGGACGAACGCGGCATCGCCAAAATCGGCAGCTACGTCAATCCCGGCGACGTTCTCGTCTCCAAGCTGACGCCCAAGGAAGCACGCGCGCTTTCCGCTGAAGAAGAACTGCTCCAGGCAGTATTCGGCAAAGTCGCCGAAGAAATGGCCGACAGCAGCCTGCGTGTCCCGCACGGCTCCGGCGGTCGCGTCATCGACATCCGCATCTTCACTCCGGAAACAACACCGGAATTGAAAGCCGGCGTCATCTGCGAGATCGAAGTTCTCATCGCCAGACTGTGCCCGGTTGAAGTGGGCGACAAGCTGGCAGGACGCCACGGCAACAAAGGTATAGTTTCAATCATCGTTCCTGATTGCGACATGCCCTACCTGCCGGACGGCACCCCGGTCGACCTCTGCTTGAACGCACTGGGCGTACCTTCCCGTATGAACGTCGGTCAGGTATTCGACGCTCAATTGGGTCTCTACTCGCAAATTCTCAACCGCTATTACCGCATTCACCAGTTCGACGAGTCTTTGACCGAAGACGCTTCCTTCAGGCTGATCAACGAAGCACTCAAAGAAGCACGCAAGATGCCCGGTTATGAATGGCTGCAAGCCAACGGCAAAGTGCAGCTCTTCGACGGCAGAACCGGTGAGCCGTTCGATCGACCGGTCCTGGTCGGTCGCCAGTACATGCTGAAACTCAACCAGCTCGTACTCCACAAAGTCAATGCTCGCTCCGGACTTGGCGGACCTTACGCAGCAGTCACGCAACAGCCTGTGGGCGGAAAAGCCAACCACGGCGGTCAAAGAATGGGCGAAATGGAAGTTTGGGCAATCCAAGCCTACGGCGCCGCCAACATTCTGCACGAGATGATGACCATCAAAGCCGACGATATCCAGGGCAGACATCAAGCCTACGCGGATATGGTCCAGGGCAAGGAAATCACTGCCGGCGGACGCACTGCAGCATTCGACGGACTGTGCTGCGAATTGCGCGGATTGGGCATGGAAGTCACTTTGGGCAAGATCGTCGACGATTTCGAGCCGGTCGCAGACAAAGCCTGCAGCCAGGAAATCGCGCCCAAGACGCTCGAAGAAGAATATCAAGTCATGTCTGTGGACAAAGTGGAAGCGGCAGATGGCGTCAAGATGCTGGAAATCCCAGCCGGCGACTACGTGCCCCTCACCAAACCACTGGCAGCGCCTATCATTACGTCGCTCACCAATGGCAAAAACGGCAGCAAGCCCAAAGTGGAAATCTCGCAAGAGCCGCTCATCGACGACATCGATGAAAGCGAAGAAGGCGAGGAAATGGGAGCGGTTGCAGACGGCTGGACCATCAGAACGCCTATCGCACAGCAAGGCGCGGCTCCGGCAAATGCAGTACCGAATTCTCTGGCAATACCCAGCATGCCCGGCTCGTTCGCCACAGAGCAGCAGACCGAAGGTGCTGCGCCTACTGCCGACGACAAGGTCAAATCTCTGCTCGATTCATTTATAGAGGAACAAACCAAAGACGTCCTGGCCGGACTGGACCTGGCCAATCTCGACCTGTCCAACCTGGACATGTTCGACTCCCTGGAAGCTCAAGAAGCTCTCCTGGCGGCTTTCGACGCCCAGAACAACGGCGACGAAGACGACAAGGATGCAGACACAGCCTCACAGGACACATGGGGTCTCAAAGCCAAGTCTGCTGAGCCTTCGCAGCCGCAAGGGCACAACATAATGGGCACACCGCCTGCAGCTCCGCTCAAAAATGAAGCTGTAACAGCGCCCATGGACGGATTTGGACCGCTGAGCATGCGTATCAATCAACGCAATCCCAAGAATTTCGCTCCGGAAACAGCACCGGTTGCCGAAACACCAGTTGTGGAAGCAGTGGAAACAGTG
>JADYYD010000052.1 GCA_020853845.1 Candidatus Melainabacteria bacterium
ACTTCAATGCCACCGGCCATAGTGACTGGATTTCCTGAGAATGTTCCAGCCTGATATACTTCGCCAATCGGCATCAGCTCGTCCATTATGTCGCGCCTTCCGCCGTATGCTCCAATCGGCATGCCGCCGCCCAGCGCTTTTCCGAAAGTGGTGAGATCCGGACGAACTCCGTATAAAGCTTGTGCGCCACCTTTTGCAACGCGCAGACCTGTTAGTACTTCGTCAAAAATCAGAACAACTTGATGCTCGTCGCAGAGTTTTCTTACGCCCTGTAAGAAATTGGGCTCAGGAATGACAACGCCCATGGAGCCGCACACCGGCTCGATTATTACTGCTGCAGTCTTACCCGAATGTTTCCGTAAAGTCGCATCCAGCCGTTCCAGATCATTGAACGGCGTCAATATGGTTTGCTGTTTTGCATTCTCGAGCAGACCCGTGCTCGATTGATGCGTGCTGGAACCGAGCACGCTGTCGCTATGTCCGTGATATGCACCTTCGAACATTACCACGATGTCTTTGCCGGTAAAGCCTCTGGCCAGGCGGACTGCGCTCATCACTGCTTCAGTGCCGCTGTTGACGAAACGAATTTGCTCTATGCTCGGAAAGTGGCGGATGACACTTTTGGCCATCTGCAATTCCAGCAATGACGGCGCACCAAATACGGCGCCAGCCTCTACTGCCTCCTGGCACGCTTTCACCACGGAAGGATGCGAATGCCCTAGAATAGCTGGTCCCCACGCGCCCAGGTAATCTATATATTTGTTGCCATCCAGATCGGTGAGTATGGCACCTTGGGCTTTCTCGAAAAAGATTGTGTGACCGCCCACTTCGTGAAATGAGCGAAACGGGCTGTTGACGCCGCCTGGGATCAGCTTCGCTATTTCCTCAGAGGCAGACTTCGAACTTGTCGTATCGAGATTTTTCTCTCTTTGAGTGTCAGCCTTATTTATCATCGATACAAACTTTCGCGATCCTATTCCTTGCGCGCTCGCATGACCTCAGTCTTCGCGCCAGAACTGCCAGAATTTTTTCTTGGCTTTGACCGGTTCTGCCTGCGCTTCAGCGCGTTCTAAGTCGCTGGGCAATTCGACTTGCACCTTGGTTTTCGCATGGAACGCCACATTTGTATCCGCGTGTTGCGCGCTGTAACTATCAGCATTGATGACCAGGTGATAATTTCCAGGCATCAATTGAAACTTTGGTGTGTGGAAAGTTGCTTCACAGCCCTTTGGATCAAAGACTTTCACGGTGATGGTGTTGAAGGGGCGGCTGGTCTGAACCTCTACGTCACCGACATAGAAATTGGTTGCCGTCCAGACGAAGAAGGTACCCAGCGCGCCGATGATTGGCAGCGCCGTGACCAAAATGGTCAGAATGTCCTTGGTGCGCGTTGCATTGCCGGTTCTGGCGGAGAAGACTTTCTCCTCTTCCTCGTAAACACGAGTTCGCCCGGGCGAGGGCTTCGCTTCCAGGATTGGCTTGGCTTCTTTTGTCTGTGAGCTCATAAGTAGTATGGACTTCTCTTTCAAAGAGTGATGTCAATATCGCCGTTGGCTGCCAAGCATCATAACAACATCGAAGCTCACAATCAGAAAGCTTCGTATTTTCTAAGACCCGCCTTTACAAGACAGGTGTATTTTGAGCAGAATTTAAAAATCGAACTTGCGTTCCAGTAATTTGCTGATTTGCTCGATCGTCTTGCGGTCGGCTGCTGCCAGAGCTTTCTTATTCGTTTTATCGTAGATTTCCGCTCTTAATTTATAGCCGTCGCGAAGGCGTGGAGCGAGCAGAACGGCTTTATTCGCGTCCGCCAACGCTTCTTTGTATTTGCCCATGGACATATAGGCGCGAGCGCGCGCGATAAGCGGCTTTGCCGCGCGGGGCTCCAGTGAAATTTGCACCGTCAAATCGGCTATTTGTTCTTTGCGCCTGCCCAGTGCGCCGTAACACTTGGCTCTCGCGACATACAAGCACAAGTGCGGTGTCACTTTCAAAAGTTTGTTCAAGTCCGGCAGTGCCGTTTCATATTTGCCCAATTCAACCAGAGAAAGAGCGCGCGACCAGGTGTTGGTGGCGCTTTCTCCCATCAGTTTCTCGGCTCGATTAGCATCCGCCACTGCCTGTTCGTACTTGCCTGCGCTTTCGTAGACGGCAGCTCTTGTCGTGTAGACGAAACCGTCGCCCTCTCCTATAGCCAGAGCCCGATTGAGTTCGGTAAGAGCTTCGTCCCATTGATCCCCAAATTGGTGAACCTTAGCCCGGAGAAGAAGCTCGGCGCGGCTGAGAAATTCAGGATGTTTGGCTGTATCCAGGCGCTTTTTCATATTGCTGATCAAGGTGTCGGCGCCGATTCTCACATCACTGGAGTGAATGCCATGGCGCGCGCGATTAAAAGCCATAACATGCGCGCCGGTGTTGCGAATGATAATCGCCAACTTGAGTTCAGCTTGAGCGTAGTCCGGATAACGAGCCAGCCCCGTCTGATACATCTCTATGGCTTGTTTTGGATTGACGACTTCGTAAATGCGCGCCATGTAAAAGTAGTATTCAGGTATTTTCGAGCCGCGAGTTTGCAGCGATTTGTAGATGCTCAGTGCTTGAGTCGGATTGCTTCGGACCAGATTCTCCGCGGTGTGCACGTCGTTTGCTTCTTGCTGATTGATGAGACCGGCGAATGAATAAACCGACATTACATGATCGCAAGATTCGAGCATGCTTTCGATTGTGTCTGACAATGTGTGTTTTTGAAGATATGCAATCCACGAATCTTTCACAGTGTCGGTGCGCAACAGCGTTTTTCCCATGAGCTTAATCTGCGCTGCCGGAGCCAGTCCGGTGAAACGTTTTCTATATTCTGGAAGACGCGCCAATCCGTCATAAAGGTCGATCAGAGCCATGGTCGAAATTTCTTTGCCGGCCAGCCTGCCGTTCCAGTACTGTTGTTCGGCGGGAGTGGCGGCTCTGTTGAGCATCAATGAATATGCGTCGGTGACAAGCTCGGCAGGCGACTTTTTCTTGGCCGGTGCCTGGGCGAAAACGGCTGATCTGTTGGACAGCCTCGGGTTGTTTTGTCCGTTGCAGAAAACATCATCGAGCGCTGTCGGCGCCAGATCAAGCTGAATCAATGCGAGCGCGCAAAAGCTGGCTTTTGCCCAGGGAAGCCTATTGCTCGATGATTGCTTCAACGTTGTATGTGCCTTTTTTCAACCTTTGGACGTTTACCACGGCCGAGTTGTTGATGCCACCGGATGTGGTGACAGATGTGTCGTTGCCGCGGGAGATGCGCAAAACATCCGGAGTATTGTTTGTCAGTCTGACATTGACTCGGCTGTTTGTGCCGAGAACTTTGACGATCAGCTTCGAGAGGTTGTCGCGCCCCGCTTCTTTCGGATCTTGCTGAACTTCGGCCGCAATCACGTCGCAAGTCGCAGAGTTGCTGCGCAGTCCGGCGCGACCTACGCACAATGAATGACTGCCCGGCCTGATGTTTGCCGGTATCAGCGCCTTCAATTGCACAGGCGAGGCGGCAATTACACGTGCCTCATGGAAGCCGTCGATTAATATGCGATTGTGATCGCCGTGCCCGTCGAAATTGTGACCTTCAATAATCAGCATCGATTTGGGTGTGACTATTGGAGTTATTCTGTCGATCTTGGGAATCTGAGGCTCTACTGCGGTCATCAATGGTTGCAGAATATCAACAGTATTTGTCGCCAACTCCGGTCGTGAAGAGAGGCTGACATTGAGCGAACGGCCTGGTGTGGCGTCTTCCGGCACCATATACAGTGCCTGCCCGCGATGGTCGGTAGCCAGGGATGCGCCGTTGAAGCTCAGTTCGACGGCCGCTTCACCATTCCTGTCCTTATCGATGATAGAGGTGGTCAAAAACTGCCCGGCGACAGCTTTCTCCGGTGCGATAATGGTCGCCGTCAGGCTGGCCTGTCTGGATGAAGGCTGGTTTGCCGGACTCTCCCACACCGATTGATTGGTCTGTGCGGGCGGCGGAGAATAGCTCGGCCGGCTGGTTGTATACGAAGTCGTAGTGGGAATGGAAATTGCGACTTTGTTTACTGAACCGGCTGGATTTGCAGAAACAGCAGAACTTGCTGAATTCGCCGTATTGACGGAAGTCGAGGAGCTGACCGGATCCGCTGGCGCCGGCGAACTCCAGGCGTTGCGATCGATTTGCGGAGCTTCCGTTTTAGCGCGCGCCGCCGAAACCGGTTTTATCGCACCTTTATCGACGTCTTCTTTGAAGCTTACTTCTACTCTTGGCGGGCGGTCGGTTTTTGCTGCATTCGATTCTGTTTTGACATCGCCGGTTTTTGGTTTCGTTGCCGCAACCGGTGTTTCATCATCCGACTCTGCGCCGCCTTTTAGTGTTTCATCTTTGGTAAGCGAGCGGTTGGTCGCTTCCTTCAACACTTTTGCGGTCGCTTCGGCGATTGCCTGCGCCGTCATTTGCGCGCGTTCATCTTGCGCCTTTTGCTCTTCCTCAGCCTTCTGGGCAAGCAGCACTTTACGGCGCGCTTCGTAGGCGGTCATCTCTCTCTTGTATGCGACGAAGCGATCAGTTGCGAGAATCGGCAGCGCCGCTATAGACTTTTTTTTTACGTTTTCCTCGCCGGCCGCCGGTGCCGTCTCAGCACTTGCCGCCTCGCTCAAGCAGTCGGAGTCGATGGTGGCGGATGCCAGTTGACCGAGCCAAAAATTGACATTGGATTGAGTTTGAATATCAAAACCAGCTTCGATTGGCGAGCGTCCGGTGATCACAACAACGAAGTTGCCGATTTTTTTGCCGTTCGGCGCGGTCTTGTCTTTGCACTTTCCTGCAATAGTCATATTGAGCAAGCCGTTCACACGCTTCGCCCAAACGGCCGTCATCGAGCCTGTGCCGTCGCCGAAATTGACTTCACCGGAGCCCCATGATTCGGGCGTTAGCGATTTATTGACCTGGCGTTCTTCATCGGCGGAAATGATGCGATTGAAAGTAAGGTCCGGATTTTCCAGGGCGCGGGCAAGGATGATCTGCGCTTGGGCAATTACCGCTTGCTGATTTGATTCTTCTGTCAGCTTTTGCACTTGTTCAGGGTCTTTGAGCGCTTTCGAGAGATCTTTGAGAACGCTTATCAAAGATGCATCGGGCAAGAACAGTGGTGCTTTTTCTTCTGCCGAAGCATCGGCTTTTGTTTTGTCATCTGCCGCTTCGGCTGCCTGTTTTGTTTCTACCTTCGCCGGTTTGACTTCGGACTTTGCGTCGGCGGTGCTTTCTGTTTTCTTAGCCGGCGCTGCGTCCTTTTTCTCTGCTGTTTCTTTGCTCTTTTTCTTTTCGGCGTCTTTCGCGTCTTTTACTGCTTGCGCTTGAGCTTTCTTCGCGTCTGCCTGGGCTTTTTCGTCAGCTTTTTTGGCGTCGGTCGCTT
Source organism: Candidatus Melainabacteria bacterium (assembly GCA_020853845.1). Classification (GTDB taxonomy): domain Bacteria; phylum Cyanobacteriota; class Vampirovibrionia; order Obscuribacterales; family Obscuribacteraceae; genus QKMZ01. The sequence continues at coordinate 5,421 of JADYYD010000052.1, forward strand.
TTGGATCTTTTTTGAAAAACGGCAATGCGGCGATTTGCACTCTGCCGGAGGAACTGCGGGCAACCCGTTGTTTGGCGTCTGCCGGCGGCTGCGGCGCCACCAGTGAAATGGAAACTGCCAAACAGATTGAAAGCGCTGTTGTGCTTTTGCTTGTTATCACGCTAATTTGCCCCTTTATCTTCCCGTTCCGAAAATGTCTTCGTACAGTCCCAGAGTTTCTCCCGGCGTCAATCCATAACCTACGTAGTGGCCGTCCAGCCAGATCTCAAAATGCAGGTGGGGATATTTCGCACGTCCAGGCAGGTTTTGTCCTGTACCGGAAACACCGATGTACCCAATTTTTTCCCCGCGAGTGACGAAGGCATTTTCTTTCAGACCGTTGTTGATTTTATCCAAATGCGCGTACCGCGTCACCATCCGGTTGCCATGATCAATCCATACCTGGCAACCTCTGAAAAGGTCCTCATTGTGGTCGGAAGTGTTGTGTTCTCTGGCACACTGGCTCATCACGCGGTTGAAAGTAGCAGCGTCCATATCCTTAAAATTGCGGTCCAGGCGGGTGATTTTTCCGCTTTCCGCCGCCAGGGCCGGCGTGCCCATTACAACTCGGTTGCCGGCGCCGTTGAAGAAATCGACGCCGGCGTGGATGCCGTAGCGGTACAGGCGGCGGGCTCCAGGAAAGACGCCCAGGTGGCTGGGAAGGCATCCGCCCGGCACAGGAATGCCGATGCCTTCCAGGCGGTGATCGATGCGGCGCGGGTGCAGCTCGGCGGCTGGAGCATCGGCTGTATCGAACTTTCGCGTCACAAGAGTGTCGCCGTTTACAATTGCAAAACCGTCTTTGATGGGCGCCAGACCTCTCAAATCAGCGGACCTGGAAAAGACAAAATGGCTTGTTTGACCAGTCTTTTTGTCGATGCAGAGGACGCGATTGTTTTCCCTCTCGACAATATAGACAGGAGCGCCGGCCGCTGTAATCAAACGCGATGGTCTTAAGCGGGCTCGTCCGGGAGCGCGATAGGGGAATTTCATCTGGCGAACGTTGGCGCGTGAATTGCCACTATATTTGGTGAGGGTGCCGGACTTGCGCAAAATGTACGTGAGACCGTCGTAAGCGATGCCGATACCGTCACCGACGTAATGATCGCCTCTGCGCACCTGCCACGGCATCACTTCTCTGAAGTACGGGCTTAAATATTTGCTGTTGGGTGGGCAAACCCAAATTTCGTTGCGCTCCGGATCGATAAGGATAATGTCTTTCCCATTGAACGCCAGGTCGACATAATCCGGGTCCGGAGAGCCGGTCAGCCAGACGTTTGCGCGGTATTGATGCCAGGCTCCTGTTTCTGTGAAATACTCGAACAAATCGCCGGCTTTGGAAAGTATCACCAGCGATTTTCTCGGGGCAACGGAAATCATATTATTGAATTCCTGCACCGGAATTTTATCGATTGCCGCAGGGGGATGACACTTCTTCAGGTATGCATGCCGCGGCTCAGTTGCTGTCGCTTCCGTCCATTCCATAACCCACAAGTGTTTGGGTCCCAGAAAGTAAAACTTGCCGTTTTGTGTCACCACTGCCGATGGTGTCACCGGTTTGCCCGTTTCATCCACCAGCGGAATGGAAGTGCCTTTTTGTTGCTCTGGTTTTACCAGCGGACGAGTTGCGGAAACCGGCTGTACAGGAGGTTGCGGAACCATTATTGTGTGCGAAAATGCAGGAGTATTTTGCTGCTGAATATTATGCTGCGGTCTCGCCGGCGGCTGATGATGAGGTGCAAAAAAGTTTTGCAGCGGCTGCAGAAAGTTATTCTGAGGCGGGCTAACAGCATGCTGCCGAACAGGCGCATTCTGCTGCGCGGGCGGACTTGGTTTGATCTGCGCATGCGGCTGCAAAATTACGCTCGGTGGAATTTCCGGCTGACTTTCGCTCGTGTGCGCGGCCTCTTGTCTGACTGGTGTCCGAACAGGCTTGCTTGCTGCCTGGGCAATCAGCGAAGCATCCGCGGTTTCGCTGCCGTTGACGGAAAGCGTTCTGCAGAAGACAAAGCCCACGACAAGAAATGCAATTCCCGCAACAAAAGGAACGCGGCTCTTTCCTGATTCAAAAAGGGCGGCATCATTTTTTCTGCGAGACATGTGGTGCTGGAAAGACCTGTGGTTAGCGGGTTACCGAGTTTTCGGCGGGGCGCTGGGCAAATTATTGATTACAGCAGAGTCGCTGATGAAGAATTTGTCGCCGACCTTTTCGATCGTGTAATTGACGTTGTAAGTATCGTCGCCTTCTTTGAGAACTTTTCCTGTCGTATCATCGATAAAGCGGCGATACTCCTTCACTTGAGCATAGCAAGCATACTTCTTGCCGGGTGTAAGCTCCTGGATTTTGTTGACGATCACACCTTTGGAAGTCATCTCGTAGTACTTGTGCTGGCTCATCAAATAATTGATGGCGCCGGTTTGTTTTTTTAGAGCTTCACCCGAGAGTATTTCGGACAGTTCGCCAGTCGATCTGCTGCGTACTGCACCCTTTTTGATTGTTTGCCAGTTCTTCAAAAGATCTGCAAATTGAGCTTTGAGAGGGTCGGAAGAAGCGGCCGCAGGCGGTGTTGCAACTGGAGTCGTCTTGACCGCGGGAGCAGTCGTTCTTACTGGAGCTTTTACAGGCGGCGCAGTTCTGACCGGCGCAGCGGCAGCTACGCGTACAGGCGGTTGTTGGACCGGCTGGGTATCGCTTGTGTCGCTAACATCAGTCGGGTGTTCTTTGATTGTTTCAATGCTGGCGTCTCTGCTCGAGACTTTGATGACGAGAGCAATTTTGTCTTTCTTATCTTGCGGCAGGGAAGAAAGATCTTCATCGGTCGGCGCCGCGATTAAAACTTGATATTTGCCGGCCGGCAGATTAAGCGGTCTGACGTCTTCTTTGACGACTTCCGCTCGGCTCTTTTCCAGTTCTTTATTGAAGTCGGAAATTTTGCTCGGCTTGACGCCAAGCGCTTCCAGGAAATAGTCGGTGGTCATTTGCAAATTGATGAAATTGCTTCCTGCATTCGGCTGTTTGACCAGGCAGAGTTCGGCTTCCGTCACCTTTTGATTGTCGACTTTCAGTCTCAAATGATTGTCTTGTGCGTCTTTCAGCTCATTAGGAACGCGCGTGGTTGTATTGAAAGGTCCGACGCCGGGCCAGCCGCCCGACTTGACGAAGTCACTTCCTTTGAAAGAATCGACCGAGCAGAGGGGCGACGATGTGCCGGACGCCGGAGTGCTCACTTCCGTGTCTTCGGCGGTTTTCGAAAAATCAACTGCCGAACTCGATGAGCCGGTGCCGGAATCGGTGGCACCACCTGTAGTGACTTTGAAATTTGGTGAAGTATCTATGCTGGTTGGATTTTTGCGAGCTTGAGAGTTCTTGTTGGCTGCCTGTCCTTTGGATGAATCAGAACTGTCACTCCAGAGCGCATCCAGCGAACTGTCATCTTGTTGGGCGAAGGCTGGACCAGCCAGTGACACGAGCAATTGCGCGGTCAAGATCGAGCAAACGGAAATTCGACGGGCTCTTTCGTTCATTAAGGTCACTCTTGGTTAAACTTCAGCATGGATATACCGATATTCGGCTATGAAGTTAGCATATACTGCCACGCTTAATAAAGCTCACTCGTCAAATGTAGCGCTTTTGCCAGCCAATTGTCGTCCTTGTAACAAAGCGCAGGACTAGGCTCTGAGCGCCTCCAGGGCTAATAGGCTGGAGCTTTGCTCAACTTCGTATGGTATCGGATGTTCTCCATGCCCCAGACTCGCGCCGGTTTTGGCCAGATATGAAAGGCATAGCGCTTCGGTTGTCAGGTGTATAAGTGTGGGCTCTACAGATCCGGTTAACAAGACTATGTTGGCAGGATTTCCATCAGCCACAACGTACAGGCGCTTTTCCCCGCCGCTTCCGTCTTGCAGGTGAAATCTGCTTGTCTTCAATTCCAGGTCGACAATCGAGGATGAAAGCGCCTTTAGAGACGGCAGGTCGAGCTCTTCGGGCCAGTGACCGACATTGATGAAAATCGCACCGTCCCTGGCTGCCTGCCATTGCGGCCCGCCGATCACATTGCGTTTTCCCGTCGCCGTTACGACGATATCGGCTTTTTGCAGTGAGCTGTCCAGGTTCTCCACCGAATAACCATCGAAATGCGCGATTAGTCGGCGCACGGGGTCATTGTCTACGACATTGACGATGCCGCCTTCTTTCCTCAAATGAAAAGCTACTCCCGAGCCGACGGCGCCGTAGCCGACAACTATTGCATTGAGTCCGGAAAGTGAGCGACCAGTGAGGCGCCGCAGTAAATCGACGACTCCATCACCCACCCCGTGGTAGTTTTCGATCCGTGCTTTAAGCAATCCGCCGTTGATATTAACCACCGGCAATGGCAAACTTTCCAGCTTGCGCAATTTCTCGATACCGCTGGTGGTGATCTCGCTGGCGGCAACTACTGATTTTTGTCGCCTGGCCGCCGGGGCGGCAAGATAGCGCTCTGTAATTACAAAACCAGTGTCCGTCAGCAATTGCGGTGACTCAGCCAAAACCTGATCGGGCGACTGATCGCCGAGAAAAACTTTTGAGCCGAGTGAGCGAATGCCTTCAACTGCGTCATCATCCGTGGTGGCAGGGTTGACTTCGCTCAAGAAAAGTTTTGCGCCACCCTCGACCAGCGCTTGGGCCGTTATCAGCGTAAGCTGCGTAAGATGGCAGTGCCAGCCAATCTTCGTGCCGTTAAGGCTGCCGTCTTTTTTGAGATGTTTGCCCAGCTTTTCCATGAGAGGAAACAGCTCCATCAACTCCGGCAGCTTTTCGCTTTTCTGTTTTTGATTTTGTTTTTGTTTTTGCATTTTTAAATTCTTGAATTCTAAGCGCCCAAAATGTGCATGCCCGATCGCCTGAGAAGGTCGACTGCGCGAGCCACGGGCAGCCCTATAACGTTGGAGTCGCTGCCGTCGATCTTGCTTACCAGTGCAGCGCCGATTCCCTGCAATGCATATGCGCCGGCCTTATCCATCGGTTCTTTGGTGTCTACATATGCCTCGATTTCCGAGCGCAAGAGGGGGCGGAACGTCACATAAGATGTTTCCACAGTGTTGATCA
>JADYYD010000053.1 GCA_020853845.1 Candidatus Melainabacteria bacterium
AAACACTCGCAGGACTTTCAAGGGTTGGTCATTTGAACGCAAAAACTCGCCTTTCTGTAGCGCTGGCAGCGCACCCGGATGTTCTTGAATACATCATTAGCCTTAACCCTCATGACTTTGGACGACTACGCAATCCGCTTATGCAGAAGGTAATGCCGATGCGCATTACGCTCGGAAGACTCGCTGCCATGGTTGGTATGCCAGTCACGGAATTGGTGAGCAAAATCCATGAGATTGCAGGTCTCTCGAATACTGATATGCCAGATGGTATTGAGCAGGAAGAACTGCCGCGCGTTCCTTCTGAAAAACCGGCCTGGATGATCGAATACCACCCGGATGCAATCAAATGGGTTGATGTTACGCCGCTGGATGCTCACCTCGGCGATCCAATGCCGCCAATAAATATCGCCGTAAACACGAGCAAACCTGGCGAAGTAATCGGCATCAAACACATGTGGGAGCCGCAGCCTCTATTCGATATTTGGCACTCTCGTGGTTTCGAATTTTGGACTGAAAAAATAAATCCCGATCTTTGGCACGTGTATGTTTATCATCCTCCAACCAGATGATCAGAACCAGCCACTCGTGAATTTATAATGGCATCGTCAGTAATACCACCCATATCAACCTGCGGGACCAAGACGTTTTTTGCACGGGCTTTCACTGATTAATTCCTGCTAAGCAAGTGGCTAATAATGTCTGGAACATAGCTCATTTGGGCACATAGAGCTTGCGTTGGTCTGAGCGGGCCTCTCATGGATTTTGTAAATCACGTCGACTCCTTGCAGAGATGGACTGATGAAGACATCATCAGTCGGATGCACATGCTTCCAAAATTGCATAACCTCGTTCTCTATGGTCGCGGGATAAGCGACTATGGAATAAAGCTGCTGGAGAAGTGCGAAAACCTCAAAGAGTTACATCTAGTAGATACCAATGTTACGGACAAAGGTCTTCAAAGCTTCGCAAACATGCGCGGACTGAAGTGGCTTTCAATCGATACGGCGAACATTACCGACAGCGGTATTGCATATTTGAAGAACCTGAGTCAGCTCGAAGGATTGCAGTTGGCCAAAACTCGCGCAAGTGACGATGGTTTGGGTGTTCTGCGCAATTTCCAGCAGCTTGAATATTTAGAGGCTTCCGGCTGCAACATCACGGAGAAAGGCATCTATTTTATTTCGCGAGTTGGTTCGCTTCTGACGCTAAGAATAGCTGCGCCTGCCGTTTTCGATGATGCATTTCTCGGACTTTCGCATTGCCGGCGTTTATCGACTCTCTCGTTCGATATGCCGCTAGTCAGCGACGGTGCGGTCGAAGAACTGCGCCATCGCTTACCATCATGCGATCTGTCTCACTACACATTCTTCCGTCCGGAAGAAAAAGTTCTTTATCTCGTCAAGAATTTCATGGCAGACGATAGGACGCTCATCAACTTTGTTGAAGCCTTAGGTGCCACCGATGAGCTTCTCAGCTACAGTCCTTTCAATCCGGTTATTCATACAGCCCGTGCACTTCTGCACTATCGCATGGGCGACATCGAAACTTTCCGAGCTGATCTCATCAATGTTCGCGACCACGCAAATCTTTATGGACAGCCAGATTTGCTCGAACTGGCGATCAATTTCTTGGCTGAAAACACTTACTTCGGCTTGAGATTGATGATGGAGATGCAGCATCCCGAGCGAATGGTTGCGAGCAAACTCCTAACAGGAGGGGTGCGCCCACATTATGGAAGAACACCAGTAGCCTCTCTCATAAACAGATTGAGCAACGCTTCTTACCCTTCACATGCAGAAGTTTATAATGTCCCTGAGTACAGGCAACCGCAATTGCTACTCACACCAAAGCAGAAAGATTTGATTCTGCCTAAAGAGCTAAAAGATGAGATGAAAGCAGTTCCCTGGAACTGGTAATCGCAACATGCACTAGCCAGCGCTCTGGCTGCGACCGTACCAGCTTGCTATCTTTGGAAACTTCTTCGCGACAGTCTCCTCATTCCAAGGCACTCCTTTAACTTTGCTGTCCTTGGTAATTCCGGAAAGCGGAACGCCTTCTCTACTTTCAAAAGCAATACAGACTGCTTGAATAAGCGTGTTGCAGCTAGTACTCACGCCAGAAGGAATGTCTGGCAAAACTGCATCTACATCTGCCACGACTTTTTCAAAAACCGATTCACCCTGCATGATTATCCAACAACGAAAAGATTCAAAAGCGTCATCAGAGCAACCATCTTGAGCAAGGAAAGCGAGAGCCCACACATCCCAATAATTGAGCTGTTCAAGCTTTTGAGCGAGCAACTTGTGAAACATCTTTATTTGAGTGCCAGAATATCTTTCGAGCAAAGAAATCAAATGATTGGTGCTAGACATGGTATCGAATTCGGCATCACGAGCCTCGTCTATTAACTGCCAGAATCGAGCGTCGTCTATGGTGTCTTTAATCGCTTTGCCCGCGGCTTTACGAATGTGCCCGCAAGCAATTTTCTCCATTTCTTCTCTTAAGAGAAAAAGGGTTCCGTCTTGCTCATCTAATGAACGAAGAATCTCTTCATAACGACGCAAGAGGGCAAGCGTTTCTTGTCTGCAATTTGGAATTCTTTGATTGACATGCGTTTCTCTCACTTCAGCAGCGGAGAATGCCTTTCCGGAATCATCCACGCATGGAAAAAACTGCTTTACAGCTAACACATGCCAGTAATTAGCTTTCTTCTCGCCTGTCAGAAAGGTCCACAATCTTCTTAGCTGGAGAAAATTTCGCTGTTCGAGCAACAACTGAGTCAGCTTGTCAATGAACGCATCATCCTTGTAACCCTTGAGAGCAAAGGTCACCAATGGCTTGCACTTACGATTTTCAAAATAAAGGTCGAGAACAGAAGACTTGGCAATGTCATAGCCGCGAATACAAACTTGTCCGCTGCTCAGAATATCCTTTCGTCCGTAAGTTTCGAGCCAACGCTCAATATCTAGCTCGACATCTTCAAAGGTGAGATTCATTCGCCCTCGTGAGGAATCCGGTGGAGAAATATTATCTTGCTGCAAGAGTACAGGTGTTACGCAAATATCACGCCGAATGCTCCAATAATTGCATGTAGCCAACCTTCCAGACATTGGAAAGAGAAGCTCCCCCTTGCTTCTGAGGAACCGATTCTATGGCCAAACCTTGTGAATTTAAAGAAGGCTTCATGCGCACTGCCAGCGAGCGCTATAACACCGGTGACGCGTCTTACAAACTTTTCTATGCGGTGCTTAACGAAGCACTAGAGAATGATCGATCATGCGCAAAACCAATCCTAGATGGAGCGACGGGTCAACTTCGAGATGAAATAACCCTGGATATCACCGGCCGATATCTAATCATTCCACCGCCGAAGTACTAAGTACTTCAACTCAGACAAGTAGCAGGAAATTGCAAGATCACGCCTGGGTCATCACACCTCAAGACGTCGATTAATTGCTGCTAATCAGCGATCTTTCAGGTCTCAACCTACCACATACTGGGCACATTGAGAGAGTGCGTGGGCTAATGACGTGCCGTTTCCGACTACGGCATCAAAGTTCTAGAACGATGCGAAAAGCTCAGGGAGTTGCAGCTCGTTGAGACAAGCGTCACGAACAAAGGGCTCGGTTCCTAAGCCGACTGTCGAAGTTCTCATTCGACATGCCCCTGGTAACGCTGGAAGCGCTCAAGGAGATGCGCCAGCGTCTTCCTCATTGTCATTTGACTGAATACAGATTCTTCCGTCCCGAAGAAAAGCTCATCTACCTGGTCAGCAATTTCGCAGGCGAAGGGCTGACAATCATCAATATGGAAAAGGCCCTGGCTACATCTGACGAGCTTCTAACCTACAACCCTGATCATCCCGCCTTGCACGGTGCACGAGCACTGATAAATTACAGAATGGGTAATTTCGAGCAGTTTCGCCAGGACTTTCGCAATACCAAAGACACTGCCAAATCATGCGGACACGAAGACTTGCGTTATCTCGCCATGCAATTTCTTGCTTTCGACAACAACCAGAGCGTGCGTAATGCGATAGAAGCGCATCATCCGGAGCGCTACATCGCCAATCACCTTCTCATCTCTGGGATTCGCCCGTCTCGCAAACAGGAATCGATCGAAGCCATGCACAAGAGAATGAGCGCGGCGGCCGATATCAACCCCGCTGCCTCTTTGATGGATAAACGCATCCAACCCGCAGGTCCTTACATTCTAACAACTTAGGTTTCCGGAAATCAAAAAAGTGCAGGCCGGCGCAACCAAGCTAATGCTTCCCAGATCTCTGAAGGAAGAACTGATGAGTGTGCCGTGGAGTTGGAACTCAGAGCAAATCTAGGTCCCCAACGAATTTCTAGAACCAGAAAGCAATGCTCAACCGGCATGACTCATCTTACGCTCTGGAGGGCAAATAATAATTTGTCGCACCCGAAAGGAGCATGCTTGTTCAACCGGCATAGAAGCACTATTCAGATCGTTTCGTCACTTCAAGTCTTAACTTGCCTGATTTGGCTCACGTCCTGCACGGAATCCGTGAAAATTTCCACAGAACAGTCAATTGACGATCACTATCTGGCGGCAAAGCGTTTGATGCTGGCCCACAGGTACGCGGATGCGGAGTCAGAATTCAAGAATGTATTGCCGGCATTAGAAAGATCAAGGGACGACGAGTTCAAATACATGGATTCCATGACAAGGCTGTCTCTTGCTTGCTCCATGCAAGGAAAACTTGATGAGGCCTGCGTGCACGTTGAGCCGGTAGTTCGATACCTCCAGCGTTCGTCTGTTTCAGGTGATGACTCCGAACTGCTTGTCGTTCTGGATGAATTGTGCGAACAGTTCTTGTCGCAAGCAAAGCCGGACAGTGCAAATGAGGAAACTCTTTTACGCAGGGCGCTAAAATTCGATCAGTTGTGCCACGAAGGAAACCACACAAGACTGGTCGAAATATGGTCGCGGCTGGCGATATGCAATATCAAGAAAGCAGACAAAGAAGAGGCGAAACAATGCATTGACCGCGCAATCAACCTGACATTCGGAAAAGATCGACACAGTTTCGCCAACAATATGATTGCGGTTTTACAAATTCATGTCGCGTACAATCGCGCAGGAAAGCACAGGGAAGCTGATGAATTCCTACAATCCATAATCAACCAAACAGTTCCATTTCATCGTGGATCAAGCGAATTCATAGTCTATGACCGCTTGGGCAGTGCTTATGCAAAGTTTGGCGACATCGACGAATCAATCAAGTACTACGAAAAAAGTCTTGCTATTCAGAAAAAGCTTGGACATGATGCCAGGACACGAGCCCGCACCATGCAAAAGCTTGCTGTTGCTTACGAAGCTGCCGGCAATCAAACCAAAGCGGACTCACTGCTGCGCGCAAGCATCAACATACTGTCGGCAACGGAGAAAAAAAACAGCAGGTTCCTGTTTGATGCGCGCGAATGTTATGCAGACTATCTCAGCCGCCAGAAACGCTTTGCTGATGCCAAAGCCTGGAAGAGCAAAGCACAAGACGGCATTCGCGAACTCATTCCCGAATGATCCCCGGCCGGAAGTAGAAACTACTTGTCGACCAGAGTCTCTAGCAAGATACGGCCATCAATCTCGTTCACTAAAATGTCGTCGCTAAGTAGGCCGCCATCCGGAAGAGTTTCGGAAAAAGTCCTACGGCAAGTGTCTGAAACTTCATCTCCGTTTAACCACTTCATGGCGGCACGAAACTCATCCAGCTTCGGCCCACCCTTTATCAACTGATCCAAAGCATCGACATAGAGGTTCTCCAGGGTTTCAGGTTTCCCAAGGGACTCCGGAGCACTCTTGCTAAAATCACACCGCTCAGACACAAGTCACTCCTTCTAATTGCCCGGTCTCACAAGCTTGAGGACACGCGCCACATTCCGAACAGGGAATTGTGAGCGGGAGTCACTTATCATTTCGTGGCGTAACAAAGGGTGGAACATAGATTTCAGTAACAGCAACTTTTTCTTCTAGGCGTGGATAACCTGGTCTCACGCCCTGTCGAAGAACCGCATCTCTATCCAGCGAACCGCTCAGACCAACGTAAACGTCTTCGACGAATTTATCGTGCCCGCTGCAGTCTTGATTGAAATTGATTCCGCGCATAACGTCCAAGAAATTCAGCTTTGCTTCAGCGTCGCCTTGTTTTCCTTTTTCATACAGCATGGAAGCGGTTTCAGCCATCTCACGAGCATCGCCATCCAGTGTGCACATTCCCATAACTTCTTCCTCCATGAGTGCGATTACAAAACATTGATCTTAATGCCGACATTCGACAAGAAATTGATCAAGGCAATTTCTTCTCCGGAAAATCAATCTGAGGAAGGAAGCCATCCTCAGAATTCAGCTTAGTAAGTCCTCTCAGAACTTCCGCACCAGGCAAATCATTGAGCTCGTTATACACAATCTCGGCAAAAGATTTCGCACTTCCACAATTTGGAGTGCCATTAACTCTCTCTTCCAGTCTGGCAAGAGACTGCCATGCGCTCTGATCGCCGCTAACGGCGTTATTGTATAACTCCGTAGCTCTTTGCGCCTCTTCGTCGGCACCGGGTCCACCTATATCACAGGACAATCCCATAATCTTCCTCCTTCGCTTGGCTGTGCCAGTCAATCTCTTTCAGGGCCTGCTCGGAATGTTTTTCCGATTGAGCTAAATTTGGCAGGAAATAAATTGGTGCTGGGGATGTTGGATTATTGCGCCGGCAATCGTTATTTTCGCGTGACAAACCTCAAGACACGTTCCAGATGCTGGAACGCTGAGACAAAAGCTTGCACTGGGCGGGTAAGGACTAAGCCGAAAATATATTCTATTGGAAGCAAAGAAAGAATGCCCATCGATGACGCGTCCTGGACGCTTCACCTTGAACAAACGCGCTCGCCTCACGAAGTTGAAGGACTGGCACACGATGATCACGGACAATTAAAAAGAACCCCGCTCAAAAGTAATTGTCCGCGAAATCATTTAATTTGACAGTGATCATCAAAACAACTGATCAGCATACGCTCCAGTCCATCTTCTCCGGACCCCGTAGTTTCGACCAGATAATTTTTCTGTCGCAAAACTTCTGCGACTGCATCTAGTATTTGCTGATCGACGTCGACGATCAGTATTTTTGCCATGTCAATATCACCAGAATGCATGCGCTATGCGCACTAATTCCAGTCGTCCAAAACAAAAAAGAAAACGCAAAGCGTTCTCTTCAATGCTGTGATTATGAATAGACTCGAAATTCGAGCCCTGATTACTGAATAGCCAATCCTGATGCCTGTCTGCCTCTCTCTATCTGGTCTTTGAGCAAGGTTTTTTATTACCAGATAGCCGTCTATGGCCTCGACCTAGGAGAAACACATGCAAACTGTGGCATTGCTGCTGTCAGCGACGCTACGTGAATTGTGCGTCTTAAGCATGTTTCGTGTCGGAATTCTGTTCTTTACCGAAAGAACATATCCGATTACTCCCTAGAAAGGAGGTGATCCAGCCGCACCTTCCGGTACGGCTACCTTGTTACGACTTCGTCCCAGTCATCGGCCCTGCCTTAGGCGGCTGCTTCCTTACGGTTAGCACACCGACTTCGGGCGTGACCAACTCCCATGACGTGACGGGCGGTGTGTACAAGGCCCGGGAACGTATTCAACGCCGCGTGCTGATCGGCGTTTACTAGCGATTCCGACTTCACGCAGGCGAGTTGCAGCCT
>JADYYD010000054.1 GCA_020853845.1 Candidatus Melainabacteria bacterium
AAGCCGATGCCACGAAATCCGATGCCACCAAAACCGAAGCCACTAAATCCGATACCGATAAAAAAGTGAAGGATGAAACTCTGACCGGTCGCGCTTCTCAATTGCAGACGCTTCAAACTCCGAATATCCCACTTATTAAGTTGAAGGGGCCACAGCTCCAACAGGCGATGCAGCAATTCAATGCCGATGTGGCGCAGTTTAAGGTGCATGCGGCGGAGTACCAGAAACACTTGAATTTGTTCCGTTCTCAAATCGGCGAGTGCCAGGCTGCCAAAGGTGCATTTGATGCTCTGCACAAAAAGTATGAAATGCATTGTGACGCCTATCACCTCAACAACATTCCGCCGCCTCATCTTTGCTTAGAAATGAATGTGAGCGCTTCCGAGGCAAGCAGCATTGCCAACCAATTGATGAGCGATCAAATGCGAGCACTTCGCGCTGAAGCTCAGCTCAATGCTGAGGAAGCCAAACTCAGACAATTGGAAGGCATGCAAGGCAACGCCGACAACCTGGTGGTGAAAGCATCAGAGCGTGCACGCAGGGAAAAAGAAATTGCAGGAATGTTTGGACGATTGAGACAGGAATATGATCTGCTGGAGATCGAGAGAAAAACAATCGAACACAGTCGTTCGGCTAGCTCAAAATCGAGTCCTGTCGTGCGCCCGTATGTTTCCGGCAAAGTCAAAAAAGGCAAGTAGACATAGAGCATAGCGAGGTAAATTCTGTGAGCAGCTCCAAGCGAATGGAAACAAAGCTGATTCATGCAGGTGAAATGCGCCCGCGTGTGGGCGGCGCAGTCAACTTGCCGATCTTTCAATCAGCAACATTCGAGTATGGCGGTGAAGACGACTATCACGATATTCGCTACATTCGCTTGAATAATACGCCCAATCACATTGTTCTCGGCGAGAAACTTGCAGCAATCGAAAGTGCGGAGTCAGGCTTGGTGGCAGCCAGCGGAATGGCTATTATTTCGACAACATTACTGAGTATTTTGCGCAATGGCGATCACATCTTGCTGCAAGATTGTCTTTATGGTGGCACCCATGATTTCGTAACCAAAGATCTGCCGGGATTGGGTATCGATTATGATTTCATCGATGGCAGTGATCCAGCTTCTTGGGAAAAGAAGATTCGCAAGCAGACAAAGGCTATTTATGTGGAAGCCATTGCCAATCCATTGATGGATGTGCCGGAACTGGCTGCGGTTGTGGAGTTCGCCCGAGCTAATAAAATTATCTCCATCATAGACAATACGTTCGCCAGCCCGATAAATTTCCGTCCTGCGGAGCTTGGTTTTGATCTTTCTCTGCATAGCTGCACTAAATATTTGAACGGACATAGTGATATCGTCGCTGGTGCATGTATCGGTAAAGCGGCTCTGGTGAAGGACGTAAAAAGAAAGTTGAATCATCTTGGCGGCACTATGGATCCTCATGCCGCTTTCCTATTGCACAGGGGAATGAAAACGCTGTCTTTGAGAGTGAAACATCAGAATGAAAGCGCCCAGAAAATTGCCGAATATTTGGAGAAACATGCCGATATTGGTGCGGTCAATTATCCAGGACTAGAAAGTCATTCTTCGCATGCGAGAGCTGCGAAGTGGTTCGATGGGTTTGGTGGCATGTTGAGTTTTGAACTGAAAGATCAAGATGCTGACAAAACAGATGAGTTTCTCAAAGCATTGCAATTGCCTATCTGCGCTCCGAGCCTTGGTGGGGTTGAGAGCTTGATCACCAGACCAGCAACCACATCACATCTGGGACTTTCAAAAGAAGACCGAAAGAAAATTGGTATTTCCGATTCGCTGGTTAGATTTTCAACGGGCATAGAAGCAACTGAAGATCTGATCGAAGACTTCGAACAAGCTCTTAAGAAGATCTCTGCGAAGGTTGCGCGGTAATTCGCAGTTGGGAAATTTCCGGTTGACAAAATCGGACACCACTGTATAGACTGGAAATACGGGCGGCAGTTGCCGCCTTCGTGCTCAGGTGAGATCTATTAGAGATCTAATATAGATCTGTAAGAACGCTCCACTGAGAAACGAGAGAAAGTAGAACTCAAAGGTGATAGTCGTGTTCCGCACACTCCCACAGTATCAAGATAGACAGCAGCTCCAAGAGCTGTATCTTGTGCCGTGCGTCAATTCAGGAGTGTTTAACGATCATGACTATCTTCATCTACACCAGCTTTCCAACTAAATTTTCAATCGCGAAGTGCCAAACAATTGCTGCGAGCATCGCCGGCTTTGCTGCGTTCGCTGCATTCGTTGCGACTCTGTTCGCCTTCGATGCTGTTTGCTGCATCACTGCAACTGTGTTTGCAATTTTCGGTGCAGTTGCAGCAGCGGCAGCATTGATTGACACCAGCGAAGAGCCAGACTCAACGTTGTGCTGCATTGATTCGGAGTGTTCATTTCTGAGCGCCGATTGTGTGCGCGAAACCATTGAGTCGCTCTCCTGGCGCTGTAACTCAACTGGCAGAGTGCCGCGTTGTCTGCGCGGAAGTTGGGGGTTCAAATCCCCTCAGCGTCGCCATGGGATAGGTCGTCCAACGGCTAGGACATTGGTTTGTGAGACCAAAGACATGGGTTCGATTCCCATCCAATCCCCCATATCTGGGCGTAGCTCAACAGTAGAGCGCCTGTTTTGGAAACAGGAGGCCGGACGGGCAGCACGTCCCGCTCAGACCAATCATGGGAGTGTGGGTGAGTAGACAAAACCACCTGCCTGTAAAGCAGTCGCCGCAAGGCTTCGCTGGTGCAAATCCAGCCGCTCCCACCATGCCCGGGTAGTCCAACGGCAGAGACGCTTGTCTTAGAAACAAGAGGTTGGTGGTTCGAATCCACCGTCGGGCATTTTATTCCGAGGTCGTCTAATGGTAGGACACGACGCTTTGAACGTTGGAACGGTGGTTCGAATCCATCTCTCGGAGATCTAATCGAAATCGGTTCGTGTAAGCACTGTGTAAGCAACATCGAAGGATTGAATGGAATACAAAGAAAACAAATAATCTAGAAATGTATTAGTTACTCACTGACAAAACTGACAAAACCTATTCGATATCGTTTCGACAATTTCGTCGGTCAGAAAGCGATAAAACATTCGCGAGAGAAAAACCAACGTTTAGTTTCCCTTCGCTGGGCAGACATGCAAAGAACTTTTCGCTCTTGCGCTACCGACTAATCCGCGCCGAAGCCCTTGAAACGGGACGCATCAAGCTGTGTATATAGAACCGTGTGCTGAATGTTCCTGTGACCGAAGTATGACTGAATGAGCCTGGTGTCATAGCCTTTGTTCGCGAGATGATATCCCTTCGCATGCCTGAGCATGTGAGGATGAACCGGGAACGGCAAGCCAGCGAGTTCGCCAGCTCGAGCAACGATCGTATGAACGTGACGTGTGCTGATCGGCGTGTTGCG
>JADYYD010000055.1 GCA_020853845.1 Candidatus Melainabacteria bacterium
AGAGTCTCGAAATCACTGCGCGGTTTGAATTTGGACCTGCCCGGCTTGGGCGCGCAACAATTGCAGGTGGTGAATCCCGAAGTCGATTTTGTGGAAGACAATGTCTGCATCAAGGCTCTTTTGAAGGCGGAAGGCGCTGATGATTCAACGGGCGTGCCTTTGAAAATTACCGGCAAGCTGCAGTTGAAGGGTGACGATCGCGTTGAAATTGCGGACATGAAAGTGGAGAGCAGCGATATTATCGAGCCCGAGAAATTTTCCGAGTTCGCCGAAGAGTTGCTCAATCCTCTTATTGACCTGAAGCGGATGGATCGCAAAGACCATGCCTTCCGGCTCAGCTCGCTCGATGTCGGTGAAAAAGGACTGACGGGCGAAGGAAAACTTATTCTTGCACCAAAAAACCAGGGGGTTAAATGACAAACAAAGCAAATACGCTGAGACTCTTTCATGTTGCGGCAGCTATGCTCTTGTGCTCGGCGGTTTTTCTTGCCGGCTGTGCAGAAAACAGGATTTTGACCGGCAGCAAATTGCCGGCAGAGCATCAGTCCGAGCGCGTTGTGCAAGCGGATTTGGTGGGCAATACGGCTGAGATCTGGTTTGTCAAACCAAATGCCGATAACCTGGAACTGGTCAAAGTGAGCCGCAAATGCGCGGGCAGCAACAAATTGGAATTTGCCCTGAGCGAGCTTTTGCGCGGTCCTACAGGTGAAGAGGAGGGGCAAGGGCTTGCCTCTGAAATTCCGAAAGGCACAGTCTTGCTTGGTGTGCGTGAGCTGGACGACGACTACGAGATTGATCTGTCCCAACGTTTTGCCTCCGGCGGAGGAGAAGCGTCGATGCAAACGCGCCTCGATCAGCTCAAGAAAACGGTCAGCTCAGTGGTGGGCGGCAAGAAAGTCTTCCTGAACGTCGAGGGAAAACGGCTCGTAGCTGCGGCTGAAGGTCTGGAAGTTCAGCAGCCGATTAACTACTGAGCGGGCGGGACTGACTCTTGTCCGCCGTCAATTATGAGATTACGTAAAGCTCCGCTGCCGGCGCAATCCGCATTAACAAAGGATGTCGGTCCGGCGCGTATATACAAACAGTCTGCTATCATTAACGTTCGCTATGCACTGCGGCATTCACTGCCGGGCGCATTCGAACCGGCATCAACAGTCGGGGTTTACTGCAAGAGACCATGTTTCTCTTTCGGGGCCCACACAACAAGAGTCGAGATAAAGCTATGAAAGACGGCATTCATCCTAAATATCAAGAAGTCAAGGCAACCTGCGTCTGCGGCGCTGAAGTTTTGACTGGTTCCACCAAACCGAACATCCGCGTAGAAATTTGCAGCTCCTGCCATCCTTTCTACACCGGACAACAAAAGATCGTCGACACCGAAGGTCGCGTTGACAGATTTGTCAAGCGCTACAGCAAGGCCGGCAGCAAGGCAGCCAGCAACAGTTAATGGTGGTCGAAACCAAATCAATAAGACTTGGCAATCAAATTGCCAGGTCTTTTTTGCTGGCATGATTTACAGTTTTACCGGGTGGATTTTGCTCGACACAGGAAGTTACCAACGTGCAAGAAGTAAAAGCGGCGAGTATGACTGAACTAAAAGGAAAAGAGCGCTTAATAGTAGCGCTGGATGTACCCACGATGTTTGACGCTCTGAAGCTCGTTGATGAGCTGCAAGAAGACGTGGGCATGTTCAAAGTCGGGCTGGAATTGTTCACGCACTGCGGGACGAAACTTCTCGACGAGCTGGACAAGCTCGGGGCGCCCGTTTTCTTCGACGGTAAATTCCACGATATTCCCAACACGGTCGCTTCTGCCTCGCGCGAAATCGGCAGACGCGGCGTGGCGATGTTCAATGTCCATGCTCAGGGCGGAAGCGAAATGATCGCGGCGGCTCACAAAGCAGCTCAAGAAGCTGCACAGACAGCCAAAGTGAAACGTCCGATTTTGCTGGCAGTCACTGTTTTGACCAGCATCTCGCAGGAAATTCTCAGTAAGGACTTCGGCGAAACCCGCCAGGTGGAGGCTCTTGTAACTCATTATGCCGGACTGGCTAAAGAAGCGGGAGCCGATGGAGTGGTGGCATCGGCGAAAGAAGTTGAAGCGATCCGCAAGCATTGCGGCAAAGATTTCGTCATCGTCACGCCGGGCATCCGCCCGCAATGGGCTAGCAACGACGATCAAAAGCGCATCGTCACGCCGAAAAGAGCGGTGGAAATGGGAACCGACTATGTAGTCGTCGGGCGTCCCATCACGAGAGCCGCCGATCGCAAAGATGCAGCCAAGCGCATCGCTGAAGAATTGAGCCTTTAAGAAAAGAGGCTTTATGGCAAAAACGATAATTACGTTCAAGTCATTCAATGCATTTGTTGCATTGTTGAAGCTGTGCGTAATCGCGCTTGCTGCCTGGAGTTTCATACTGTTTTCTTGCCTGCCTGCCGGTGCCGCGGATGAGCGCGAACGCCCTGTCAATTTCATTTTCCTTGTTGATGTTTCCGGCAGCATGGTTATGAAAACCACGATGGTCAAAGGTCCGGACGGCAAAGACATAACTCTCTTTGAGGCATTGCGCTCCGCGCTCAGGCAGATGGTCGAGGACAATCGCCTTATAGGCGGCTCCAGCCGCGTTTCCTTCATCACATTCGGGACTGCCGTCACGGAAAAATCCGATTGGCCGACAAAGCTGGCTAATGCAGCCGATCGCGCCGAGCTGGTTGGAAAGATCGTAGCGCCGGCAACGCTGTCCGCGGACAAGCACGGCGATACCTACATGGGCGGCGCATTGCACGCGGCGCTGGAGAAGGCGCGTGGGTGGGCGAAGGAAAGCGACGCCTGCACCATGACTTTTATCGTCATGTTCACCGATGGGTGGGACGAGCCGCCTGCTGGTGCACCACATAAGGTGCGCGATGTGGCAAAGCAAATTCTTCTTGAAAAACGCATCGCCAGGCAGAAAGTTGGTGTGGACACGTGGCAAACGCGGGTGGTCGGCTTGCAAAGACTGCCTGACAGCAAAGCCGGAACGACAACTGCCAAAGAACTCGCGTCTCTTATTAGCGGCGAATTCATCGATGTTAATTCGCAATCCGGCGGTACTGTTTCGGACCGAATTTTCGGCGCTCTCAAGAAAACAGTTGAGAGCCTGAAAGGTGAGATTGTTCTGGGCAATACAGCCGCTGCGGGTACTTCAAAAGATGCAGGCAAGGGTTTGCAAAGCGGCTGTGTGATGTTCGGCAATGTAGACGGCAACGGCATGTCTGAATGCTCGTTTCCGGTCGAATTGCGCTCGTGCTATGCAGAAGAAGTGGACAAAGTCGAGGACTGCTCGAATGCCGTAGCCGGTGGCGCCGCCGCACAAACGCTTTCCAAATTGACCGGCGCCGGCAAGCTTGCCGCCGGAACGCGCCTGGCATCCAGTCTTCCTGCAGGCTCTCTCACTGTTGCGCTTACGCAAGCGGATGTTGTGCTTACGCCTGTAATTCCAGGTCGTACATATGATGAAAAGCCGACCAATCTCGTTCCTGTCACCGCGCATGCTCACAGCAATTGTCCGGCCGGACACTTTCTCGGGTTCTTCAAAATGATTTCCACCGCGCGAGTGGATCAGTTCGTACCATATGCAATTTCTGTCCCCAGCCGTCTTGTTATTTCTCCTGAAGCGATAAAAGTGAGAGTCAAGAAGCCCGGGTTTTTCTTTCCCGAATCGACCAGCGTCGACCTTCTGGCGTCGTTAGGGCAATCGGAAGGCGCCCGGCGCCAGACGTCGGTCAGTGTCGAGATAACGCCGGAATCGGCGCAGTTAAAACCCGAATCCGGCAAAAGCGTATCGGCAGAGTTTCAAAACGAAAAACTGGACGCCTCGAACATCAATGAGGGTAAGCCGGTCAAATTTATTTACGACGCATCCAAAAGCGAGAAGCAGGAAATAAAGATGATGGTTGTTATACCGGCGAAGCAAAAACCAGGCCGGTACGTTGGTCAACTGTCTGTCAACGTGACCGGTGACTCGGAAACGAAGGCGCCCAGCCGCGTTCCAATCGAGATTGTCGTGGAGCCGAGCGCCTGGGAAGAGGTGGCGCCGGTCGCAGTGCCGCTCATCATCGTATGCTTGCTTGTGTGCGCCCTGGGGATCTTTCTTTGGGTGTCCACGTTGAAGCGCCAGAGATAGGGTTTTTTTGGCGATCTAAAAGGGCCTTTTCCGCCACCCAAATATTGTTGTTTGCCGTAGCCGTAAACCCAATGTGGGCGCCAATTCTTGTGAGATTCTTAAGAGTTGGATTTTGGCGTTTAAGAACGATCGAGTGCGGGTTAATGCCTAGTAATTAGAAATCGAAAGCAACGCAATTAATTAACCTGTAAAGGGGAAAGGACGTTAGAGCATGGACACTACGATGTGGTACGGCATTCTCGCTGTAGTCAGCATAGTCATCTCAGTCGCTCTCAGGTTCGGTATTTATACAATTCTCGTCAAGTTCAACCGCTGGCTGCCGGAAAAGGCTACCAAAGTGGCAAACGTCTCCAGCATGGCCGCCGGAGGCTTAGCACTCTTAGCGCTGGTAGGAAATTTCCTGCTCTCGAAGCATTAATACAGTGGTTTTGCGGCAGGCAACCTGAGACAACACGCTCGGGGCATCGACCGTATCAAATTTTTTTGGTTAGTTTGGGTTTGGTAACCGGTGGTCGTCAGCAATAGGCACTTTAGAGGACTAGAAAGTCATGGCAATTAGAACAATCCCGTCGCTGGTCGTTGGTCTTGGTGGAACCGGCAAGCGAGCGCTGACACATCTTAAAAGACGTATCTTCGACACCTACGGGCGTGAAGACCTTCCCTGGATTCGCATGCTGTCGATCGACACCGACAGCGCCGGGGTCAACAATCCGCCAGTTATCAGTCAGACGACCGGCGATTACATTAATCTCGGCAACACAGAGATGCGTGTCATCGACCAGAGCGACACTCCTCAGGTGATAAGCAACCTGTCGGCGCCCGAGAACAAGCATATTCTGGACTGGTATCCGGACCCGGACCTGAAGGTAGACTTTCCGAAAGCGGCGCGCGGCTCGGGACAAGTGCGCATGTTCGGCAAGATAGGTCTTTATAAAGGCGACAACCTGCACACTACTTATCGCTGGCTTCAGCAAGCCGCGCATGATGTGTCGGATCCGGCATCGTGGGAAGAGTTTCCCGGTTTTGAAATCGACCAGAATCTGCAATTCGTGTATGTTATCTGCTCGCTTTGCGGTGGCACCGGCAGTGGCATGTTCCTGGACGTCGCTTACATGCTGCGTAAAATTTGCGGTGTCGATCCTTCAACAAGAAGATTCATCGGTATGTTCGTCATGCCGGAGGTATACGAGCCGGTAGTCGAAAACGCGCATATCAAGCGCATCTACGCTAATGCCTACGCGGCGCTGCGCGAGCTGGACTATTTGCTGAACAGCAACAAGCGTTCGTATAAAATTCGCGGCAAAGATCACACCTTCGTTGATTTCTCCGGTGATGTGACACCGTTTGATTTCACCTTCCTTTTCAGCAATAAGAACCGTCGCGGCGCCGTCATATCGCAGCGCCAGGTATCCGGCGACAAGCCTGTGGCAGTGGACGATCGCGTTGCCCAATATATGTCCGAGACGATTATGACCGATGTTCTGTCTCCTTTGACAGAACGCAGCGAGTCGATTCTAAGCAATATTTTTACGTCCATCGCCGACCCCGAAACCGTGGAAGATCGCACTTTCCACAAGTCTTATTCTTCCGTCGGCGTATCTTCTGTGAAGGTTCCTCCGATCAGTTATTTCGAAGGCATGATCGAATCGCGCCTCTGCAATTCGACAATCGATTTCTTGCTGCGACCCGATCCGGAGGTTACCGAGAAAGCGCTGGCAAAACAGTTTTTCGCGGACCATCTCTCGAAGATTGAAGAAGAGCTGTTGTTGAAGAACAGCCTGAGTATGGACCCGGCTTATGGGCGTTTTCTCTCACGTCCATTTCATGAAGAGTTTCGCATCAACAGGCCCGCCTGCGTCAATAAGCTAAAACAGTGGTCCGATGCCGCTCTCGGCGAGGCGATTGATATTTCCAATCCTATGGACGGCGAGCAACATGCGCTCACCGCACGCAAGAATACACTTGAAACTGTTTCTGCCGAGTTGGAAAAATCATTCAAGATTTTTGCCGATGACCCCGAACGTGGATATGTCTTCTTATACGAATGGCTCGAGGAGCTGATTGCCAACTGCAAATCCAAAATTCATCAAGTGACGCCCGTGCCGCAAGTGGAAGGCGATCCGACAAGACAAGTCAAAGAAGCAATGGAATCTCTGCAACGCGTCAGCAATGATGTACAGCTTCCAGTGTTGCGCGACACAATAGAAGTCCTGCTGGAGCGGCTTTCCGACTACTACGACAGTCGCGGTCGAGCGCTGCGCACGCACAAATTGATGACCGGCTTCTACGATGAGTTGCAAAAAACTTTTGAGAAACTGCTGACCAAAGTCAAAGGTCTTGTGGAAAACATCAAAGTGCTGGACGACGGTCTCGGCGGCGAATTCGACCAGAAGGTCGCCGATCTGGGAGATATGACGCAAGAACGCGTTCTTATCGACAAGAATTTGATCGGGCGCAAAGAAGTCGAGAAATTTGTAGACAGCCTGCTTGCACCGCTTTGGCACAAGGGCGACTGGAAAGCAGTCGTTCCAAGTCTTTCCAGCGAAGTAAAAGCGCTCATCGAATCGGAGCTGAGCTACAAACTGATGCAGATTCAGTTTGACGCATCCCTTACAGATCAAGTTCGCAAGGAAAAAATCGAATCTAGCTTGCGTGAGTTCGTCCGCACAAGACTGATGCCGCGCGTGTTCAACATGGACCCTGCCACCGGCAAGTGGAAGGAGCCGGCATACACGACCTCAGACGGCAGAAGTTTGCTTCTTGATTTCGGCGCTGACAACCTGCTCACTCTCATGGTTCAGCATTCCAATCCCCTCTGGTTTGTACAAACGCACCAGATAGGCTCTGCCAGCCAACCCGTGACATTTCTCGGATTGAACGGCATCAAGCTGCCCGAAGATATTGTCGGCGAAGTGCAAAAGCATATTCCGAATTTCCGCACCACCGATATCGTGCTTTCGGACACCGAACCGCGAGTAGTGGTTAAGCAATATGATCCGCTTTATTCGCTGGCGTCCTATGCCACCATCGGCGATTACGAGAACTATTATAGGAATACGGATCGCAAATTGAATCCGATGCACACGGATGCTAAATTCGTGCCTGAGCCGAACCCTTATCTGCAGTGGCTTTCATATAAGTCGCCTGATCGCGTCACTATCAAAGTCTGCGATCGAGGTCACGACATCGGCGGCGTTGACGATGATACTCAATTCTGCCCACACTGCTCGCTCGATGGCATGAAGACCCTGATTGTCCAAGGCAAGATGCTCTGTCCTTTGTGCAGCCAGATCATCGACAAAGGTTCGCGTAAGTGCCCTGAATGTCGCGGTCTTGTAGAAGAGCAAGAGGCGAAAGCCGGACAACGGAAGACTGTCCCGCCCGGCACATCGCTCGATCCGAAGAAGAATGTTTGCCCTGGATGTGTGACGCTCGGCAAAGAAAACCCGGAAACAATGGTTGTGAAACAAGGCAAGGACGGAGCCGGAAAGAGCTTCTGCCCGAGCTGCGGAGCTGTGTGGACTAATCTCTGCCCGTACTGCAGTGCCGCCCTTGAAAAACTGACCATGTGCACCAAGGGCAGTGACTCTTGCATATTCGAGTCTCCTGAAATTCTCCTATGTTGCGGATGCAGTTGCCCGGTCACACCCGATACGGGCCGATGCCCGCGCTGCTTGAAAGAGCTCGACGAGTGCTCGCAGTGCAAAGCGGCCGGCAAAGAAAAACGCATGGTGCCGAAGGACGAAAAATGCCCTGAAAGACATGGCGAAAAGGATAAAGTCGCTGCCTCGGTGGGAGCTTCATAAAGATGGCGCTTACATTTCACTTGCGAGACACCAATCCGGAAGTTGTGAAAGCCTGGAATCAGTTTTTCAGTCGAGGTGGTCGCGTCGAGATCAGTGAAGGCGACGTAATGGAGCTGACTACGACGGCTATCGTGACGCCGGCCAACAGCTTTGGAATCATGGAAGGCGGCTTGGGCGATTGCTTGAACAAGGCAAGTTCCGGCAAGCTTGAAACGCGTATTCGCAAAATGATTCAGGAGAAACACGCCGGAGAAATGCCTGTCGGGCAGGCTGAGATAATCAAGTCGGGGATGGATAAACCGCAATTGATTGTGGTGGCGCCGACTGTGCGCGTTCCAATTCGGCAAACTAGCACAACGACCAATACTTATTTGGCTACACGTGCTGCTCTGCGGGCGCTGGCTGCCTACATGCGCGAAGCCAATGAAAACGGCGGCACGCAAATAGAGTCAGTTGCCTTCGTGGGCATGGGTACCGGCGGCGCCAAATGTCCAACTGCAGTTGCGGCGTTTCAAATGTATGAAGCTTATTGCCAGGTAGTCTTGGGACAAGAGCCGAATTTCGCAACTATTGAAACTGCGACCGCGCACGATACTGAGCTGCGGAAGAATCGGTTTATCTA
>JADYYD010000056.1 GCA_020853845.1 Candidatus Melainabacteria bacterium
AAAAGCTTTTCCTGCAAAAACATCTGATCTGGCAAGTGCTCAAAGCTCAAGGTCTGGAAGCCTATCTTTTCAAAAACGGCGGCAATGCGGGTTGGCGATCATTGATTTTGCTCAATCCGGAAAAGATGGTTTTAGAGTTCAACTAGCACAATAAGGGCCATCGGACCTCGACATCCGGCACAGGCGATTGATCAAATATTGAGATTGGAAATCGCTGTACTACTTTCTCTAGTACCAACACGACCAAAAGAGTGAACCGCAGAAGCAAGCAGAGAAGCCGGTTTTGACACCAGCCTCTCTGCCGCTTGCGGTTCACTCAGCGGTGATTAACTCAACCGCTTGCCGGTCTTACTTGCCGCGCCATTTCTTGGGCGGCTTGCAGCCGGGTTCGTTATCGGCGGGGAACGGGTTCACGTTGCCGAGCGGCGTGTCGCGGATGATGCCCGCCTCGATCAGCTTCTCGCGCGAAGCGTACTCGATGACGATGGTCGCCAACTGGCTGTGGCGCTGGAAGGTGGTGGTGTTCACCTTGTGCTCCTGGCGCTGCCCGAACTCGGTGCCCATGTCGTGACCGACACCGCCGCGAGTGGCGCCGCCGCCGCGGGTGTTGCCTTCCAGACCGCCGCCCATGCAGCCGCCCTTGGTAATCGACCTCAGGGTGCGGATGTACGGACGCTCGCTGTAGAAGACGACGGCGAGGACGCCGATGTTCTTCGGTTTGTCGAGCTGCGCGGCGTAGCTGTCGGCGCGGTCACCGAAGTGGAAAGCGGCCACTTCGCTGTTGTTGAGACGGAATCCGGGGATTTCCGCCGAGCCGGTGACGACGTAACCGCCGGCGTCCTTGGAGGCCGTCTTGCCGGTGATGATGTCCAGCCCGTCGACGGATGCCACCGCTTCGTAGCGACCGCCATACGGCGTCGTGAAGCGGAGCTTGAAGTCGGTGTCCCACGGAGCCGCGACGTAAAGCTTGCCGTCGTGCTCGATGATGGGCAGCGCGCGGCCGTTGACGACGACTTCGAGACCGAATCCGTGTGCGTTGGGTCGAATCATGGTTTCTCCTTGCGTGGTTCTCTTGGAACCGGGTAGTGGGATTGGTGAAACGCAGACTCAACGCGTGCGCAGCCGATGGCATGCGAACCCGTCAGTTCTGCGTCGAAAAATGCGCGGGAGAACTTTCGCCTGCACGCAGCAAGCAGAATTTCAGAAAAGTTGGGTCGAGAGATCGAGCTTGAGTGCGTGCAGAGTCCGGATTGAAAGGATGAGCGAAAGTACGCTCAGCCTAACTTTTCGTGAGCAGCAGGTGCCAATCTGTTTGCAGGAGATGTTTGCAATCGTTATGATGCGCAACCTCGCGAAACAAGACTAAAACCTATGCTGCAACAAGGTTTTTCGCGGATCGCTCCGGCGGCATCACGCTGGTTTGCTCCAAAAACAAACCTGTTTTCGCCGCAGAAAGACCTAGCGATGCTCGCGAAAAGTTCGCTCGGCAATCAGATCAGGAGCGCCTCTGGTAGCGCGCCGCCAACTCCGCCAGCCTGGCAAAACGGTTGGGAAAACCGATCAGGACAAGAAAACCGTTCAGAATTGCAGCGCTGAAACCGAGCCGGAATGCTTCATGCGGAAGCATCGGGTTCGAGCTGAACGCTATGGGAGCGAGCTGCGCCCACCCCCAGATGACACCGCCGGCAATGCCACCTACAACGGCGAACATGAATAGAATCGTGAGCAGCGAACCTAACTCGCGAGCCCGAAGCAACGGTTGGAAGACACGATGCAAAGGCCCGCCCACCAGATGCATGCTCAGGTCAGCCGAGGCGAAGACTGCGCCGGTGACCAGAAAGGCGGCAACCACTCCCGGCGCCGTCCCAATGTTGATGCCCACTACTACCGTCACAAAGAGCATCGACACGCAGTAAAAGAGGCAAAAGATAAGTGCACCCATACTTCTTTTCTCCGTTTGTTAGAGCTGAGTATCAGATGAGGACAGAAGCCCAGGCAGGGAACGCCGCCAGTGCGGCGCTCCGAAGCCAGAGCGGCGAATTCCGGTCTTAGCCAGGGCGGCGAGCATTTGCTCCGAAAAATTTGCTTTTTTTCGGAGCAATTATTTCGCGTCGCCGCAAGCCGCTGTCCCCTCCTTGGGAGGCGGCACCGGCGGCTGAGACGGCTGCTTGACAGCAATCTCGTTGCGCAATTCGCGGGGCAACTCAGCCAAACTGGCGCTCAGCGAAAGCAGGCAACGCTTCAGCATGTAGTCGGCCAGCGCCGCGGGGTCTTTGACGCCCGGCAGGGCATCGCTGACTCCTATGATCAGGTGTTCTGTTTCGCCGACTTTCACGACCGCCGGTTCGTAGAAGCGCTCACGCAGCTCCGGAACCGCGGCAACGAGAGTCATCGGGTCGTAGAGATTGAACGACTGGATGAGATCCCAGATGCTGTCGGCGCCGGTGCGATCCTTACCCTGACCGCCGCAGAACGTATCGCAAAACCAGTCTTTGTTGCAGCGATCCGGCAGCTTGGCTCGGCCTTCATCGCCGGCGGGCAGACAAGCCCTTTGCCAGAGCGATTCGATGGAGCCCTGCTGCGAGTCGCGCAACTTGATGCCGACCGGATGCCCGGTGCCGGCCAATTCGTCGTAGAAGCTGCGCGGCACTTTGCACGCATAAGCAGCCGCGCGAGTGAGGATGACCAACTTGATGCCCAGCTCCTGGAGCCGGCGGTATGTGTATATCGCCGAGTCCATGTCGAACTTGTTGTTGGCCGCCGAATCCGGAACCATGTAGCCGTCCTTGTCGATGACGACGTTGTTGGTTCCTTTCTCCACTTCCACGCCGCCCATGATGGCGACCGATTCGCATTTGGCCTGAACAAGATCGCCGCGTTCGCGCAGAATGACGGCGATGTCCGTCATGCCGGAGATGAGCACCAGAGTGATGCTCTTATCCTCGGCATTCTCGAGAGTGCGCACCAAAAGCTCGCGTCCATCCTCGAGCTCGCTTTCGTCAGCCATGTAGGTGACTTTGGCGAATTCGTGATCGTGACCGAGCGGGCTGTTCTGGCAATCCGTGCCGATTCCGACCGGAACCTCAGGTTTGCCGAGCAACTTGAGCGTGCCCTTGGCCAATTGAGCGCGCTTGACCGGCGGCGCCAAATTGGCGATGACGGCGCTGAGCTCGAACAAGTCGTGCTGGCGCGAGCCTTCGCTGTTGAAGAATGCCAACTGTGTGCAACGGCGATGCCGCTGTTCACCGGTAAGGAAAAGAACAGTGTCTTCGTCGTCCAGGTCCTTGCCGAAATCGCCGACAACCAGAAGCCGCCGCGTCAGATTGCGCAGAAGCTTTTCGATGCCGGATTCGAGGAGCGCGCGAAAAGGATCGAACGATGACAATTCCGCAGAGCCGGATGCACCGGCGGCGGCGGACGAGTCCTTGTGGGTCTCTGTTTTCATATTTTGGGTTCGCTATTTGTCCTTGGATGATGTGGACGATGAAGCGCCGAGCAGCTCTGTGCTTGCTCGTTTGAGACGCTCCCGGGAGTCGATTGACGAAGTCCTTTCGGGGCGTGTTTTAGATGCACTTCCAGAGGCAGCTCGAAATGCAAATAGAACACGTCCACTCTCCGAAAAGAGCAGCCTGAGTCGATGTTTTTGTGGGAATGGCGCCGGGATTGGCTGAACGGATGGCTGTATATCGGAAAACGAAAAGGGCCCTATCGTGTCTAATGTCAAAGAGCGCATGCAAAAGAAAATTTCTTCAGAAGTTCATGATGCTAGCCTTATGGGTGCTGAGTTTTTCGGGTTTCACGGACAAATCCGGCGCCAGGTTTGAGTTTGATCATGAGCGAGAAAACAACCAGAATCGCTAGCGCAAATCGGGCCATACTCGCTTAACGTTCTTCAACAAATGCGGAAAACACATTGCACCGCAGGTGGTGCCGGAACCGGCAGTTCGCAGCCGCCGGCAAACACCTGCAATTGAGCCTCCATGCCCGCGGCGGATGACGGTCGTTGCGCCATCTGCTGCAGAGTTTTAAGCAGCCAATTCGTTCTGAAAAGGACTGTTAAGTACCGCTCAGAATGAGATATTCGGCAGCCGCGCATTAACTTCGCTAGCTTGCTGCAACTTGGTTTAAACTTCGAGCGGACAATGCTTTCGAAGAAACGGCAGTGCGCAAGCCGCTAATGTTTCCATTCATGAACAGGCTCAGCGGCGATAGCACATCGCCGGAAATCGCAGCAGATCGCAAGAGCGCTGTTTCCTATGCATAGTTCTCTCGAAGGAATTTATTACATGAAAGATATAAAAACAGATCAGATGTTCATCTCTGTTCACAACTCAAAAGCTCAGATGCCTATCTCAGCGTTCAACTTATAAGCTTTCCTGTTTTTTCGCACCAAAC
>JADYYD010000057.1 GCA_020853845.1 Candidatus Melainabacteria bacterium
GTTTGAATTTCCGCAGCGTCTTTGAGTCCGAGCTCTTCGATCATCTTTTCGCGCATGACGAATTTCTGAATCTTGCCTGTCACTGTCATCGGAAACTCCTGAACCACGCGTATATGGCGAGGAACTTTGAAATATGCGACCTGCTCTTTCAGCCACTCAGTGATCGCTTCGGGCTTTGTCGTCGAGCCGGGTTTGAGCATCAGCCACATAGCCACATCTTCACCCAGATGCGCATCGGGAATGCCGAAAACTTGAGCCTGAACTACTTCCGGATGCGCGTGCATGACCTCTTCTATTTCACGCGGGTAGATGTTTTCTCCACCTCTTATGATCATGTCTTTTTTGCGGCCGGTGATATTGATGTATCCACCCTCGTTCATCACCGCGAGATCGCCCGAGTGCAACCAGCGGGCGTTGTCGATGCAATCGCTGGTGGCAGAAGGATTGTTCCAATATCCGAGCATGACGCCGTGTCCGCGAGTACACAATTCACCCTGAGTGCCGCGTGGAACGATCTCACCAGATACGGTATCAATGAGTTTGATTTCCAGTCCGCCGATTATTTTTCCGACAGTGGTGGCACGCAATTCAAGAGAGTCGGTAATTGTTGTAGCGGTGATGAGCGGTGACGCTTCAGTGAGTCCATAAAGAATCACCACCTCGCTCATATGCATTTTGTCTGCGACTTTGCGCATCAGTTGAACGGGGCAGGGGGCGCCGGCCATAAATCCGCCGCGCAAATGGGAGAGATCGTAAGTTTCGAAATCTGGGTGTTCCAGCTCTCCGATAAACATAGTCGGAACGCCGGAAACATGCGTGCATTTCTCACTGGCCAACGCATTCAACACCTTTTGCTCGTCGTAAAATGCACAAGGTATGATGACGGCGCCGCCGACAGAAAATGCCGCCATCGCGGAGCTGACCATGCCGCCGCAATGATAGAAAGGCATGGGCACGCAGAAGCGAGTGGTTTCATTCAAACCCATTGCTTGCGCGGCGAACCAGGCATTATTCAGCAAGTTATGGTGGCTAAGCGTTACACCTTTGGGAAAGCCGGTTGTGCCTGATGTGTATTGAATATTGATCGGTTCGTCGAATTGCAGATGGGAAAGTCTTTCCTCCAATTCGAATTGAGGGACCTCTTCTCCCATATCCTGCAAGCTGTCGAAGGCGTGCACATTGCCTGAAAGGCAGTCTTTCAGCTCTTCTTTCGAACCGATCACAAAAATCGACTCGAGCAATGGAGTATCGGAATAATCGTGTTTGGTCTCAGGGGCGAAAACCTGATGGGCTATTTGCCTGAGCATCTTCAGATAGTCGGAAGCGCGGTGGGAAGGCACCGTGACAAGCAGCTTCACACCGGCTTGCTTGAGTGCGTATTCGACTTCCTGAGTTTTGTAAGAAGGATTGATGTTGACGAGAATGCCGCCGACAGTCCACACCGCCAGCATTGTTATCAACCAATCGGCATTGTTGGTAGACCAGATGCCGACCCGGTCACCCTTCTGGATGCCCATGGAAATCAGGCCGCGAGCGGTCAGGTCGACCTTCTCTTGCAGTTGTTTATAGCTGTATCGCTTGCCGCAAGCCACATCGATCAATGCATCAGCGGCGCCGCGCTTGGTGGAAATTTGCAGGAAGTGTTCGCCCAAACTGCTGCCCAAAAGCTTCTGGCTTGTCGGGCCGTGATCGTAGCTCAGCAGGGGAGCTTGCGTGGACTTGGTCAATTAAGGAGCCTACAGGTCAGTCGCGATTACATGGGAAACGCTTCTGCGCCGCCCAAAATCAGGATGTTACCAGCAGATCTCTGATTGTGCCTTAGTACTTTCTTTGCCTTGAGCTTGGTTTCGGCTTGCTTCTCGACTGCTCTGAGCGCGTCTACGGCCTGCTTGATCTCGGCATCTTGATAATTAGTCGTGGCTGAGGTGGAGGTGCCCGTGTTCATAGCGAGCTTGTCCTGGCAGACATCATTGGAAGCCAGAACCGGCAGCGAAACGCAGAATACGGCGGTCAGCGCGACCATCACTGCTTGAGAACCTTTAGAGCTTGGCTTGAACACAAAATTTGCTCCCATGAGCTATCACCTGTTTGGAGTATAGGGTCGGTACTTTGAAATGGAAACCATTCTTTAAATCGTTTAAGATTTCGCTACAATGTTCCTACATGTCAAGCTCATCATTTGGGCATCTTCGAAAAAGCGTGCGCAACATTTGGATATCAAGTGAGTGTTTACCGATGACCAGAAAAATCAGCCTGTGAGCGTGCCGGGTACGACCCGGTTGCCAAGCGCCAGGTTCCCGCTCCGGGCAATACTTTGCATAACTTTATCTATCCTACCTATACCGAGGGTAGGTGATTCAGCTACAGGTCTGTTTTTCGCCCTCTCAGCAGCCGGAACTGGTGCCGCAACATGGCTCAGCGTGGCAGTTTTGCCGGTTAGTGCCGAATCGCTTGAAGCAATGAAAGCGCGGGAGTTTTTGCATAAGGGCAATGTTCATCTCACCAGATTGGAGTTCCAGCAAGCTCTCGACGCTTATACAGAATGTCTTCTTCTGGAGCCGAACAACCGTACAGCTAAGGAAAATATCGTCCTGACCCACAATAACTGGGGCATTTATTGGTTTCAGAAGCGCAAGTACAAAGAAGCCAGAGAAGAGTGGGAGCAAGCACTCAAGCTCAATCCTGCCGATCGAAATGCGCGAAACAACATGCAGATTTTGCGCGTTACTCTCAGTCGCCAGGGTCTGACAGATGATGGGGAGAAGAAACAGGCACCGGTGAAGACAAATTCGGACTTCCCACCTTCGCAAGCGATTATTTTGACACCCATCAAATCAGGAACCGGTGCGGCAACAACCACCCCCACATTTTCAACCGCGGCTTCCGATGCCGCTTCTCCGTCGGGAGCGACCGCAGCCGGCTCTTCTGATTCATCCGAGACCAGTTCGGGAGCCGCTGTGATTATTCGATCCGGTGGTGGAGCGTCTGCTACCACAAGTGGTGGCGGAGTATCGAGCATGACCAATTCTGTTACGAATACAAGCGAAGCTGCAAACGCTGGTAGTGCCGCCGGAAGCACTGCCTCCCAAAGCAGCCCTGGAATCAGCACTTATAACGATCCGGCACCTGGGAAGTTTACAACCGCTCCGATGAGTGCCCCTGCGGCTGCGGTTACTGCCACCGCTGGCGGTTCGCAAGGGGACAATATCGAAGACAGCCTGGCTCAAATTGAGCTGAAAATCTATGGCCGTAAGCAAGACTCACTACCTATAATGAAGCGTCTGGAAAAGTTGGAAACCGACACGCACGGAAAAACAAAATCCGGCACGATCAAAGAACGAATTGATACTCTAAGGA
>JADYYD010000058.1 GCA_020853845.1 Candidatus Melainabacteria bacterium
AAGAGGAGGACTCCCATTTCTGAGAGTCCTCCAAACTCGAGAGTCAATTAAAAACTAACTGGCTTTCTTTTGTGCTGCGGTGCGCTTCTTGCCTGCCGGCCTTTTGCTCGCCGGCTTTTTGCTCGCTGTAGCGCGGCTCACTTTATTAGCTGCTTTGTGCACGGTTTTGCGCGCTGCCGTAGCTGTTTTCTTCGCTGCAGATTTTGCAGACGACGCAGCTTTCTTGACTGTTTTCGCTGCAGTATTGCTTGCCGATTTAGCAGCCTTGGTCGCTGTCTTAGCAGCGGCTTTGGCGCGAGCCATCGGCTTTTTCGCAGCAGCTATTCTCGGTGTCGGTTTTGCCTTCTTCGTTGCCGGTTTCTTAGCAACAGGCTTTTTCGCAGCCTTAGCTTTCGGTTTGGCAGCAGCCTTCTTCGGAGCCTTTTTCGCCGTAGACTTAGCTGATGGTTTGCGAGCCTTGGTCGACTTTGCCGCGGTTTTCTTCGCGGTCTTTGCTTTCGGTTTGGCTGCAGACTTGCGTGCTTTGGGTTTCGCAGCCGCCTTACGAACAGCTCTCTTCTTCGTTTTCTTCGGCGCGAATTCTTTCTTCAGCTCTTCGTTACGCTCTTCTTGTCCTTCGGGGGTAATGGCTTCCACCATCATCTTGGCGCTCTTTCTGGCGGATGCGGCGAGCTTCTTGGGCGATAGTTGCTTCGTCACGCCCTTCGCCAATTTTTGCGCGTCATTGCTCAGCTTCTTCGGATCCATCCTCTTGCGCAACTTTTTCGCTTCATGCGCGAGATTGTCCGGCTTAAGCCGATCTGCGATATCTTTGACCTCTTCTTTGAGTGCGTCCGGGGTCAACTTCACTGCTAATTCTTTGGTTTCGGTCGCAACCTTCTCAGTCATCTCTTTAACGCCACCCGCGATGTTTTCCGCTTCGGCTTCAATCGTTTCGGCGAGAAAGTCGACTAATTTTTCCACTTTACCCATGATGTTCCTCCTCCCATTCCCGAGGTACGACAGAGAACAATCCCCGTCGGTTCCAAAAAAGGGGGAGTTTTAATCTTTGATATTAGGAAGGAATGGCCGGCAATAATGCCGGCACTCCGCATCAACTAGCCCCACTGCCCCTTTTCGATTCGGTCGAGTTGTTTTCGAATCCATCGCATCAGAGTTATTGCTTTGATTTCCGCAGTGAAGATTCCTGTCCCCGTATCCGCCACAGGGACGGGAAATTCAAATATTGCTGGTTCGGTTGAGCCCTCGACTGTAATTCGATACCAGAGGTCGCCATCTCGGTAACAAACAAAAATCGCGGTGGTGTTTTTGACCAATTTTGTCAATGTGACTTTCATAGATTTTTCCTCGATGTGAATTATGTGCGCGCCAAAGACAGGCACCGCCTGTAATGCGCTGCAAAATTGCGTGCACTGCGGTTGCGCGTGCGGAAAAACGCACGGCAAACAGCACAACAAAAAGCTGTCCATGCCTGGACTTTTATGTGTTGAAACGCGAGCGTCGCATCCTGGCTACGCCCGCACTACGTCGTCTACCGCGAAATCTGGACGAAACACTTTATGCCGGAAAGAGGAAGTGCAAAAAAATGTCCGTGTGATGTGAACACGGGCGACAATTTTTGTTTTGTTAGGCGTCATCGAAAACATGACGGCACACTCTCTCGACAGGAGACGATCGTAGCTTACACTTTTCGTCTCGACATCGTCAATGCCTAGCGAGGCATAACTTCGCCTTTGACTTTGGTTTCGCGACGAATCGCATTGGTGCCTTGCCCCGTTGCATTCGTGCGAAGCTTGCCGGCGGCACTAGAAGATTGAAGTTGAGCTGAAGTTTGTTGCGACGCAGCAACTCCCGACAAACTTTCAGCTCGCGCTCGCATCGGTTTCACTGTAGGCGGAATTTGCGAATAATTTCGAACATATAAATTCGTTCCGACTGGATTCAATTTTATATCGCGATTCTTGTTGTAGTTCTCGTCGGTGAGTTGCCGCTCCAAATCTTCAGCCTGGCGCTGTAATTCCTCGGATTTCGCGCGTGATTCCTGTTCGTGCCGAGCCGCTTTCGCATCGCCTATCTGCTTCAATATCTCAGCGTTGTGCGCCGCGCGCTCGCGCATCGCTTGCAATTCTGCGGCCGACAGTGGAGGATGATCGCCTCTGGCACCGCCAGATTGCGAAAGTCGCTCGACCGCTTCGCGCTGAGAGCGACCTTGATTGTCCGCTTTCAGTTTTTCATCTCTAGAAGCTGCATCACCAGCGCTCAATGCATGTTCTTTTGCACGCGCCGCCTGGAAGCGAATCAATTCGACTGTGCCGGGAGGCACTTTGTTGGAGGCAGATTTGCCCGCTTTACTCCCGTTCGCGCTGCTCGTCAATAGATTCCGCTGATCAGGCGGCAACGCATCGATACCCTTGATTGCGGTCTTTGAGTAGTCGGAAATAACTGAGTCAGGAGCCAGCTTTGTTACCAGTGCATACTCTCGCTGTGCTTCGGCCAACCGTCCGAGTTTCATCAAACAATTCGCCTTCAAATAGTGGGCGGCGCCGTCTTTTGGCAGTTTGCGCAAATGCAAGTCTGCATACTGCACGCCTCGCTCGAAGTCGCCTATCACATAGCTCCGATTGGCTTGATCTAGTTCCGCTGATCCGTGCGGACCCATGGCCATTGCGTTTTGATTAAATGCGATGGTCAATAGCAATGCGAATGGAGATACCATCGCGGCGATCAAGACTTGCCTGGGCAAAGACGCTTTGCTCATATGAGCTCCGTGAACGTTCTTCATTGAACATCTGTATTATGCAAGGATGTCCTAACCTATTTTAGCCCTTAGCCCTGGGGAAGCCACCCGCGCGCCTGCAAAGAATCCCGGAATGTACACATTTTGCCTATTTGATCGTACATGCACACACTGAACTGCGCTTCGTTGATTTGTCCCGCGTCGATCATTTGCTGTCCCATAGCTGCGGCTTCCAGAGACTCTGCGTCAAGCAGCCCGAGCGTCATGGCGTGTTGCTGCCAGGGAATATGCGGGGCCGCGTTCAGGTGCTGCATAAAATTGTTGAGAGCATCCTGCGAAATAACGCGAGCATTTACGAGAAGATGAATTACCGTCGGAACGCCAGGCACCGGCGGCGCACCTTCTGATGACTGTGTTTGCTGATATTGGGGGGGCGACTCGTATTGTGGTTGCTGCTGCTGATATTGCTGCTCTTGTTGTTGCTGAAACTGCGGTTGCGCATCTTGTTGCTGCTGATACTGTCCGGATTCATATTGTTGGGCCGCTTCGTATTGTCGCTGGTATTCTCCTGACGCGAATTGAGGCTCGGGGGCAGCATAAACGGGGTCCGGTTCGGCGACCTGACCTTCTGGTCGCGCCATGACCTCGATTTCCTTCAAAGCTTCGTCTAAAGTCGAAAAGGTGCCCAGCATTGTTGCCATGCAGGTAGCAATTTCCAGCGGTGTAATCCGATTTTGATTCATCAAATCGACGGTTTTGCACAAACCTGTAACTTGTTTGGGCGTGAAAATTCCCGTTTCTAGGAAAACCTGCTCCATCGTCTTATCGCCTGCTTTCTGAAAGGCAACAGTCAATTGAGCCTCATTCTGCAGCGTAATGCCACCGGAAGACTGGATCGCCTTGATCAAGGCCGCCACATTGTCGCTGGACATAAATCCGAACCCTCGTCGAAATTGCATTGAAGTTGCCAGAGCTTCCAGCAACACTTTAACCGCTTGACTAGTGGGCGATGGACCGGCCTTCCTGCAAAATTGCTGCAATAAGCTTCACAATCTGGGAAAGCATTTTGGAACTTGTAGCGGTTCGCTCAGTCCAGACTCAGGTACCAGATTGTCTTTTGACCGAGGAGTTTGCCATGAGACTTTTACTTTTGGGATTGGGCGCCATCGCCTTGTTTGCTACAGAACCGGGAAGAGCATTGCAGCGCAAGCTTTCTGAAGGTTTTAAAGATTTGAAGTGCAGATTCCGTGGCGAAGAAGCGGACGGAGCGGAGAAAGCGGAGAAAGCAGACGAATCTGAATTGGAATCGAGCCGTGATGCAATGAAAGACTCTAATGAACGTCATCCGGAGATGGGTTCTGAAGAGAATGAAGAGGATGCTAAACACCTGGACGGCAAGTTTGAAGAACGCAGTTCGGAAGAACCTGGCGAAACGGAAGAAGCCAGCGAA
>JADYYD010000059.1 GCA_020853845.1 Candidatus Melainabacteria bacterium
GCAGTCGATTATTCGATTTCAAGGAAGTGCTGGAGGGCGTTCTCTCGTTTTATCCTTTTGCCGCCCTTTGAAATCACAATCGACGCATAAGGAAATGCTTTTATCAGATGGGCGCGTTCTTTGTCGGACCAGCCATCGGCTGTAATCGAAAGTTTGCGCAAAGGCAAGATTCTTTTGAAAGTCTCCATAGACTTTGCTGTTATCGCGCAATCTCGAATGATCAGGGTTTGAAGCTTGATGCATCGCGTCAATCCCGATAAAGCCGAGTCCTTAATTTCCGGGCAATCACGCAATTCAAGCTCCTTTAAATTTCTCAGCTTGGCTATTTGACTGACACTACCAGCATCTATACCGGGGCCCTTAATGTGCAAAGACGCGAGATTGTTTGATCCTTGCAAACGCGAAATTATACGTGTCGGATTCTCGACAGGACCAAATCTCAAAGACTCGAGTTCAAGCAGTCTGGATACGTTCAAAATGCCCTCAGTCGATACGTTAGTGCCTAAAACCCATAGATCTTTCAGTTTGGGCAATCTAGACAAGGATTTGATTGAGGAAACAGAAGTATGATTGAGGTTGATTGTCTCGAGGTTCGTAAAGCGAAAGAGTGGCTGGATAGTGTCGCTATCCACGTGTTTGTTGTCCGACAAGTCTAAACTGTTGAATTCGATTCCGCTGAATTTCGACAATAAATTCCTGTCTGATGCCATTGATTGATCGACCAATGTAAATGCCACCGGCTCAAGACTCCGTATTTCGACAGTTCTGTTTGTCTTGAAAGTCCTTCCTTGCCAAGAAATGAAACCCAGGTCGGGGCAATCGTCGAAGTGAAATCGCCTGATTGGATTGCCGTCAGAATCCATGAAAACCTCAGCATAAGGGTAAATCTTATCCGGCCGATTTTGCGTTGTATTACCCTGCACGCTCCTTTTGGCTGGTGTCTTTAGTTGGCCTGTTTCAGACCAAGAGTTGATGCCGAAAATCACAAGCGCTCCAAGTATGGCGCCGCCAAGAATAGACATGACTCCATTCCACTTTCTAAAACTGATACTTTTGCGGTGGGAGTCCGAGACCATTCTCGCATCCGAGGCGCAACTCTTATCATTCTCGATGGCTGCCAGATCCGTTATCACTTCGGCCAGGCTTTGATGCCGTTGCTTCGGATCGACGGCAAGCATTTTGGCGACAACCTGCTCCAGTTCCTGAGGAAATTCTTGACCGATGGACCCTTCCTTCAGTGTTGGCGCTCTTTCGGCGAGCCTTGCCATCATGGTGGCGAGAGCTGTGTCTTCCAGGAAAGGAGGTGCGCCCGTAAGCATGTGAAACAGCACGCATCCCAGCGAATAAATATCGGATGTATGATCTACAAAACCACCCCTGCACTGCTCAGGACTCATGTAAATCGGACTGCCGAAAATCTCGCCGGTGCGTGTAAGTGACTGAATTTCACCATCTTCCGATTGGAGCAGCTTGGCTATTCCGAAATCGACAACCTTTACAGTCCCCTCTTTTGCCCGTTCGGACGAGTTCGTAAGCACGATGTTTGCCGGCTTGATGTCGCGGTGCACAACGCCTTTCTCGTGAGCATAAAGCAATCCGAAGCCGACTTGAATGACTATGGGCAGAGCCTCTATCACTGGCATAGAGCCAATTACTTTCAGATGTTCGGACAGCGAAATTCCATTGATGATATCCATCACCAAATACGGTTTCTGATTGTTAAACACTCCAAAATCGCGCACTTCCACAAGATTAGGATGCTGCAATTGCGCGGTCATCTTCGCTTCAAGATGAAACCGGCGAGTTTCTCTGTCGGTCAATCGATTGGAGTTGAGCAGCTTTAGAGCAAATTCCTTTCCGAGAAATACTTGCTCGACTCGATAGATCGTGCCCATGCCACCACTGCCGATCGGCTCGAGCACTTTATACTTTTCGTCGATTAGAAATCCCGGCTCAATATGCGCCGTGTCCGAACCATTTGGCAAGGTTTCGATTGTAATTTCGCTGTTTTGCTCGACCATGCGACTGCTGGAATCCCTATAGCTTATTGCTTATATTCCCAGCCTGCCGCATTCGACTGATCCGGCTTTCATGTCAGGTTGGTGGCAACTACGCCCTTTATCGTGTCAGCAATCGCCCTTGCAACTCCCCTGCATCCATACGGCGACGCTTCTCACCCCAGGAGGGTCACTATGTCACGCGCAGAAGAAATTATTCGCGGTTTTAACGAGCGAACTGCCGGTTCTGATTTTACGAGAGTCTTCACCCAGATACGCGAAGCTCAAGCTGCCGATCCGAACTTTTGGAGACGCGAAGGACAAGCCATCAATGATGCTGTCGACTTCCGAAGATTGGGTTTTCCTTCGGACTTCCAGGTTGTCGGCTTGTCCTCCAGAAATCAATTGATTACTACCGAAGGCGAACAGCCTGGACAAGCGCAGTTGCGCAGCGCAAGCCGCTTGAGACAGAGCGGGTCGGTTGCAAATCCCGGCGAGGGCGATCTCTGGGGCAATCAAAACCGCCGCTTCAGAGTGGACGAATCAGGCAATGCGCGATACACGGTCAGATTTGATGACAATCTTTCGCACATCGCCAGAGATGTTTTTTCCCACAATAATGGACGTGTTCCAACGCAGCAAGAAATTGCTCGCACTGTTGCAGAGATTGCCAGAGCGAACGGGATCGGACCGAATTCGATAATTAGACAGGGGCAAGAACTCCAGATCCCCAGTGCCTTGCGCAGACAAACGCCGGAGGCGGCCGCACCGGCAAGACCGGGGCAACGTCCGTCTGAGGCGGCAAGACCGGCTGTACCGGCGCCGACTCCGGAAGCTGGCGCTCTCATTCGCCCGGCGGAGCAGGTGCTTCGCCCGAGACCGGAAGATGCTGTTCGACCTGAAGATCACGCAAGACCAACCGAGGCGCCGCGCCCTAGCGCTACGGCTGCACAGCTCGATCCTTTGCGTCCGCGCGACGGCGCTTACAGTCCTATTGCGCCCGCCGGTCAGGTGTTGGAAGGGCATCGCGCGGCGGCGCCCATGTCCGAGCGGCAAGTGGGTGAAACAGAAATTCGCCCGGGCGGCCGTGATCATGTCACGGAAGTGCGGCGAATGGTGGTGGAAACAGTTCCGCGTGAAACGCCCGGGGCCGATCGCGGTGCCGTAACTGCAACTTCCTCAGTATTGCGAAACACCGTGACAGGCAATGTACTTCATCGAGAAATCAGGTACGACGCACCGGTAAACATGAGCTTTGACGATGGTCGTGGCGGTTCGATTCTTATCAACAATGTCCGCGAAATTCATACTCGCTACGTTCCCGCGCAGGGCGGACAACCTGCTCATTACCAGGCTGTCGTATGGACCGGCGACCGCACCCCTTATCGCTTCACGACCGACGAGAGAGGGGCCGTGCAAGTAGCGCCGCAACAGCCACGGCGTTAGTCGATATCTTTGGCCAACAGATATGCCGATGATTTAAGACATGAGGTTGCACCACTCTTGCAAGAAGCGCTAATTCGAGGTGAGTTTGCACGTGGTGAAGTTCCTCGCATAACCAGGCTTCCGGAAAGAAGCGCAAGGCGGTTGCTGA
>JADYYD010000060.1 GCA_020853845.1 Candidatus Melainabacteria bacterium
AACGGTCAGTAAATTCAGAATAGCGTCAAGAGATAATCGTTCGCTCTAGGGTTTACCCTGAAGTCTCCTTACTGGAAACCTGAGGTATGCAAAATTCTCTGCAAAATGCATCCGATAAATCCGGAAGTCACATCTGAAAAATACAAACCATAAGATAGAACAGATTCGACTCACCAATCGTGATACCAGTGCAAATTGAGAAAAAAACTCTAAAAACCTATCGGAAATCCAGAACAAAGCTGAAATCAGGTGGATCGCCAATGAATGCCGGACGTGACTTCCAGAGCAAGACAGTTGCACGGGCTGGAAGTTTTTTGATCACCAGTTGGTCGATTTGATCAATTGCCGGACTCATGTTGTTGCAGCCGCCGGGAAACTTAGAGCTGTCGCCGGTGTGGATGTATTGCTTGATCTGGACTATGTCTTTGCCCTTGAATGTATTCTCGATATTGGAAGAAAGCACGGGCGAAAGCATCAGATAGTTATAACCAAAATCTCTAGCGTTATAAGCAACCAGTCCGAAGCGCATGTTTGCTTCCGTTTTTTCCAGTTTGCTGTCCAAGCTTGCCAGTTTGGCATTAAATGCGGTGACATCATAAACAACCTGCCCCATCCGCACTCTGGGCCAAAGTCTCAACTCCTGGGGAGTCCAGGTGTATGGAAAGTCGGGATTATTCAAATCGTCGGCAGTGACTGAATCGGGATTCCAGATCTTTGCTGTCCAGGGGTTTGCGGCAACCAGAAGGAAAGGATTGAGTATAAAGCGCGATTCTTCAGCGGCGCCTTCAATGCTGCGCTCTCCTTCTCCCCAGATGTACTGACCGGCCATTCCCCACCAGGGCTTGGCGTCTGTGATTTCATCAAAGATTGCCGGCGTAGGAATGTATGTGCCGTCTACAAGCGCGGGAACGGACATGACTGCCTGCGTGCGCAGTCGAATGATATCGGAGCGCATCAAATAGTTGAAGCGTTGCGGCGAATGAAGCGGTATCGCGGTTCCATCTGCAAGCGCGGACCGCACGCCTAGCTTCAGCGAATTCGTGCTGGCTTTAGCACACTGCGTTATAGCGTTGTAGAAGTAGAAAAATGCCAAGAGCGACAGTGCAAAAGACCAATTCAACGGTCTTGAACGCAGTATGCCTGAGTGATGAGAGAAGTTCAACTAGAGCCAGAAGAAGCTTTAGCGAACGGCCATCTGATAGTGAACGGTGAAGCTGCTATGTATCTTGGGATTGTTAGCGCCCGCATTTACCTTATCGTCAGTGCTGATAGAAGCGAAGTGACCTTCTTTGTGAGTAGCCGAAACCGAGCTGGTCGACTTCTGGATGCTGCCCCACTTGTACATGCGAAATACATTGTCGTACCAATCAACGACCTGGTTTTGCGGCTCCTCCGCTTCAAAAACCATGGAATATCTTGGACCGCCTTTGGCGCCTTGTTCCACCGTGCCGCTTACGAATTTAGCCTTGCCGGTAAATGGCGGCAAATCAGGCAGGTCTACCTTATCGCGCAATTTCTCCAGACGATGGTTTTCATTGCTGTTGAGCGGATACGGCTTTTGACGATAAGCCGGCGGCGTCGGTTGAGCACTTGAAATTTGCTGTCCGGCAGCCAATCCTGACAACACTAAAGCTGAGGCAATGATAAGACTCCAGGTTCGTCTTGGCTTACTTTGCAATGCTGACACGACTCTGTCCTCCCGGCACTCGGAATCAAACAATAGAAACGATGGGCTGTAAACGAGTTACATATAAAGAAGTGCCCACCCAATTAGAATCTTACACGATTCAACAGGGTGGGCGCTTTATCTATCGGGTGATCGGGTCAGACCCAATCAGTCCAGTTTTTCGGTTTAGTTGGGTTTGCAGAACTCACCACCGCCGGTCGTCTCGTTGCGGAACGAGAGTTCGCCCAGGAAGTTATGAGCACCACAACTTGGTTTCCATTCAACGATATCAGTCGAGCTGAAATCGGTACCTCTGAACTGGGTGTACGGCTGGTCGTGAATACCAGTGTCACCTTGGGTGTTGCCTTCTCTGCTGTCCTTCGAGTTCACGCTGACGTTACGGATGTCTCCGTCCGGATTGGAATTGCATGTAGGATGCGTTCCTTCAGCTCTCACATTGAATGGATCTTCAGAGCCAGCATGCGTCCGCGGTACTGTCGGCTGCATTGCGAGTCTGTTCGCGCCGGGCGGCAAGAAGATGAACATGGTTGCACCCGGAGGAAGGTCTTGGCTCCTCATCAGAGCTTCGACGTCGGCACGTTCAACGGTGGGGAGAATTTCCTTACAACGTTGATGGATCATACCGATGACATCATTGCAGGAACCAGAGAACTGACCACCGCGCATGGTGTGCATCAAGAGTTCGTACGGGCTTCCAACATTGGCGAACTGAACATCAACAGCAGGTGTGTTGTATGCGACGTTGCCTTCTCTGCCTCTCGGGTAGACCTTCATACCAGCTCTCTTGTCGCCGGGAACAGTGACGTTACGTGCGCAACGTGCACCGGTACCAAAGGCTTCAACAACTCTGGCTTTAAGGTATTCGATACCGTTGTAGCCTTCGGCAGAGTTTCCACCGCCGCCGCCACCTGCGATACCACGTCCGAAGTTAACCGATGCGTCCGTAACGAATCCACTACCACCGTCGTTCGATGCACGGCAGAAGAGATCTGCTGCAGTTGCGCCGTCAGCGTCGGAAGCGAAATTGTTCTGGTCGCATTGTCCGGATCTGCCGGCACCACTTTTGAGTTCAGTCAACAGGTCGCCTACAGTCGCAAACTGGTTGAGAGCAGGGGCGGGCTTGTTGTATCTGATAGGAGTGGTTTGGCTCATCGGAGTCGAATCGGTGTAGCCGTTGGGCCACAGTCTTCTGTCACCACCTCTGGAGTCA
The DNA here is from genome assembly GCA_020853845.1 of Candidatus Melainabacteria bacterium. Lineage (GTDB taxonomy): Bacteria > Cyanobacteriota > Vampirovibrionia > Obscuribacterales > Obscuribacteraceae > QKMZ01. The sequence continues at coordinate 2,898 of JADYYD010000060.1, forward strand.
GCGTTAGGATCCGTACCTACGGTCAGAGTGCCGACGGTAGGAGCATAACGTTGATATTGAGCGAGCAAAGAGGCGTTATTTCTGTCCGCGAACAGCGCGCCGTTAGCTGCATATGAGGTGGGGCCGGAGCCGCCGGTACCTGACCAGAACTCGTTATTGAATATGCTTGTGCCGCCGTTAACATCTTGTCCGGAAACAGGAACTGCACCAGGCAAGTTAGCTGCGGAAACATAGTTCAAGATTCTTACGTAGCCACGCGGAATGCAGGCTTCGTATTCAGCGTTCAAGGAACCTACGACTGCGCATGCAACTGCGCCGCCGAAATTACCCTGACCTTTGTTTGTATTTTGAGACTGCGATTGAGTCTTCCAGGAATTGGGGGGAGCGTATCCAATGGGAGCGATGCAATTGTCGAACTGACCCAAGTGAACCAAGTGGGCTCTGTCTTGAGGACCAACAGCAGCACCAAGAATTGCTTTATCGAGGTAATTGCTGAGAGTCATGTTCCTGTCGTAGGCTCTGATGAAATTGTGTCCGCTGGAGCTGGCGAAAGCACCTTGCGGCCACGAGCCTTTCGACTTGACGTTGGCAGATTGCACGGTGGTAGCAGTGTAGAGATTGCTGACCGTGGGGTTGCCCATCATGTCGATAACTTGCTTGTTGATATAGACGTTAGTCTTTTGCATGCCGTCACCATCTTGGGTGATCATCCATGCCGGTCTGATGTCCATACTCAGTTTGACGTCCGAGGTTGGTCCCATCATTTTGACGTTCTGGGCTCTGGCCATAGTGTCAAAGTATCCGGGCAACAAACCGCCGCCGTTCAATTGGTTCTGGAGATTTCTACCAACGGTTTCCAGTTTGTCGATAACATCACCGGCGAGTCTGCTGGATGCAGGACCAATCGCTCTAGCATTGAGAGCGACCAGCAAAGCTCTACCTACTGCGCGGTTGTACGCTAGCAAGTTGAGTGTGCCGGTGTTGTTAGGAATACCGGTTGCGGTATCAACACCGAGCCCATCGAATTCGTCGTTAGCTGGAGCATTGACGGTTGGTTCCATCAATGAACGCTTAGCGACGTTCATGGCGCCGGCGTCGGTTGCGTTAGCAACTTCTCTTCCGCCGCCCATGATTTTGGACAGGAAGAAGAAGCCGATTCCGAGAATGGCGATAAACAGTACGATGACTGCTACCAACCCTAACGTAGCTCCTCGTCGTCTACGTAATTTCATTGCTTTGTTCTCCTCCGAAGAAGGACCGGCAGCATGCCGGTATGGGTTTTAAGTTGAGCCAGCCGAGAGTTTGCTTTGTTGGGGTTCGTCTGACTCGAGCGAAATAGTAAAATCCTATTCATTATTGTCCGTTAATGTAGCTAGGCTGTCAAGGTTTGCGGTCTTCACAGGGCTCACCGAATCACTAGCTGGTACTTTGCGGGAACTGCCGGAGATCGGGAACTGGTCATCACTAGATTAGCGCTACCTCATATTTCTTACCCGAATTGCCAATAATCTATGCAAAATTAGTTCGGGTTAATGAACTTTTCTTAGGTTTTAATTTTGGAACCTTAAATTGGCACTCCGCGGATGAAAGATTAAACGAAAAATCCATCCTATATATAGATATACCCAAGCAGGGACATTAACCCCGGCTAATCTAGTTGCTCGATTTCTTGGAAGTTAGACTGTTAACAGCTTAACTTCCAAAATCAAGGTGACTCGGCCGACTTGTCAGCAGAACGAAGTTGCAGAGAGGCAGTCACGAGCGTGCCTGCGATCAGCCAGAAGATGAAGTGGATCTGCGGTCGATAAAAAACGGTATCGACAAATCCCATCGCGGCAATGCCAAAGAGTGCCGCCGCCATTCCTGCACATAACCACCTTTCCCAACCGGCGGTGCGACTGTAAAAAGCCAGGTGCGCGCGTCCCAGAAGAGAGAGAAAAAAGGCTGCAAAGACAGACAATGCAAAAATCCCCGCCTCCACAGCAATCTCCAGCGGCACGCAATAAGTGCCCAGCGCATCAAATCTACTATTCATATATAGACCGTAGGCAAGGCGAAATGCTTGATTGCCAGTGCCTACTCCAATCCACCAACTGTCTTTAAACATTTGCAGAGACGATTGGTAAACGTGCAGACGAAAAGCATTAGATGAATGCTGCCAGCCTGCAAAAATCGAAGTAACTCTCTGCTGCATGCTCGGCACTACAAAAATGCAGGCGGCCGCCACAAGCGGCAAAACGACCGCCAATCCAATGATCGCCGCTCGGCTTTTCGGATACTTCGCCCAGCACCAGCCGGAAGCGATCGCAAACAAAGCAGCCATCGCCACGCCAATTCCCATGAATCCGCCTCGACTGCCGGTGAGAATCGTAGCGGCAATGAGAATCAACGAAACCGGTGCCGCGATCACTGCGAAAAGCCACTTTCTTGCATCTATCGAAGCCATGAACATCGAGCAGGAAATTGCCACCAGCGGAATCAAATAACCAGCCAGCAGATTTGGATTTCCGAGTGTTGAATAAATTCTTGTCGCTTGAGACTCAATGCTTGGATCTTCCCAGGTCGCAAGCGGTGCCACTCCAATTTTGTATTGATAAAGTCCATAAACTGCAGCAACCAAACCGCCACCCACAGCCGCAATCATAAGCGCAAGCCTGCGCCTGGGCGTGTTTGCCACAGCCGAAAAAAGGAAGTAGCTGGAAATGTAGATTACAAGTTTCGCCAAACCTTTCAAGCTGGGCTGGAAATAATGAGACGCGCAAGCGGCGACGACATTTATGGATAGAAAGAGAACGACCAGAAAATCTACAGCACTGCCGCTGCGTTTCTCCGAACCGCCCATGGCGCTTCCGACAACATACAGGCCAAGGGCGGCAAGAGAAACGATTGCCAGTACTTCTTTGTCCGAAGCAAAGATCGGCAACCAGAGACTAAAAATCATCGCAGCAACGACAAAAAAAGAAAGTTTCTGCAGAAGCGTTCCATATCCGGCCAGTTTGCCACTTGCGAATTTGGCAAAAGCCGATGAAGCAAGTCTATAAGGCAAACCGACCAAAGTGCCCAAAAACGACTCGTGATAAGCGTTTCTAACTTTGGCGTCCAGTCTTTCCAAGGAAAGAAAGGAGGAAATCGAATCGAGCAATTGATTCATTTGTCAGATTGCTGGCTTTCACGGATGTCCACTACGACACCTTGCACTCTGTATTTAAACGACTCCAACTCAATCTGATTGCCTACTTTGACCTTATTGCCGCTTACTACATAACCGTCGCCTGTTTTCTCCGACTTGTCTGCCACCGTCACCAAAAAATCGTGAGCAATGGGATTGGCAGGATCAGGGAAAGCAACCGCCTTCTTGCCATCCGGTGAAAGAAATGCGACTTGCTTGGGCGTGTGCTCCACCTTGGTAATAGTCATCGGGGGCCCGGGCTGATTGCGAATCGTAATTGAAGAGGTTTCACCAACCTTAAATAGATTCAGATCCTTGGTTTTTATACCGGTGAAATATATATCGATTTCAATCTTAGGTGTGCCCTGGATAACTTTGTTGACACCGGCATGTCCGGCTTTTGCCAGCCCAAAGCCCAGAACTGCTGCCGATATCACGGCAACCAGGGTAAAGTCGATGAAATTGGCGCGGGCGCGGGGCAAAAGAGCCACTGTATATACCTCTAACGGATTTTGACCGGGGTTGTTTTGAGCAATTAAATCATACTGCGGGAAATACGAAGAGCCTTGTCCAAAAGTGTCGGCAAATAGATAGACACTAGAAAGACGGACCACACCACCCGGAGTCGCCCATGTCCCTAGACAAACTTCCTCAAAGCAGTGATTCCGAGAAAGAAGTAAAGGACGTACTCGCGCACGGCATTCAAAACTGCTCACTGACAGATGCAATGCCAATTGAACGCAATCAAACGTTTTCTCTCAGCCACAAACATCCGGAGCTACAAGCTGTGCTTAACCAAACCGAAATCCAAAACGTCAACTACACAGATTTGAGCGAAGAAGGATTCGACGATTCCTTTATGGAAGCACGCAACACGCTCGTTGAGCATTTCACTGCAAAATTGAGTACTTTGCCGCCCGATGTCAGAGAAGATTTCCTCAAATCACTCGATTTGCAGACTACATACAAGCCTAACTTTCCGCTGCACGCGCAAATACACAAAAGCTCGTTCGCTTAGGTTGCAGCATTCACCTGCAAGAGCTCTGCATCTATTCCGGTATATTCAACTGCTCGAGAGTTTCGAGCAGCTCTCTTTGACTGGTAGTGGCAGTTCCCGATTTTCTAACGACGATGCCTGCAGCAAGATTGCCGAGCGCAGTCGCTTCCACGTAAGTAGCTCCAGAAACAAGAGCCAGAGCCATCGTTGCCACCACGGTATCGCCGGCACCAGTTACATCGAACACATCGCTGCGATTAAAAACCGGCATTTCCGCGTAAGGTTTTCCTCTTTCAAACAGCGCCATGCCCTCAGCACCGCGAGTGATCAAAACCGCTTGCGCACCGGTTCTCTCCAACATATCCTTGCCGGCTTGCTGAACAGATGCTTTCGACTCGATTTTGTAACCCAGATATCCTTCCGTGTCCGGTTGATTCGGAGTAAGCAAAGAGGCGCCCTGAAAACGCGCGAAATCACCCTGGGCATCGACAATCAGAAGCATCTTCTGGCGTTCGGTAATTTCTCTTAGACTCTTTATGACACCATCGGTGATTACACCAGCACGGTAATCGGAAAGAATGACGGCACTATAACCTTCGACTGATTCTTCAATTTGTTGAACCAGAATTTTTTCAATGACTGAGCTAATTTGATTGTGCGAAATGCGATCAAGGCGCAGCAACTGCTGCATCAGCGAATGCGATTTGGAAAGAATTCTTGTCTTTACAGTCGTCGGTCTGGTGATGTCTTTGACCAGATTATGCTTGATGCGATATCTATCGAGCATATCGGAGAGTTTGTTCGAATAGTCATCGGCACCACATACGCCGACAGCCATGCACTCGCCGCCCAAAGCCACGACATTGCTTGCCGTATTGGCGGCGCCGCCCGGAATATGAACGGTATCGACGTGTTCTAAAATCAGAACCGGCGCTTCGCGCGAAATTCTCTCAGGCTTGCCTTCCAGCAATTCATCGATGAGCAAGTCGCCGACTACAGCGACTCGTCCTCCGGAAAGAGCCATTATTCTTTTACGCAGTGCCGATTTGGTCACAGTGTTTGGCACGGCGATTGGTATTGCGGCAGTACTTATATCGACTGGATGCATCCGTTCTAATTCCTTGAACATCTGACGTGCCACCAGATTATCCGGATCGATTCCGAGGGCTAATTCAGTAGCTTTTTTCGCCTCATCAATATAACGCAAATGCTGATAAAGCCTTGCCAGATGAAGCGCTTTTGATAGTGTGTCTTCCGGACTTACTGCTGATTTCAGCGCATCGCGAGACGTCTCGAGCTCCTTCTCTTCAGCCGGAGAGCGTTTTTCCAAATCCTTAACGGGAGTTTGGTTCAAAAAATTCTCAACCTTGACAATGAGATGGCTGTCCGTTTTCTCAGGAACAGCCTGATATTCGGACTTGCGCAACTGGAAAAACTGTTTGAGCCCAAGTGGAATGCCCAACCCGGCGTTTGCGGCCTGGTCCAGTTGTTTTTGGTTGGACCAGGTGAACTCGCGCACGGGCAAATTTGTCTCACCCTTCAAAACCCTGTCGCGGTAAGGTTCGGCACCGGCTTCTCGGGATAACTCGCGACCCAACTCCTCGGACAAACCGAGTCCGCGTGAAAGCGCCCCCCTGCCGGGTTTGCCTGAAATATGCTGGGTCAATTGATTGTTCAATTGCTCGAGCTTTTGAGTCTCGGAAATGCCCGTGTCTTGCGCTCTTGCCGCTTGAGCGGCGGGCAAGGAATCTTTGTTGTAGACCATCTGCCCGAATGAAAGCGCGCTGCTATCGCTCTCACCGGTTGCAGGCTCGGGCGGTTTTCGGCTCTCAATCTTCTCCGGCTCGTTTCCGGCAGGACCCTGGTTGCTCACTTTGCTGCCCCCTTGGAGCTTTCAGTCAGTGTCGCATTCATGCCTTTTGCATATACGCCGTCAGGGAAAGAGCGGAAGGTCTCATAAATTCAGGTTCTTACTGCCGCTCCTCACTGCATTGTACCTAAAGCTGCCCACACTGGGGGCTTTGAAGTCCCCAAGCGCTTGAGTTTACGAGTCTTACGCATTGTTTACTATGTCTTATAGACCGCCGAGTGGTTAAATAATGGAGGAAGATGATCTGCAGTAAAAGGCGCAGTTGTCTCCGATTTGAAACTGCTCGAGGTAGATAATGCACAGCAGATGGACGATTCCAGGATCGCTTTTGATTGCCGTACTGTCGTTTCACTGGGCAATTTATCCTGGTTATGCGGATGATCCGCAGTTACGTCCTGGAATGAGCTCCACCCAGGGCACAAAATCAATTCGCCCCGACCGTCTGCGCCACGACCGCAAAGCAGCCAATGCGATGGCCCGATATCACTGGCTGGACAAGGCGGCCCAAGCCGATCCACATTTGATTGAATCGATTACCGACTTTCACTCGGCAGCGATGATTTTAGCCAAACATCCTCGTTTGGGCGAAATTGCCGAAGCGGATCACTACTTGTGCCGCCGATTGACCAGATGGAAGAGCGTGGCGAGAACCCTTGCCTCCAATCCGCAGGCGGACAGAGTAATAAGTCTTGACCCGGAAGGTATTTACAGAGCGATCAAAAACGATCGCAGACTAGCAAAGCTGCTAGCGCGCAATCCGATGTTTCACCGCATGATTACAGAGAATCCCGACCTGGGTAGATTCTTGTCGACGTACATGTAAGTATCGGTGCAATTGGAAGCGTTTTTCATTATCAAAGCTCTGGTCATAGGTCTTCTGACCGGTCTGATGTCGGGTTGCTTTGGCGTTGGCGGCGGCATAGTTTGCACGCCTCTGGTGCGAATCTTTCTTGCCGTCGACCCGCATGTAGCGGTGGGAACTACGATGGCGCTCATCATACCGACATCTGTCGCCGGCGCCTATAACTATTGGCGAAAAAATCAAATCGACAGAGCAATGTCCGCGAAGCTGGCGCCGACTGCCGTGTTTGGCACCATATGCGGTGCAGCGCTCACGCAATTCGTGGAAGGGCAAGTCTTGATGCTTCTATTTGCTCTTCTGGTTTGCATCGCCGGCATAGACTTATCATTTTCGATTGGAGAAAACATCAAGAAAAAACGGGAAATTGAAATTGGGACGGCTGGCGAATCGAGCCAGGCAACGGCGAATGACGCTGGTGCAAGTGATGCTGGAGCAAGCGACGCTGGAGCGCAAAAGACCAAGGGTTTCGGTCCTTATCTTGTCGGACTTGCAGCCGGGCTCTTCGCCGGATTTTTCGGGGTGGGCGGGGGTTTTCTCATGGTTCCGTGCCTGCTGTATTTTTTTCGATTTGGAGTCAAACCTGCTTTCGGTACTTCCCTAATCGTCATTGCTGTCATCTCCATTCCCGGCACGCTGTCTCACTTCGCATTGCACCACGTCAATTTATTGCTTGCCGCTTTGATGATCGCCGGCTCCATACCAGGCTCGCTTGCAGGAAGCGCACTGGCTCTGAAACTCAAAGATTCATTTCTTCGCAAAGGTTTTGGTGTGATAATGCTCATTATGTCGGTTGTTCTGGCATTGCGAGAGTTGCTGCCGCAGACGCCATTTTAAGTATGGGAATATAATTGACGGCAGTGGCTTTTGCAAAGGAAGCATGTTCAATCACAAACTATTAGAGCTTGAATCGGAACTTCTAGCCAAGCAGCAGTGCGCTGGAGGGCTCGTCGATTTGCCTTATGAGTGCGAGCTTTGCTTGCAGTCTATTGAACAAGAGGTTGGCATCAAACTGGGTGACCAAACGCCCAAAGATTGGAAAGGTTGGCTTTCATATCGAAGAAAAGATGCCTCGGACTCACAAGGTGGAAAGTCCAATTGCGGGCTGGTGCTCTTGCGAGGGCGAGCCTGCTCGGAGGGCGGTTTGTTTGCAAAATGGAAAGCCGGACTGGATGTTCCTTTTGCAGTGGACACAGTGACTGAATTTAAGCGTGGCTTCGACGTGACACCACCACAAGACCTAGATCATCTGTTGATCAATTTTGGTCGCGGCAAATCATTTCGCGTTTTTGTCTGGTATGGGGAAAATATTGCACCATATCGTCTGATCTTCGAGGCCGACGTACATGAAGATCACGAGATTCAATTGAAAGACGTAATTACCGAAGCGTGCGTCTGGATCATGACTCGCCCGAAAGAAATTACTCTTGCTGATTTTCTCAAGCAAAGCAGCCCATAGCACGACCAGCCACCAGCTCTTGACCACTGGCGGAGCACCTTTAATTTGGAAGGTAAGCTGTTAACAGTCTAACTTCCAAAAACTAGCGTGGCTCTCTTTGAACCTCTTTGCTGCTGGCGGAAATGTCCAGTCGTTCGCCGTCTTCAGCGCTTGACGTGATGCCGGACATAAATTCGATTGGAATTGGAAAAATCAAAGTGGAGTTTTTTTCCGCCGAAACTTCCACCATGGTCTGCAACTGGCGAAGCTGCATGGCACCAGGTTGAGAAGAGATCAATTGAGCAGCCTGGGCCAGTTTTTCAGCGGCCTGGTGTTCGCCTTCTGCAGCTACAACCTTGGCGCGGCGCTCTCTTTCGGCTTCGGCTTGCCTGGCCATCGCACGCTGCATGCCTTCCGGAATTTCCACATCTTTCACTTCCACGGAATTGACTTTGATGCCCCAACCTTCAGTTTGCCTGTCGATGATTGCAGACAATTGAGCATTAATCGAATCACGCGCGCTGAGCAGCTCATCAAGCTCATGCTGCCCAAGGACGCTCCGCAACGTAGTTTGAGCTATCTGTCGAGTTGCTTCGATAGGGTCTTCGATCTTTGTCACAGCCTTGAAAGGATCTACGACTTGAAAAAAGCACACGGCAGCAGTGCGCACGGACACATTGTCCTTAGTAATAATTTCCTGCATGGGGATAGACATTGTGATTATGCGAAGATCCGCCTTTCTGTACGTGTCAGCGATCGGCCAGACGAATACGATGCCAGGTCCGATTGTCCCTATCGCTTTGCCAAATCGAAAGATTACAAACCTGTCGTACTCTTTGATGATTTTTATGCCGGCAAGCAAGAAAGCCACCAGGCAAAAGACGCCTACATCAAACAGAAACGTAAACAACTCGCAACTCCCGTAATCAGAAGAAAAGCTACTTTATTGTCCTACCCGCTCCTAACTCTCTTTCTGCAAACGGCAGATAAAGAATCCAGCCACACCGTGAACCGTCGGAATCAGTTGGATGTGACCGCTTTGAGCAGCAGATTTGCTTGAAACTGCAGGCAAGGACTTTTCGCTCTCATCGCAAAACCATTTGGCATGCAGACGCTCCGGCACGAACGGCAAAAGCGACGAGCCTTTGAATTCCGGATGGGTGCTCAAGAACCATTCTATGACTCCGATGTTTTCTTCCGGCTCTAAAGAGCATGTCGAATAGACGAGAATTCCACCGGGTTTTACCAATGACGCTGCATTATCGAGAAGTGCCTTTTGAATTTCCGTCAGTGCTTCGATGTCAGCCGGCTCTCGATTGGTGCGAATGTCGGTGCGCCTGTTAATAACGCCTGTGCCGCTGCATGGGGCATCTACCAAAACTCTGTCGGCCTGACGCTCCAATTTAAACTGGCGGCCGTCGGCAGTTACAGTTTCCAGATTCTTCAGTCCTTGCTTTAATCGCGCATCCTTAACCAGTTTCAGGCGTGACTCATGCTTATCAACTGCGATAACTCTGCCGGTATTCTCCAAAATTTCAGCGATGTGAATCGTTTTTCCGCCGGGTGCCGCGCACAAATCCACTACCGTTTCGCCCTTCTGCGGGCTCAAAACCAGTGTGACGAAAGCCGCCGCCTCATCCTGAACAACAAAAAATCCATCCTCGAAACCAGGCATTTTCGACGGCGAACCGCGAAACGACTTGCCTTCATTGGCACCTTCAAAAACGAGACAGGCAGAAACGAGGTGCCCGGCTCGCGCCGCAAAACCATTTTTGTTCATGATATCGAGCATAGTCTGCGGCTCGACGTTTACTTCAGACACTCTTACAGTAAGCGGCGGCTCCTTCTTGCTCCATTCGAGCAAATCAAGCATGACTTTCTTTCC
>JADYYD010000061.1 GCA_020853845.1 Candidatus Melainabacteria bacterium
AATCTTAGTGTTCGCTAACCAACTGCAAGTCGTGATTATCCTGAACCTGGTGCTGATTATTCTGCACTCCGGGGGCGGTTCGCTTGCATAGTTAGGGATAACCAAACTACTGAGCCCCGCACCCGGATCACACGGTGCGGGGTTTTTGTTTAGGCGTCCTTTTCGACTGACCGTTCGGTCAACAAACAAATCAAATAAACAGATCAACAAATAAATCAAACCAAAAAAATCAAACGCATACAAAAGAGAGAAGAGAGACAAGCCGACATGTACAGCGACGGAATAAAAAAGGGACCACATCGCGCTCCGGCAAGAGCGATGTTCAAGGCCACCGGGTTGACCGACGCCGACCTCGAGAAGCCGCTCGTCGCCATCGCCAACACCTGGACCGAAGTCGGACCATGCAATTTTCATCTTCGCGAACTCGCCGAAAAAGTGAAGGAAGGCGTGCGCAAAGCAGGCGGGACACCTCTCGAATTCAACACGATAGTTGTCTCCGACGGCATATCCATGGGCACCGAAGCGATGAAGGCATCGCTCGTTTCCCGTGAAGTGATCGCCGATTCGATCGAACTCTGCGTGCGCGGACATATGTTTGACGCAGTCGTAGCGCTTTCCGCCTGCGACAAGACCATCCCCGCCACATTGATGGCGCTGGCCAGACTCGACCTTCCCTCCTTGATGCTTTACGGCGGCTCTATAATGCCCGGCCAGTACGAAGGTCACGACGTTACCATACAAGACGTTTTCGAAGCGGTTGGCGCGTGCGCCGCCGGTCGCATGACTGCAGAGCAGCTCAAACAGATGGAGAACGGCGCCTGTCCAGGCGCTGGAGCTTGTGGTGGACAGTTCACAGCCAACACCATGTCCACCGCCGCCACATTTCTCGGCATGTCACCAATGAGTGCAAATGACGTGCCAGCAAAAGATCCAAGGAAGTTTGCCGTAGCCGAGCGCTGCGGCACTCTTGTAATGGAGCTTCTTGAGAAGAATGTTCGCCCGTCGCAAATCATCACGCGCGGTGCCCTCGAGAATGCCATCGCTTCCGTTGTCGCCACCGGCGGCTCGACGAATGCAGTACTTCACTTGCTTGCCATCGCCCGCGAAATGGGCGTGCAGCTTTGTATTGACGACTTCGATCGCATATCTGCAAAAACACCAATCATCGCCGATTTGAAGCCGGGCGGCAGATTCACTGCGCCAGATATGGAAACAGCGGGCGGGCAGAGACTTTTGGCAAAACGTTTGCGTGATGCCGGTCACATCGTTGATGGTCCGACCGTCACCGGACGCTCGCTTTTCGAAGAAGCCGAAGAGGCTGCAGAAACGCCGGGGCAGCAAGTTCTCACGACATTTGAGAAACCACTTAAACCAATGGGCGGCATCGGCATATTGCGAGGTTCGCTTGCACCCGAGGGTTGCGTGGTGAAACTTTCCGGTCACAATCGCACGAAATTCGTCGGACCGGCGCGAGTTTTCGACACAGAAGACGCCGCCTTCGCAGCCGTTCAATCCGGTGGTATCAAATCCGGTGATGTTGTCGTTATCCGTTATGTCGGACCCAAAGGCGGTCCCGGTATGCCTGAAATGCTCGGCGTTACCGGCGCCATCGTCGGTGCCGGCTTGTCCGATTCGGTTTCGCTCATCACCGACGGTCGCTTCAGCGGAGCAACCTACGGATTCATGGTCGGACACGTTTCGCCCGAAGCCGCTGCCGGTGGACCGATCGCTTTCATCGAAGACGGCGATCGAATCGAAATAGATGTCGAAAAAAGATCTATCGACGTGCACGCCGATCTGACTTCTCGCCAAGCAGAATCAAATTGGCAGCCGAAAGAACATGCATACAAGTCCGGCGTTTTTGCAAAGTATGCGCACCTCGTTTCTTCCGCGTCCGAAGGCGCAGTAACCAGCAGTTTTTCCGCACCAAAGCCGACCAAATCTGAGAAAGTCGGCGCGGCAAAGTAAGACACCAAAGGAGCAAGCAATGACGACTATGTACTGGGAAAAAGATGCCGACGCCAATGCCCTCAAGGGCAAAACCGTTGCAGTTCTCGGCTATGGCAGCCAGGGACGCGCGCATGCGCTCAATTTGAAGGAGAGCGGAGTTGATGTTGTCGTCGGATTGAGAAAAGGCGGCAAGACCTGGCAGCAAGCCGAGCAAGACGGTTTTGCGCCGAAGACACCGGAAGAAGCCGCCAAGGCTGCCGATGTCGTCTGCTTCCTTTGCCCCGATATGGCCCAGCCGAAGCTCTACAAAGAAGCTGTCGAACCCAATCTCAAGCCCGGTGCCACCATTATGTTTGCGCACGGCTTCAACGTTCACTACAAGCAGATTCAACCGCCGGCACAAACCGATGTAGTCATGATCGCCCCCAAAGGACCGGGCGCTCTCGTGCGTCGCCAGTACGAAGAAGGTCGCGGCGTGCCGTGTCTGGTCGCCGTGTATCAAGATGCATCGGGCAATGCTTTTAAGACGGCACTGGCATATGCACATGCTTTAGGCGGAACTCGCGCAGGAGTAATCGAAACAACATTCCCTGAAGAGACCGAAACAGATCTTTTCGGTGAACAAGCAGTCCTCTGCGGTGGTGTCACCGAGCTGGTCGCCGCCGGCTGGGAAACTCTCGTGGAAGCCGGATATCAGCCGGAAGTTGCTTATTTCGAATGCTTGCACGAATTGAAGTTGATTGTCGATTTGATCTACGAAGGTGGCTTTGCCCGCATGCATGAATTTGTAAGTGAAACAGCCAAGTTCGGCGATCTGACTCGCGGACCGCGCGTTGTCGACGATCACGTTCGCGCCACCATGAAGGAAGTTCTCGCCGAAATCCGCAACGGCAAATTCGCGCAAGAGTGGATCGACGAAAACAAAGGCGAGCGCCCGCAATACAACGCATTGCTCAAGAAAGATCTGGAGCATCCGATCGAAACAGTCGGCAAGAAAATGCGCGACAACATGAGCTGGCTGAAAGAAAAGGGCGCAAAACAAACCCAGCGTCAGCCTGTCGGCGCTACGAGATAACCGCCACTAGATAACCGTTCGCAAACGCTTTTAGGGGGCGTCCAACGCCCCCGCTCCACCTCCGAAACCGCAGAACCGCAGATAGACCTCCGAGAGAAGACCATGAAGGGTGCCGAAATAGTAATACGAGCATTGGAGAAAGAAGGCGTCGATACCGTCTTCGGATATCCGGGCGGCGCCATCATGCCTCTTTACGATGCGCTTGTCGATTCGAAGTTGAAGCATATCCTCGTGCGCCACGAACAAGCGGCAGCACTCGCTGCCGATGGCTACGCCCGTCACAGCGGGCGTGTCGGCGTTTGTTTCGCTACTTCCGGACCAGGTGCCACCAATTTGATCACGGGAATCGCCAACGCATTTCTCGATTCTGTTCCAATGGTGGCAATTACCGGTCAGGTCGCCACACCCTTCATCGGCACTGATGCCTTCCAGGAAGTCGACATATTCGGCATCTCGATGCCCGTAGTGAAGCACAGCTTTCTCGTGCGCCGCATCGAAGATTTGGCAGGCACCATACACGAGGCTTTTCAAATCGCTCGCAGCGGTCGCCCCGGACCGGTTCTTGTCGACCTTCCGAAAGACGTAGCGATTGCGGAATTGGACATTGTTGCTTTCGACGATACGCCGGACGAAACCCCGGCCCGACCGGATGCGCATCAAGTGGCAACCGCTCGCCAGATGATCGAAAGAAGCAGCCGCCCGCTTGTCTATGCCGGCGGCGGCATCCGCATCGCCGGCGCTACCGAAGAGCTTCGCTCTTTCGTCGACTTCACCGGCATACCCGTGGTCACCACGCTTCAGGGCATCGGCTCCGTGCCGTCCGATCACGAGCTCAACCTCGGCATGCTCGGCATGCACGGTACAAAGCAAGCAAACATCGCCGTTCAAGAATGCGATTTGCTTATCTGTGTCGCAGCGCGTTTCGACGATCGCGTCACCGGCAAACTCAAAGAGTTCGCGCCTCACGCCAAAGTCATCCACATGGACATCGACCCTGCCGAAGTTTCCAAACTCCGCGCCGCCGATTGCTCCATCGTCGGCGATGTCAAAGTGGCGCTCAACTTCCTGCATGTAAGACCGCAAATAGACGAGTGGAAGAATCGCTGCCTGACCAACAAAGCAGAGTATGCGTTTGCTTACGAGCATAAAACCGAGCATGTGTATGCGCCGAAAATGCTCAGAGATTTGAGCGTCGCCGCTTGCGACAACACAGTCATATCCTGCGATGTCGGACAGCACCAGATGTGGGTCGCCCAGCACTGCCGGTTTCAGTCACCGGAAAATCATCTTACAAGCGGTGGCTTGGGCACCATGGGCTACGGTCTTCCGGGCGCTATCGGCGCCCAGCTCGCGGACCCCTCAGCGCGCGTCATCAATGTTTCCGGCGACGGTTCCATCATGATGAACATCCAGGAACTCGCTACATTGAAACGCTACAACATTCCCGTGAAGATTGTTCTTTTCGACAATCAGGCACTGGGTATGGTGCGCCAGTGGCAAGAACTGTTTTTCAGCGAGCGCTACAGCGAAGTAGATCTTTCTGACAATCCCGATTTTGCAAAAGTCGCGGAAGCATTTGGAATACCGGCAGTGAAGGTCGAAAGACCCGATCAAGTCGAAAGTGCAATTCAACAGATACTAGAGTGCCAGGGGCCCCTCCTTGTGCACGTGATGATTGACCCCCGTGAGAATGTCTGGCCGCTCGTGCCGCCCGGCAAATCAAACACGGAAATGATGGAGGCTAAGGCAGTATGAGATTTACGCTCGAAGTGACGATGACCAATAGCGAAGGCGCTCTCGAACGCCTGCTTGGGCGGCTCCGGCAGCGTGGTTTTGGCATTCTGGCTCTGAATGCCGATGTCTCAGGCGATTACGCTTTTCTGGGCGCGCGAATTACAGTCGAGAGTCTGCGACCGGTAGAAGCGGCTCTCAAGCAAATCGCGAAGCTTTACGACGTCGAACAAGTGAAGGTACATCATGCAGAGCAAGAGCATGCAAAACGACAGAACCAACCAGCAGAACTTTGTCTATCTCTATGACACCACATTGAGAGATGGTGCTCAGCGCAAAGGCTTGAGCTTTTCACTCGACGACAAAGTAAAAATCGCGCAATTGCTCGACGGCTTTCGCGTGCCTTATATCGAAGGCGGCTGGCCCGGATCTAATCCTAAGGATGCCGAGTTTTTCCGCAGATTGCGCGCAACTCCGTTGAAGAATTCGACGGTGGTGGCATTCGGTTGCACTCGTAAAGTCGGCGTTCGCGCCGAAGATGACGCGAATTTGAAAGCATTGCTCGACGCGGGCACGAAGGCGACTGCGATTGTTGGGAAAACCTGGAGTTTGCACGTAGAGGAGGTTCTCAAAACCAGCCTCGAGGAAAATTTGCAAATGATCGCGGACAGCGTGAGGTTCTTGAAACAACACGGCAAAGAAGTGATCTTCGATGCAGAGCATTTTTTCGACAGCTTCATGAGCGCGCCGGAATACGCCGTCAAAGTTGCGGCTGCCGCCGTTGAGGCGGGCGCCGATTGGATTGTGCTCTGCGACACGAACGGTCGCTGCATGCCCAGCGATGTCCAGAAAGTCGTCGCCTCGATGATGGAAGCAGTGCCTGCCAATTACGGCGTGCATTGCCACAATGACATGGAATTGGCGGTAGCCAACTCTATTGCCGCGGTCGAGGCCGGCGCGCGCCAGGTGCAGGGAACCATCAATGGTTATGGCGAACGCTGCGGCAACGCCAATCTCGTTTCGCTGATGCCGACCTTGAAACTGAAGATGGGCTACGACTGCGTGCGCGATTCTGATTTGAAAAAACTCACCGAGCTATCGCGCACCGTCAGCGAAATCGCCAATCTCAATCCCGACCCGTGCGCCGCTTATGTCGGCAGCTCCGCTTTCGCGCACAAAGCAGGTTTGCACGTCGCCGCCGTCGAGCGCGTCGCTCACAGTTATGAGCATGTCGATCCGTCGCTCGTCGGCAATCGCCGCCAGGTGATTGTCTCTGAACTCTCAGGACGCGGCAATATCCGTATGCTCGCCAACGAGGTGGGCGTCGGCGTTGTCGGTGCCGAAGCGAATGTTCTTGCCAAAGTCAAAGAAATGGAAGGCAACGGTTATCAATTCGAAAACGCCGAAGGCACGGTCGAATTGCTCATGCGCAAAGCTGCGCCGGATTACGTCGCGCCATTCGAGATCGTCGACATGATGGTTGTGGTCACGGACAGAAATAGAACTGGAACCAGCGCCGAAGCAATTGTAAAAGTGCAAGTCGGCGAGGAGAAATTCCACACTGCGTCCGAAGGACACGGACCTGTACACGCGCTTGACCTGGCGCTGCGCAAAGCGCTTGTGCCGCGCTATCCGCACATCGAAGACGTGCGTCTTGCCGATTACACAGTGCGAATTCTCGACCCCGAGCAAGCAACCGATGCCATGACCCGCGTCATAATCGAAGCCACCAGTGGTGATGACAGATGGTGGACGGTTGGTTGTTCGAAAAACATTATCGACGCGAGCTGCCAGGCTCTGTCCGACAGCCTCGAGCTGTACCTGGCGCGTACCGGAAATGCCGGCGTTGCAGCCCAAAATGTTTTAGAAACTTCGGGAGCGGAAAGCTCCGACCCACGCGTAAGTTTAAGTCTTAAAGAGGAGGTGGCTTAAGTGTCCGCAGCAGCTACGAAAAAAGCACCAGAGAAAGCCGGCAAGAAGTCGGTTGAAACTGCGCCCGAGAGCTCCGGCTCTGGCGCGACGGCGAAGAATATCGTCCAGAAGATCTGGGACGCTCACGTTGTCACCCGGATAGAAGGGCATCCGAATGTTTTCGCGATTGACTTGATGCTCTTGCATGAAGTCACATCAGCACAAGCTTTTCAATTGATAGAAACTCGCGGCATCCAGGTGTTTGATCCCACTCGCCTTCTTGCCACCATCGATCACAGCACTCCCACCAGGCAAAATCGCTGGGAAATATATGACGAAGCGGCTCGCACTCAGGTCGAGACATTGCGAAGTAATTGCAAGAAACACAACATTCCGTTTCTCGATTTCGATTCAGGAAAGCAAGGAATAGTCCACGTTGTCGGACCGGAACTCGGTGTCACTCAGCCCGGCATGACTATCGTTTGCGGTGATTCGCATACTTCTACTCATGGCGCATTCGGCGCGCTGGCGTTTGGCGTCGGCACTTCCGAAGTCGCACACGTCATGGCTACCGGCTGCCTTTTGCAGAAGCAACCGCAATCGATGAAAGTCGAATTTAAAGGGCGCTTTCGCAGGGGTGTTTATGCCAAAGATGCAATTCTCAAATTGATCGGCGAAATAGGTGTCGGCGGCGCCAATGGGCACGTCATCGAGTACGTCGGTGAAGCCGTGCGCGCCATGTCGATGGAAGAGCGCATGACCGTTTGTAACATGAGCATCGAGTGCGGTGCGCGCGCCGGCTTGATTGCGCCGGATGAGACGACCTTCAACTATCTCAAAGGACGCGCTCACGCCCCCTGCGCCGAGAAGTGGGACGAAGCCGTTGAATATTGGAAGAGTTTCGCCAGCGACGAAAATGCTAAATACGACAAATCGGTCGTCATCGATCTCGATAAGTTGGAACCGATTGTCACCTGGGGAACCAACCCTGCGCAAAGCGTTTCCCTTGGTGAGCGCATTCCAAAATTAGAGACGATGGCCGCCAACGACAAAGCGGTTGCAGTTCGCGCGCTCGAATACACTAAATTGAAAGAGCAGCAAGTTCTGGAAGGAACGCCTGTCGAGTGGGCTTTCGTCGGCTCTTGCACAAACGGGCGCATTGAAGATTTGCGCATTGTTGCCGAAATTCTCAAAGGTCGAAAAGTAAATCCCGCCGTCACCATGTATGTGGTGCCGGGCTCGGAAGCGGTGATGAAACGCTGCCAGGAAGAGGGGCTCGATGAGATTTTTCGCGCCGCCGGCGCCGATTTCCGCATGCCCGGTTGCTCGATGTGTCTGGCAATGAATGATGATCAAGTGCCGCCCGGCAAACGCTGCATCAGTTCGTCAAACAGAAATTTCGTCGGTCGGCAGGGACCGGACAGCATCACTCACCTGGCGTCACCGGCAACTGTCGCCGCCAGCGCCATCGCCGGTTGCATCACTTCACCCGCCCAATATGTTTAGACCTAAAAATTCAGGAGTTGGTCATGAGCCTCATACCGAAAGTTACAACTGTCACATCAAAAGCGATGCCTGTTCCTATGAAGGACGTAGACACGGACCTTATCATTCCTGCTCAATTCCTCACCAGCATCAGCAAAGACGGTTACGGCGCCAATGTCTTCCGCCGCCTGCGCGACAACGACCCGAATTTCCCGATCAATCGCAAAGAATTCGACGGCGCGTCGATACTTGTCACCGACAGCAATTTCGGCTGCGGGTCATCTAGAGAACATGCAGTCTGGGCATTAACCGGTGCAGGATTTAAGGTCGTAATCGCGAAATCTTTTTCCGACATCTTCTACAACAATAGCGCCAAAAACGCTCTATTGCTGGTAGTCTTGGAAGATAAAGTCGTCGACGAAATTTTGCAGTCCGCCAAGAATGCAGACTACGAAGTGACTGTTGATCTCGAATCGCAAACCGTCGTTTTGCCGGACGGCCGCAGCTACAAATTCGAATACGACCAGTTCCGCAAACACTGCATGTTGAACGGTCTCGACGACATCGAATACATCAGATCGCACACGGCCGATATTCAAGAATTTCGCAATCGACAAGAAAAGCAAAGATATATGTCCACACGCGGAGCCTAGGACGCAAAAACCGGGCGAAAGGGAGCACTCAAATGGATAAGCACATAGCGGTATTAGCCGGTGACGGAATCGGACCGGAGGTGATGGAGCAAGCTCTGCGCGTGCTGAGCGCTATTGCCGAAAAGTTCGGACATCGCTTTTCCACGACGACCGCACTGGTCGGCGGTGCTGCCTACGACAAGTATGAAACGCACTTGCCGGAGGAGACCAAGTCGATCTGCCGCTCTTCTGATGCCATTCTCTTCGGGTCGGTAGGCGGACCTGTCGGCGACATGAACAATCCGAAGTGGAAGAATTGCGAAGCGAATTCCATTCTTTCGCTGCGCAAGACTTTTTCGTTCAACGTCAATTACAGACCGGTCAAAGTGATACCGGAATTGGAATATCTTTGCCCGCTGAAGAAAGAAGTGATCGAGCGCGGCGTTGATATCCTCTTCTTGCGCGAACTTCTTGGTGATTGCTATTTCGGCGAGCACCGGACATTCAATGCGGAAAACGGCGTGCGAACCGCGACCGATTTGATCACATATGACGAAGAGCAAATCGCTTCGATTGCAGAAGTGGCTTTCAGAGCAGCGCAAAAGCGCCGCGGCAAAGTCACATCCGTGGACAAAGCGAATGTTCTCGATGCGTCTAAGTTATGGCGGGCTGTCGTGCGGGAAGTGGCACTCGGCTATCCCGATGTGACGCTCGAAGACATGCTCGTCGACAACTGCGCAATGCAAATTGTGCGCGACCCGTCACAATTCGACGTCGTCGTCACCGGCAATATGTTTGGCGACATTTTGACTGATGCCGCCGCAGTTCTACCCGGTTCATTGGGACTGCTCGCGTCTGCGAGTATGAACAGAGAAGGCTTTGGCTTGTACGAGCCGCCGGGCGGTTCGGCGCAGGATATCGCCGGCACCGGCACAGCCAATCCGGTGGCGCAAATATTGTGCGTCGCATTGATGTTGCGTCACTCGTTCGCGTTGGAAACCGAAGCGTGCGCAATCGAAAGTGCAGTGGAAACGACGCTCAAAGAAGGTTATAGAACTCGCGATATTGCTCGCTCAGGCGAAGACAATCAAAAGATCGTCGACACTAGAGGCATGTCCGAGCGAATTCTGGAACACCTGCTGGCTATTACGGTGCCTTCAACTGCCGCTTGCAGTTGAGGGCGTAATCAAGCCGGCACCACTGAGTCCGGCTGCACAAGCAGGAACTTTTTTTACACAGAATTTTTTTTGAGGTATTGAACTATGTACGGAGACTACAAAGAACATTGGTCGATGGTTGACGAACGCATGAACTCGGCTGTTCATGAGAATTATCCCGAGTGGAAAAAAGCCCGCGACCGTCGCAGTCAATCACTCACTCAGGCAAACGTAACCTACGTCAACCAGCAGGGAGATCGTTTCACTCGCGATGCAGAAAGCCGTGTTGCGACATTCCGTTATCGCCATTGTGACACCACCTACTCGATGAGTTATGACGACGACAACCATGTTGTCTCAGTCAGCAGTTCGAGCGGCTGGACATGGACGAAAATGGATGACGGTCAAGGTTGGCTCGTGCGCAATTACTTCGACGCCTGGCATGTCGGTTCCGCCGAAGCCGGTGACGTGGTTGCGGACGAAAATGGACTGCGCTGCGTTTCCGGAGATGCTTCCATGTTGGGGCTTCCGGTTCGTCCATA
>JADYYD010000062.1 GCA_020853845.1 Candidatus Melainabacteria bacterium
ATACCTAAGGGCGTGCATAAGGCACTGGACGCGCTCAGCGAGTTTTGCAAACAGCAGAGAGCGGAAATTAGCGAATTGGCGCAGAGTGAGCAGGAGTTTTTTGAGGAACTTTGTTTCAACTATGCTTTGTGCAGAGAAATTGAGACAATAAGCGCAAACAGTGGTATTTCAATCAGCACGGTTCCGGTGCGAGAAGCAATTTTGCTATTGGCTAGAGCCCTGCATGCACCGTCTTCCGGATCTCAGAATGCTGGTCGTTCTGCTATAACTGGCCCTCCGAAGAAGAACATCAAGTTGACTCTCGTCAAATCAATTATGGGCGGTGATTTCGATCATTCTCACTTCACTGAAGCTTGTGAAGGCTCCGGCGTTATCTCTTCTCCTGCGCTGCAGGAAGTGATAGCGAGCAACTTTGCATGTTTGAGAATCGCCCAGAGAGCACTCGAGATTTTCGAGCCGGCTAAATCAAAACGTTTGCTTCAGATGCTTGATGTTTTGCAAAAGCGCATTACCGATATGCATGCACGCGCAGCATTTTTGCGTGAGTTCGAACCATTGCTTTGTGATGATGACAATCTATCTGCTCTCAATAAGACAGATGCATCGATGAAACCCCTCAGCCGTCTGGTCAGCAAGGCTGATAAATTCTGGCTGGCGGAGCAGATACTTTGCGAGAGTGCATTTCCGAATAATGTGAAACCTGGAATTGGCAATGATACCAATACCGTCACTATTGCTTGCAATTTACTTTGTGATAACAAGCCATCTTCTTTTGTTCACCTTCTTGCTGAGGCAGCAATTTACGATCGCATCGAAACGACGGACGGTACCATCATAAGACCCAGCGAATTCGGAGCATTCGTGGACGATCTGGATATCGTCGAATTGAGAAACAAACCATGCCTGGACGATTATTCCGATCTCGTGGGCACGGTCGAGCGACCAGTCAGAAATCTGGCCGGGAAGATACTTCAAACAGTATTGTCAAATGTTTACTGGAAGCGCCATGCCATAAGTATCGCCATAATCGAAGAAAAAGGCGCGGTCAGATTGGCGGGTGTCGAAGATGTTAATGTGCAGGCGACTCAATTCGGCAAAGGTGAAGTGCGCTTCGTATCGACCGAGTTCGGACATGAGCTTCGCATATTGCGGGACGGCAGGTATGTTGTTCTGCACGAGCACATGAATGAAAGAACGCCGGTTCTTGTGCCTTCGAGAAATCCCAGAATTGAGCCTGACTACTTGCCCGACATCTACAATCAGGTGGTTTTAAATCAAGGTGGTGAGCCAGAGAAAGTGGAAATGCATTCCGGAGACAGCGAGGCGACCCGTGCTTTTTAAAACTTCAGGCGCACTTGAAAGAATGCATATTTTCGGCGCCTGGCGCTCTGTGTTTATCGTCAATGACTCGAGGCGAATGACGAGTGTTTGGGGCACGGAAACTTCTTTTCTTCTGCCTCATGCCGAGAGTGATTCCGTCTTTATGGGTGTTTATTTTTCCGGTGATTGTGCTGATCAGTCCCTGGGACGTTTGCGCCGCAGCGAGGTTTACGGCAAAGCGATTAACGTTGCAGGGGATAACAACGATTTGAGACGACTGTTGCTGATTGCCGGTCGCCAAATGATCGGTCATTCCGAAACTCGTTTCAGCAGTTTTTCAACCACGGATTTTAACGGCAAAAGAGCAGTCATTACCGAGCAAGAGTGGCTTGCTACGCATCAGTCCAGCTATCAAATACTGGTTGATACGCTGGGCGACGGCAGAATTATTTACGATTTGATTTTTGTTGCCCCCAATCATCTTTACTCTAAATTCGTCGAGCATGCAAAAGCCTCTTTTGAGACTTCCTTGTGGCGCAATCAATTTGATCCAAGAGATCCGCTCAGATTGCTTGCAGATGAGATGCAATCCACATAAATTATTCTGCTATCGGCTCTCATCCCAAAACTTCTGGTTTCGTATCCGCACTTAATAAGTCGGCGCTGCGGTAAAGCCAAATGAGAAGCGCCATTAAACAGCAGTCGATTACAAAAAAGCCGACGCCGACGATCTCGCCGCAAGCTTTTACTTCAGTCAAAAGATAAATGCCGAAGCTGATTAGAGGATAGAGCACCATGACTCGACTCCAGACAACGAAGGCCGGTGGCATTCCCGTTGTTTCAAAAAAGCTCCGCATCGGAATAATCGCGGCAATTGCAGCAAATACTACAAGGTCATAAATGTGCGTATGCGGGCTCGTGAGCAAGCAGGTCATGAGGGTAATGCCCATTGCGATTCGAACTTTTGTTGGCGACGCCTTCGCCGCCGACCGCAGCCAAAATGCCATCAAAGCAAGCAATGAAATTGCATACATGATGGTGGAAATGTTCAGCGCCTTGTCCAGATCCATGATTATGCTCAGTGGGCCTCTTATGGAAACCATCCATGTTGGAAACACGGCCGGATCTGTTTTTTCGGTTTGGTGCAAAAGTGCAGGATATTCGACCAGTGTTTTGACGCCGAAAATCAATGCAGAGATACCGACCAATACCGTGCCCACTAATGCAGTGCCGCCGAGCAAGCGCCATCTCTGCATAGCGATTGCGGGGACCGCCATGAAAATGGCGTATTGCGGCTTGATGGACATCAAAGCGAGTCCGATACCGGCAGCGGTATCATTACCGCGAAACCAGCTATAGAGCATCAAGCCGAATGCAGCCAAAATGAAGGCGCTGTTTTGCCCATCATTAATCAGCCATTCGTAAGGATAACTCCCGGCAACGCAAAGAAGGAAAAGAGCGCTGAAAAGTGTGGTGTGTCCATTCTGTCTCAGGATCTTCCAGAGCGATACTCCGCTCAAGCCGATTCCGGCAAGACTCCAGACAATATAGGAAATCAAAAGAGGCATGAGCGCAAAAGGCGCAAGCATGGCAAAGAACCAGGGCACCGATTGTCCGAGCGGAATGTGATCCACATTGGCGTTGATGCCCAGGCTTTCCGTTACCGTTCGGTTATACGCCTCAAGTTGCGTCGCGAAATGATAAATCTGGTCGCGGGCACTGGAAAGAACAGTCTTACCGGCCGAATAGAAAGCAACATAGTCGATGAAAGAGAACGAAGTCGGGCCGGTGCGGTGGAAGAAGTGCACATTGAGGGTAATCTTGAGAACGATTCTGTACAGAAAACCAATGGCGATGCAGGCAACAAGGGACAAATAGGCGAAACAAATTCGGTTTCGCATTGGTTTGCTCAGCATCTTTTGCCTTCCTGCCAGGGCAATTTGCCTGGCTGTATCCTTTCCCCACTGCTATTATTTAGATGATCAATAAGCAGTTGTCTATCAGGCTTGGCAACCTCTCTCTATGAAAGCAAATAAGTACGTCTTCTGTGGCATCTTCCTGGCATCACTTGCCACCTTGATGTACGAACTCTTGCTCACTCGTATCTTCAGTGTCACCACCTGGTATCACTTTGCGTTCCTTGCCATTTCGATGGCAATGTTCGGAACGACGATGGGCGCGATCATCGTCTATCTTGCGCCCAATCGTTTTACTCCCGAAAATACGAGCAAGTATCAGGCCTGGTCCATCTTGGCTTTTGCCATCAGTTGCATCCTGGCAATTGTTATTCATATTTCCGTGCCGGCTTTTCTGCCGCTCGATCCATCAATTGTCATCGTTGCTTCGCTCTTTATTGCCATCCCATTTTTACTTGTTGCCTTCACTCTGAGCAGCATATGTATTTCGCTTGTCTTGACTCGCTATCCGGAGCAGACGCACAAGCTTTATGCGGCCGATTTTATCGGTGCCGCCGTCGGTTGTGTGTTTCTTGTCGCCAGCTTGCAATTCATTGACGGTATCACTGACGTTTACCTTATAGGATTTATCGCCACCCTTGCGGCTCTTAGTTTTTCGTTCAACACTGAAAGCAAGAAACTTAAGATTACGGCCCTCTGCCTGGCGCTATTGACCGCAGTATATGTAGGAACGAATGCCTATCTTGCCAATCAAGCCAAGCCGGTGATCAGTCTTTCCTGGTCGAAGGGCGAAAAAGAAAAGTTGGTGCTTTTCGAGAAATGGAATTGCTTTTCTCGCATTCGTGTTTTCGGTGAGCCTGATACTTATCGCCGACCGATGGAATTCGGCTACAGCAAATTGCTGCCCGATGTGAAGATTCGCCAACTATGGCTGGACATGGACGGCTGCGCGGCGGCGATTCTCTATCGCTTCACCGGAAACCTCAAAGATTTCGAGTTCTTCAAATACGACATTTCCAACTTCGCCTATGAAGTAGTCAAAGACGGCAATGCGCTCGTTATTGGTGTGGGCGGCGGTAAAGATATTCTGGCAGCTCTTGCACTTGGTCAGAAAACAGTTACAGGTGTTGAAATCAATAACAACACCGTTGCTACGGTTAACGGTCGTTATGGAGACTACACCGGTCACCTGGACAAAATGCCGGGCGTGAAAATAGTTTGCGATGAAGCGCGCAGTTATATCACGCGTTCTAAAGAAAAATACGACACCATTCAAGCAACTCTTGTCGACACCTGGGCGGCAAGTTCGAGCGGCGCATTTGCTCTTACTGAAAGTTCACTTTACACAGTTGATGCATGGCAGACCTTTCTCGATCATTTGAGCGATCGCGGCATGCTGACAATGACCCGTTGGTGGAGTCATTATGTGCCGTCCGAAATTTATCGACTGCTCGGTCTTGCACATTCCGCATTGAAGCGTATCGGTGTGGAAAACCCGCGTGCTCACATCGTGCTGGTTCGATTAATGAGTTCGGAACTTGGTGATTCGCTTCACGCCGAAGACGGACTGGGCACCATTCTTGTCAGTCGAAAGCCTTTCACTCAAGAGCAGCTCGAGCTTGTCGAGAAACGCTGCAAGGAATTGGGATACGAACTGGCATTGAGTCCGACCGTGTCCATCGACCCTAACCTGGCGTTGTCGGCTGATGGGAAGACCTCAGAAGTAGAGAAAACGGTTCCCTTCAATTTAAAGCCTTCTACAGATGATTGTCCGTTCTTTTTCCAGACGCTCAATCCAACTCAAGTCTTTAATAAGTCAATCTATGCAAGCGGTCGCACCGCCAACAATATCAATTCGGCTGTAGCACTGCTGCTGGTGCTTGTGACAGTGACATTCTTCACCTTCTACTGCTTCCGCTTGCCGATCCTGCGAACTAAGGATAAGTCTCAACTCAAGGGCTCGCTGCCTTTGTTCGTTTACTTTTTCTCGATCGGCATCGGTTTTATGCTGATTGAACTTTCTCAGGTTCAACGCTTTTCAATCACGCTCGGGCACCCGATTTACGCACTGGCAGTTGTGCTTTTCACGCTGTTCTTAGCTACGGGGCTGGGCAGCGTTTCGTTCGGCAAACTAAAGGAGCTGGCCGGCAACCGGTTGCACATTCTCTTAATAGCGGTCCTCGTTGTCACTGCGATTTTTGGTCTGGCCACTCCAACGCTTGTTCACGCGCTTGCACCCGAGTCGACTCCGGTTAGAATCGCAGCCAGTATCGCCAGCCTGTTTCCCGTTGGCTTCGTGCTTGGTCTGGGCTTTCCTGCAGGAATGCAGCTCGGCTTCAAGCACGGTGAGAAATTGACACCCTGGCTCTGGGGAATCAACGGCGCAGCGTCCGTTTTAGGTTCGGTACTATCGGTAGTGCTTTCAATGTTCGCGGGTATTTCCGTGAGTTACTGGTGCGGTTTTCTCTTCTACGCAACAGCTCTGTTTTGTTGCATGAAGCTGGAAAAGCGCGAAGCACCTACTGCTATTTGAACACAGGAAAAGAGTTCGAATAATCTCGGCTTTCTTCTTCGTCTATAAATCCATTTGTGTCCAGACCCGGACCTTTCCATGGGAATTCCGGCATTGTTATTTCAGAATCCGGAGCTGCCTTTACTTCGAAGTAAAAGGTAAGGTTGGGCTTTTTAGCCAGCAGCGGCTCTGCGATTGCTTGCGCTTCGCTGCGCCGGGATGGATGTATTGCGTATTCGACATGGGTCAGACTGGGCATCGCCGCCAGTGAATCGGCGCTCTCAGGTGTCACGTTTGTTTCGCTCATAACCAGCCACGTAAGCTGTTTCATTCTCTTCAAATGATCTATGCCTGCATTGGTGAGCTTTGTGTTGCCGGCAATGTTGAGCACCTTTATAGATTTGCTTGTCGAAAGAATTGCCAGATCGTCGTCGGTAAGATCGCAATTTGCGATTACCAGGTGTCTGAGTTTCGGTAGAGCGGCAAGTTCTCTCAGTATTGTCCTGGCGTCTTTCAATTCGCTGATGGCCAGACATCTCAAGCGGGGCAAAACCTTCGAAGCAGCTAAATCTTTTGCATCCATGCGCGAGCAAAAGGCAATGTTCAAATAAATCAGATTTGCATTCGGCTCTAAATACTGCAGATCGGCGCTGCTGAATTCAGTTTTCATAAGGTTCAATATCTTGAGACTGGAAAATCGTCCGAGCTTAACAAATGAAGTCGACTTCGCCTCGACCTTTCCTCTGAAATCAATCATGCTCAAATCATCGGGACGAAACCAGTCCCAGAGGCGAGGGGTATTCAAAAGAAATTTATCGACAAGCAAACCTACCGGACGATCTGCAGGCACAGGCATCAATTTCAAGTATGCTTTGTAGAGTATCTTTTCATCGAATGTAATCCGTCCTAAAGGTTCCAGCTCCGACGGAAAACGGAAAAATCTCTTTCCATCCCGCACTTCCGAATAGAACGCTTGTGGAACAAATGCTGCCGCCGATACCGCGGCTGGTGCAGGCACAGTTGCTTTGCTTTTCGCTTCCTCTTCTTGCTTTTTCAAATCGTTGATTACGATCACTGATGCAAGTGCATATCCGCAGCAAAAAGCGAGGGCAGCAGTGAGAAACAGCGCTACGGACTGGTCGCTTTTTCTCTTGGCTGAAGCTTTTGCCGACTCGGTGCGCGGCAAGAATTGGGTAGTCTGCCCTTGACGAGGTGGAAACGGCTGCTTTGATCCGGTCTGTTTAGAATCTACTTCGGCAGACGTAATTTGTCTGAGTGTAATCAGATCCGCTGCCAGGGCATTTGCATTTTGATAGCGATGGTTGGGATCTTTTTCGAGAAGCTTAGCTACAATCTCTTCGAGTTCGGCAGGGAAAACTGTTCCCAGAGATGCTTCTTTCAATGATATCGGAACTTCCGATTGGTGCTTCATCATCGTGCTCAGGGCGTTTTCGCCAATGAATGGCGGTGCTCCGGTCAGCAATTCGAAGAACACGCATCCCAGTGAATATATATCGGTGCGATGATCGACCATCGTGCCTGTGCATTGCTCTGGGCTCATGTAGAGCGGGCTGCCAAAAATCTCCCCTGTTTTGGTCAGAGTTTGTTGATTGAACTCATCAATGCCTGACAATTTCGCAATTCCGAAATCGACCAGTTTCACAATGTCTTCTTCGCTGTCGTTTCCCTCTCTTGTCACCATGATATTTGTCGGTTTCAAGTCCCGGTGAATGATCCCCTGATCGTGCGCATACTGCACGGCAAAAGCTACTTGAATCATAATCTTGACTGCACGATCGACCGGCATCGAACCGGTATGCTTGGTCAGATCAGCAAGCGTTTGCCCGACTACCAGATCCATGAGAATGAAAGGACGACCATCAGGTAGAAGGTCGAATTCGTGCACCTTGATCAAATTTGGATGGTCGAGTTTACTGGCCGCTTTCGCTTCATTCAGAAAGCGACGCCAGCTAACGTCATTGGGCTGCTGTTTATTCAGGCACTTAAGAGCGAACTGCCGTGCGAGAAAGACATGGTCCACAAGATAAACGCTGCCGACTCCACCCTGCCCCAGCAGATCGACGATTTTAAACTTACCCAGGATCGTCTCACCGGGATGCAACGCCAGTGATACTTGGGACGCAGAATTGCCGTCGTCTGTCGCTTCGAAGGTTGACATCTGAATTCACAAATGGGCTCAATAACCATTTTAAGTCAAAGGCAGGAGGCGGGCAAACCCGGCTTTTAAACCCGGCTTCAAATTGGCAGTTGGCGCCAAAAGTGCTGAAATGGCCAGGGTCGCCAACTCTGCGTTTTACCGCATCATTGGCGACCACAGCATCCCCAGTCTACACTTTGTCTAGCTCCAGTTATCTTCCGCCCAATCGAGCAGGTCGCGGTCTTGGCGGTTGAACAGAGATTCCGAATCAGCAGCCGTCGCCAGTTCGGCGCGAGTCGAACGTCCATCGCCGTTGCGGTCAATGTCTTTACGGCGCTCCGCGAGCAACTTCTGCAATTGCGTGAGGCGGTCAAGGTTCAGTTGATTGTCTCGAGCAGTTCTCTCGCGCTGCATGATCTCGTGGTGGTTGATACGGTCGTTGTTATTGCCGTCGATTTCGTCATAGTCTCTTAGTAATGTCTTGAGAGCTGCAGCATCACCTTGCGGAAGATTTCCGCTGCGCAAGCGTGTCTGAATTTCATCGCGAGTCAACTTATTATCGTTGTCGGAATCGGTTCTATCAATGAGACCTCTCAAACCGCCTTCCAGATTGTGTTGGGGTTGCGCTGCTTTTGCTGCGATGATTGCGGCTTGCTCTTCCTTCTTGCCTCTTATGACTTCTCCTGAAGCTGTCGAAATTTCCATGGCAGGAAGGTGTTGCGAGGAGGTGTCAACTCTGCGTTGAGCTGAAGTAAATGCGGCACTTCCTTGTTCTTGCACTATATTTTGAATGGCTTCACCCAATTGTGTGCTGTCGAGAGCGCGGGGCATCGTTTCACGCAGGGTGTGAATTTCGGCTGAGGGACCAAATAAACCCATGATGTTGAACCTCTTAGTAAGAATCTGGGGGGAATGCAGCGCGGGGTGTGCTGCCTTGTGACTCTCACTTTAGGTGCCATCCGTGATAGAGAGGCGACACAACGGTGACAGAACTGTGACAGGTTTGAATTCCATGCCAAATCAAGATATGAATGGAGTTTTTGTCTCTACCGCGCCGGGGATTGTTCTCCGCCCTGGACGTGCAGCTTCGCCGGTCCTCTGGCTCTAAATCTGGAAACGCTGATTCCGCCCTCAATACGTTTCAACTCTAAATCCGCAGTGCCGGTGCCTGTCGGCAACGATTTTATGTTGATGTTACTTATGAAGCTGGGCACGAACGCACCATTTAAACTGACACGACCGTTCGCGCCATCTACATCTATTCCTGTGCAGGCTTCCAACATTTGGAATAAACAACCGCAAGCCCACGCTTGCGGCACGCAGGAAACAGGATATGACACGGGTGGCGCGTTTTTCTCGCGTTGGAAGCCGCAGAACAACTCGGGCAGTCTGCCGTCACCGAACGCCACTCCGGCATCGAAAAGATTAGAAAAAATCCGGGCGGCATCCGCACGGTGGTTACTGGAAGCCAGCCCGTATGCGATCATCGCATTATCGTGAGGCCAGATCGAACCATTGTGATAGCTGACAGGATTGTAAGAAGTTTCCTTAGCAGATAAAGTGCGCACTCCCCATCCGCTGAACAATTGGTTTTCCATCAGTGTTTTGCACACGGCATCTGTTTTGTCGGCGGCGACGATTCCGCTAAGAAGCAACTGACCGGGATTGGATGCCACTACATCGCACTGCTTGTCTGCGGCCGATAGTGCCATCGCATAATAATTCTTTTGCGGCATCCAGAACTTTTCGTTGAACTCAGCTTTTAGTTTCTCCGCACGCGTTTCTAGCTCATCGCTTTTCTGCGATCTGCCGACCAATTTATAAATATTGCTCGCATCTTTGAACGCCTTATATAGATATCCCTGCACTTCGCAGGCAGCAATCGGCGCTTTTGCCAACTGTCCATTGCTGTACATCATTGAGTTTCCCGAGTCCTTCCAGCATTGATTGGCCAGTGCGCCCTCGCCGCCATATGCAAGAAAACCTTTTGATGAAGCATCAAGCAAATACGATATGGCGCGATCGAGGTTAGGCAGCAGCGAACGCACTGTGGCAGCGTCACCTGTATTTTGAAGATACTTATAGAGGAGCATGACCCAGAGCGGCGTTGCGTCAATCGTTCCATAATATGGATGGAAAGGAACGATTCCTCTGGTCGCCAATTCGCCTGTGCGCAGCTCGTGCATTATCTTTCCCGGCGCTTCATCCGTTTCTTTATTAGTCTTTGTTCCTTGATAAGCCGCCAGCATCAGCAAAATTTCTCTGGCGGTTGAGGGCATGAATAAAACCGTTTGCAAGCCGGTAATAGCCTGATCGCGTCCGAAAGGCACCGCAAACCAGGGAAGACCGGCTGTCAGCGCGGTGCCGCCTTTGACCGGCTGGCGCAACAGATAGAGATCTAAATATGCTTGATCCAGCATTTTGTTGAAACTGGCATTGTCGGTTGAAATTTGCGCACAACCGGAAAACCATTTCTGAAACGACTCATTGGCGTGTTCCAATCTTGCATCATAAGTCCAGGACTGACTCTCCTTTTCCATCACGCTGGAAGCACTTGTAAGGGAAGTGATTGTCAATTCGGAAGTTCTAGATTGACCCGGTGCCAGCCGTATTCGCCATTTGAAGCCGCCGGGCGACATCACTGCTTCAGGCTGCGAGGAAACTTTCAATTCCGTGTATGACGAATCAGCCGCGTAACCGTACCGAAGGTACGCACCGACTGTGGTGTCAATTGCTCGAGGCTTTTCTTTCGATTGAAAACCGCGCACTTCGAACATGTCCTTGAAATCAGCACCGGTGCAAATTGCTACGGCAACTTCAATTTCCTGCGCGGAGAAATTCGTGATCGTCACTCTTTCACTGACGCCCTGATACATCGCTACTTCTCGCCTGAGCACAATAGACCTATCGGCGTCTTTCTTTTGCTGGCGAACACCGTATACAAAAGTGCCTGAAAAACCTTTGATGTCTTTGGACAACAATTCAGGAGCTTGCCCGTTGATGACATAGCGCAATTTGCTCAGAGTGCGCGTGTCGTCGCGGTAGAGTCC
>JADYYD010000063.1 GCA_020853845.1 Candidatus Melainabacteria bacterium
GTCGCATCGATGGCAAAGATACCGCCGAAGTCCGTGTCCGGTTCGGACAAAGAAAAACTCCAGCATCTCGAGAAAGAACTGAAGGGCGTTCTCTACGGACAAGACCACGCTGTCGAGCAAGTAGTAAAAGCAATCAAACTTTCAAGAGCAGGTCTCAGCCACCCGACAAAACCAATCGGTTCTTTCCTCTTTTCCGGTCCCACCGGCGTTGGAAAAACCGAACTGGCGAAACAACTGGCGAGAGTTATGGGTGTCAATTTTCTCAGATTCGACATGAGCGAATACATGGAGAAACATACCGTGTCGCGCTTGATTGGGGCGCCTCCCGGATATGTAGGTTTCGATCAAGGCGGTTTGCTCACGGATGCGATTAATAAAACACCGCATACGGTGCTGGTCCTTGATGAAATCGAAAAGGCGCATCCGGACATCTACAATATCCTCCTGCAAGTAATGGATCATGCATCGCTTACGGACAACAATGGCAAGAAAGCCGACTTCCGCAACGTCGTCTTGATCATGACCACCAATGCCGGTGCGCGAGAAATGACCGCGGATGATATCGGTTTCAAAGGAAAAATTTCCGCCGATCAAGAAAAGTCAGAGTCGTTCACTCAATCAAAAATCTCAATTGCGCAAGGCAAAGGCAAAAGTGCCGTTGAAAGAACGTTCAGCCCTGAATTTAGAAACAGGCTTGATGCCTGGATTGTGTTCAATCAACTGACATATGCAGACATAACGCGCGTCGTCGACAAATTCGTCAAAGAAGTCAGCGCTCAACTTTACGAAAAGAATGTCACCATCGAGCTAGATGAATCGGCTCGCAAATGGTTTGCAGACAAAGGCTTTGACAAACTGTTCGGCGCTCGCCCGATGAACAGGTTGATCCAGCAACAAATTCGCGAACCTCTGGCGGAGGAGTTGCTTTTCGGAAAATTGGAACACGGCGGCACGGTCAAAGTGACGGCAGAAAACGACGAGATCAAAGTGGAGTGCACCGCCGCGCCGAAAGCAAAAGAAGAAACGGCTGAAACAGACAAGGACAGCAAGAAGATCTGATGTTTTTTCTCAGACCAACGCATCTTCTGACCGCGCTTGCGTTCTTGAATTGTTTCCTCTGCCTGCCTTCATGCGCTGTTGCTTCTGAGACTCTGGCAATCAAAGCCGGCAGATTGATCAACACGGAGAACGGCACGGTCGATCGTGAGCGAGTCATCATCGTTCAAAACGGCACCTTCACTTCGATAGGCGGCAAAGAAACAGCACTTCCAAAGAATTGCCGTGTCATTGACCTCTCTGACAAAACTGTTCTTCCAGGTCTGATCGACTGTCATACACACCTCACTGATGAAACGAGTTTAGACCCCATAATCGAATTGCAGAAGACAGCAGCGCAAAAAGCTTTCGAGTCGATTCCTTATGCAAGACGAACAGTGGAAGCCGGTTTTACAACAGTCCGAGATGTAGGAACTTACAGAGCACTGGTTGATCTGGCATTAAGAGATGCCATCGCTCGTGGTGACGTGGTCGGGCCGAGAGTTTTCGCCGCCGGTTGCTATGTCACCATCACTGGTGGCGGCGGAGCGCTTACCGGTTTTGCACCGGATATCAAAATTCCATTTGATCTTCAGTTCGGAAAAGCTGATGGTCCCTGGCAAGTGCGCGAGCGTATAAGAGAGCTTGCCCATCGCGGCGTGGACTGCATCAAAATCATAGCTACAGGCGCAGTTCTTACGCACGGAAGCAATCCCGGCGCTCAGGAGTTTACTCTGGAAGAAATGCAGGCAGCCGTCGAGGAAGCAAAAAAATTCGGGCTAAAAGTGGCTGCCCATGCGCATGGCACGCAAGGGATTAAGGACGCGATCAAAGCAGGTGTTGCTTCCATAGAACATGGAACCAGACTTGACGACGAATGCATTGCGCTTATGAAGGAGAAGGGGACGTATTTAGTCGCGGATATCTATGACGATGAGTACATTCAGGGCGAAGGGAAAAAACGCGGCATGCCCAGGGACTTTCTCGAGCATGATGCCAATCTCGGGCAGATTCAGAGAGACAATTTTGCCAAAGCCGTAAAAGCCAAAGTGAAGATCGCCTTTGGCACTGACGCGGGCGTTTTTCCTCACGGAACGAACGCCAAACAGTTTGCCTGGCAGGTCAGGTACGGGCAGACCCCGATGGAAGCTATCCAGTCCGCCACATTGTGGGCGGCAGACCTTCTGGGCAGGCAAGCAGAGCTGGGCTCGATTACCCCAGGCAAGAAGGCAGACCTGATTGCTGTTTCGGGCGATCCCTTGGCCGACGTCTCAATTCTCGAGAAGGTGCAGTTCGTCATGAAAGACGGAAAGGTGATCAAACCATAGCCCTGTGGCAGTTTCAACCCAACCGCTCATTCCTTATATATGACCTCCAGCAGGAGTGGTCGAGGCAGCCGGCAAATCTTGGCGATTATTCGGTCGCGAACCGTGGGCATTTAATAACCCGGAAACCTTTCGCTGGTAAGCAATAGAGTAAGAAGAGCGGCGTTAGATTTAATCTCGCCTACGTATTTCCCCCATTTGTCTAAGAACCCCACCTGCGTACCATAATGCTACCTTCCTCATCAGTGTAACCACTCGCTGAACCTTCGAATCAACCGCAAATGCCTTACGCCGGGCACGCCTCTGGCATAATGGAAACAGGGTCTGTTTACCATAGAGCCAGGAGAAGCAAGGTTTCAGCTTTTCCGAAAATGAGCTTTAAATATGTCACGTCCAGAAAGAGCTGAACAACGTTTTGACGCCTCGCCAGGTAGTGACGGACCCTCGCGCCTTCATTCCGAAGCCAGGTCTGCAGCATTTTCTTCATCAGGAAGAGACTACTTTTCGTTTAGTGGTGGGCAAAAGACCTGGGATGCAACCGGTCCGGTAGATGCAATTGCGCCTTTGCCGGGCGAAACCAACATGCGCCGTTTCGACCATCGCCGCGCACCGGCTGATGTAGCCAAAGATCAAAGACAAGGATTGGTGGACAAAACCAGCCCCGAAGGCGACAGAGCTTTTGAAAAAAGACCGGAAAGCGACCAATCGACGCCTAAGATTTCGGTCAGCATGCAAGATTTGCAAAACCCGGACAAGGTAAAGCCGCATTTCCTCGTTCGCAAAGACGGCACCGTCGAAATGCACGGCGATCCCGAAAAGCTGAATTCAAAAGACATTCAAGTAGTGCTGGAGCGCGAAGCCGGCGATCTCAATCCGAGCGCCAAGCAAAAACGCGCCGCCGACGAGTTGGTTCGTTACCTGTCGGACCGTATCAGAAACAAGTATCCGGATGCAGCACAAAACGGAGTACAGCTCACAGACCGCGACGATGCCGTTTCCGCATCGACTGAAAGAGCGAACAAACTCAGACCGCCGGCAGATCAGCAAAATATGACACCGGAATCGCGTGCTGCAGTAGGGCAAGCCAACCGCATGGGCGGCGCCAACGGCGTCAATATGCCGCGCGAGTCCACCGATCGCATCGGCTCCTTCAATTCCCGCGACGTTCCAAGACAGCTCAATGAGACCGACAGAACGATGGCTACCAAAGATGCTATCGCCGGTCTCTTCAAGCCGGACGAAAAAGCACCTTACGAAACTGTGCGCCGTCATCCCGATGGTCAAGCCAGAGTCGGTCGTTACGGATTCTCCGGACGCCAGATCAATAACTGGCTGGCAGGGCTCGATCTGGGCGATCCGCCCGATCCCGCCAAGATCGCAGAATTGATCAAGCAAGGCAAATTGCCCGCCGGCTTCACAGCCGACAAAGCCAAGTCGCTCAAGGCGATGGCCGACAAGATGGGCAAAGGCGAAATGCCTGGCAAGGGCGAAATGAAAGATGCTCTGCCGAAAGAATTGCAAGAAACGATGGCCACTGAATTGACCAACGGCTTCAAACAGCAAGTCGGCGACAACCCGGGCGCCGTCACTGCAGCCTTCATGACCGGCAAATCTCCCGGCGAAGTCACTCAAGCCGATCTCTCGACACCTGAATCCAGACAATTCATGGATGCCGGACAAAAACTCTACGATGTGGCCACCCAGCGCCAGCAGACATCTTCCAGCGACGGAAGGGCAATTGTTGGGCAGGTGCCGACCGGTGATCGTGCCGCCATCATTAATCAAGCATTGGAAGCAATCAACGCAGCAGCAGCTCAAGGCAACGGCAAGCGAGTCGAGCCGACACCGCAAAACCTGGCAGCTATCAATTTGATTATTCAACGCGAGAGCAGTTGGAAAGCAGATGTCGTCAACAATTGGGATTCCAATGCTCGCAAAGGAACACCATCAAAAGGCTTGATGCAAACAATCGGACCGACCTTCAATTCGCACAAATTGCCGGGTCACGACAACATTCTCAATCCGGTCGACAACATCATCGCCGGTGTCAGATACGCCGTAAAACGATATGGTTCGCTGGAAAACGTACCGGGCGTCAAAGCTGTAGCCAGAGGTCAGGCATACCGCGGCTATTAAGAGCCAAGTATTGAGCTATCGACTTATTTCTTGTTCTTCTTTGGGTCTTTGATCTGCTCGCCGTGCACTTTCGTGGAGGCGCCCGGAAGAAGTTCCGCAGATGTAGCGGCTTCGCCGGTGAAGTTCTGCTTCAGCTCAGCGTGAAAAATGTCGCCTGGTCTGACGATCGCTTCCGGTCCACGAATGATGCTGTCAGCGATCAAGAAACCGCCGGGAAGCCCAGTGATGACACCAAGGGCGAAGCCCTTCAAGCGGCGATGGCGCATATTTTTCCCGACCGGTTGCATAAAGGCAAAGGAAGGATTGATAGCACCGATGACACCATAGGCAACAGGTACGGCGCCCATGCTGAATACGCCGCCGGCAGCCGCACCGGCTCTGATGGCTAAGTGCAAAGCCTGGTGTTTGACTTGAGTCGAGAGGGGAGAGGCGATTTCATTGGCGTGATTGACACCAAGCACGCGTCCTTCATTGACGTTTTTGATGATGCGAGCTTGCCTTGCCGGTGCTGCCACCAGTGGCAAGTGCTCACCTTGAGGTGTGACGATTTCATCGAAATCGAATGAAAGCGCGCCTGCCATGCGCATCCAGCGCTTATTCAAAATGAGCTCCGCAGCAATCATTTTTCTGGCCGGGAATACTTTGGTGACGTGTCCTACGACAACAGAGCCTTTCGGTGCCACCAACTTTCCGCCGATTTTGATGTCCACTTTGAGGCGCCCTTCAACAGGATCGCCCACTTTGGCTGTTTTGCTGGTCAGCGTGCTGGACATGTAGACGGGAAAACGAGCTCCCGCCTGTATAAAGGTTTTGTCCGGCGAGTCGGGAATTTCTTTGAATAGAAGCTCTTCAACGGCAGCAATTTTGAACTCATCATTGTCGACGACCATTATGTCATTGATGGCTTGCGGCGCTATGGGCGCGCCGATAGCTTGAACACTGTCGGGAAGAATGATTTCCTTGACTGCAACTTGTTGAGTTTCTACACCACCGTTGAGTACAGGCACCTTTTCTTCGATAACGGTGATCTCACTGGTTGTGACATCACCGTTGGTTTGGATGGGAATAACGAGATTTACTTCCGGTGAAACAGCAGCAGATTCGGCTGGTGCTTGGGTTTCTGACTGAGCGGTAACAGCAATGCTC
The DNA here is from genome assembly GCA_020853845.1 of Candidatus Melainabacteria bacterium. Lineage (GTDB taxonomy): Bacteria > Cyanobacteriota > Vampirovibrionia > Obscuribacterales > Obscuribacteraceae > QKMZ01. Next base: position 5,643 of record JADYYD010000063.1, read on the forward strand.
TGATCTTTGTTATCGACAACATCAGCAAGTGCCGGCAGCGAAAACGTACTACAAAGAAGCAAAGCAGCCAGGGCCGTCGATAGTAGCTTGTGAGGCAGGCTGGGCATGTTGGAACCTCCACAATGTTCGTATTGCTTGGACGACGAACTCAGCCCGAAAACGCGGCACTGCTTCTGAAGCTTCCGTTTTCGAATTGAATTTTTGTTTGAGACGGCGGATACCTGTATAAGTTGCAAAGCTTACCATTTTTTCTTTGCATTTTAATCCAACAGTGGTATCACCTCCGCATCAGAAAACGGCAAGCCGGAAAGCTTGCCGCAACCTTTCATGCCATCCAGAACCCGCTCTACATACGGGTTTCCAGAGCGGCTAACCTCGCGATTCAGGTCCGCCTATGTAGTGCTGAATCATGTCGTACCACCACGGCCAGTCATGACCAAAACCGTCCCATTCCCTGAAGGCATGCCAGATTCCTTTCTCCCACAAAATTTGTGAGAACCATCGGTTATTTCCAAATAATGGATCCATCCTGCCGATAGGTATGATGAGATCTAGCTTCCGTATTTGATCTAGTTGATTGCTATCGTGTAGCGAAAGCATATATTCGCATGGACTGCCTTGCGCGATGACATCATTCATCTCGTTGTTGGTCCACTCTCTAACATCATAGACACCGCTCATCCCCAGCACGCGATTGAAGTGAGTGGGATAACGCATGGCGATACTGTAGGAGTGATACGCACCGAAACTGGCTCCGCATGCGATGACGAAATCATTGTCATTCTTCGACTTTGTAAAAGGAAGAGCTTCCTGAATGATGTATTCCTGATATTGCAAGTGCCGTCTGGCTCTGTCAGTCGGGCTGGCATCAGTATTGAACCAGCTTTCTCTGTCGATTCCGTCGACGCAAAATACCTGCAGCCAACCTTCATCTATATGTCTGGAGACCGCATTGAGCATGCCTCGATTTTCCCAATCGAAGAATCTTCCGCAGGAAGTAGGAAAAACGATCACGCGTGCGCCTGCGTGCCCGAACTGAAGCAACTCCATTTCCCGGTTGAGAATGGGACTGTGCCATTTGTGATATTCTCGCAACACCTGTGTCCTTGCCTTTTTTGAGCTTTCCGTCGGCGGATTGTAGCATGGTGAGGGGCGATAGGGTTCCGCGTGCCGGTTTTGGAAAACGAATTGTATCGCGATAGGGTCCGCTGCGCGGAGTATTGCGATAAAATCGGCGTTGATTAAAGGGCGACAGACAGGTAGAAGCATTCAGTCATGAACTCAGTATTTTTAAGTCCTCACTTTCCACCCAACTTCCACAACTTCGCCTCCCGGCTGAAGAAGGCGGGAGCTACAGTGCTTGGCTTGTCCGACGTGCCATACGAATCACTCAGTCCCGACCTGAAGGGCAATCTGACCGAGTACTACAGGGTCGACGACATGCATAATCAAGACCAACTGACTCGCGCCCTGGGCTATTTCACCCACCGTTACGGCAAGCTCAACCATCTTGACTCGCACAACGAATACTGGCTGGAGACAGAAGCGCGCCTGCGCACGGATTTCAACATCCCAGGCATTCAAATGGACCAGATTTACAACGTCAAAAAGAAATCCGAGATGAAGCGGATTTTTCAAGAGGCAAAACTCAACCCAGCGCGCGGCAAAGTGTGTCTCACGGAAAATGAAGTGCGCGCCTTTATAAAAGAAGTCGGCTATCCGGTGATTGCCAAACCGGATAACGGCGTGGGTGCCGCGGCCACTTTCAAACTGGACAGCGATGAATGCATCGCGGAATTTTTCCGCGACAAGTATCAAACAGACTACATTCTCGAAGAATTCGTCACCGGACAGATTGTCAGCTACGACGGACTGGTAGACAACGAAGGCGAGCTGATCTTCTCTTCTTCTCTACGCTACAACAAAGGCGTAATGGAAGCGGTCAACGAAAATTCCGATATCTACTATTACTGCGTTCGCGACATTGAGCCGTTTTTGGAAAACGCAGGCAAAGCGATTTTGAAGGCTTTCGATGTAAGAGGAAGATTTTTCCACTTCGAGTTTTTCTTGAAAGACAATGCGGTGGTTCCACTCGAAGTAAACATGCGACCTCCGGGCGGTTTGACACTCGACATGTTCAACTTCATTTTCGACTTCGACTGCTACGACGCCTGGGCGCAAATGCAAGTGAACGGTGTGTCGAAGCCGGTGAAAGAGAGAAAGTATTTTGTGATGTACGTAGGCAGAAAAAATCACATACACTACGAACTCACACACGACAGCGTCATTGAAAAATATCGCGATTTGATTGTGCACCACGAGCGCATCGATTCAATCTTTGCGCCTGCTATCGGCAACTATGGCTATATGCTCAGGCACAAGGAGCTTAAGCCACTGATTGAAGCTGCCGAATCGATTCAAAAACGCGCTTAGAAACGTCTGAATTTGAAATCTGCTTGAGAGCGCTCGAAATCTTTTCGGTTGCGTGACCTTGTTTCATTGAACTCACGCTCGAACTGCGAGGTACGCGCATCCGCCGATTGCCTGTTAGCGTCCGATCTCCTGCGGGCATCAGCAGTCATTTGCTCGGCTGCCGTAAGTTCCGGCACGACTTCCAGTGAGTTGAGGTATGAGGTCACGACAGGAGATCCGACCCATGCCTTATTGCCTGCGACGCCGATGATGTAAACAAACCGGCGAACGACATAAAAACGAAATACTGCGTTTTCTTCCTTGCCTTTGGTTGTTTTCAGCTCTATTTGCCTGCCCGCATATCCTTGAAGATTGATCGCTGTTCTGCGAATTTCCGTGCTCTTGCTATTCTGGACGAGATTGTTGCAAAGCAATTCCAGCAGCGGATTGATCTTGGATTGAACAATCGGGCCGGGCGCTATCAAATAATTCATCACATAGACGCCGTTAGCCTCAGGATATGTGTAATCTACTGAGCGCATCCCGAGCTGGCTGCTGTACTTCATTTGCGGATTGCCGGGCAGCAGAACTTTAAATCGGCCTTCCGGATAGGAGTATTTTGAAAGCTTCTTCGCTCCGAATTGGACATTCAAAGTTTTGTCAGGCGCTGGTTTTTCCGCAGGCTTCTCGGCGGCAGCGGGAGTTGGGTTGGCAGCCGAAGCGACAGGTGCAGAAACCGCCTGGTCAGTGGCAGGTGTAGCCGCTGAGACGGTTGCAGCCGGTACTGGCTTTGGTGCAACGTCAGTGTGCTTAGCCACTTCCTGACCGCCCTTCTGCTGGTCAGAGATTATTGATTTGAATTGATTGAGAAACTCGACTGAAGCATCTGGAGGGTAACTCAATCGCGTATTGTAATGTTTATCTTGTGGTTCTGAATATGGTGCCATGAAAAGCACCATATGCAAAATGTGATTAGTCTCGCTTGGTTGCCGTTCTTTGCCGGTATATTTTCCGGAATGGATGGAAATATCACCGGCAATGCCACCCGAATCCGGAGAAAACTCTTTCAGACCTGACTGCACGCCGGCCAGACCACGCGCCTTGTAGTCAAAATGCAGAGACTTGTCCGTGCGCACTATTTTCGCCTTCGGATAATATTGCTTGACGAGAGCTTCTACGTCGTTGAAAACAGTTGAGGATGAAGCTGAGGTCGAGGTCGAGGTCGAGGTCGAGCTTGAGGTTGCAGATGCACTGCCTTCCTCGGCAACTGCAGCCAGCGCTATCGATGACAACAGAACCGAAGTGATTAAGGCTATAAATTGCCTGCGCCGACGTAAAAAACGCCCAATCAGACTAGTATTTTTCATAGAAGCACTCGATAAGGGCACTTGCTATAAAAAGTGCCACTCAATGTAAGTTTATAAACCGAACCCCAAAACCCTTGTGCCACAAGGGACCTTCCTGTTCGACCCCCGTCGCCCCGCAAATCAATGCTTCGGCTGAACGTCCTGAGGTTCGGCGGTCACCTGCTCGACCTCAAAGCCTTTCTTCTTCAACAGGCTGACCAGACCGGTTTCGCCCACCATATGAGCAGAACCGACGGCTATAAACAGAGGACTGCCCTTGGTCTTGAGAAACGGCTCGATTTTTGCTGCCATGCCGACATTACGGTTATCTAAAAGCGCCTTTGTGAAAGGTAGAAGTTCCGGATTATCAGCAGAGACATGCACGGCGGTGCGTTCCATTTTTTGAGGGTCGCCGGATTTCCAGGCATCGAAGATGCCAGCCATCATCGCATCGGTGTCTTTCAACTCTAAAAGGCTGACTTGCAACAGCTTGTCTTGAACATCATCTGCGAGTTTAGAATCGAGACCGAGCTGGAATTCGACTGTCTCGAACTCATCGACAGGTTTCTTTTTGGCAGCCGCCTTGGCGAGAAAATGCATATCGATTCCGAGACCTTTTCTTAGTTTCGATAAATCGCCTCTGCGAGGAACCGACGCGCCAATCAATTCACGAACATACCAGGGCTTGTATTGGTCATACATTTCCCACGACTCGCCCGCCCAATTCAAGTAGGCATCAAAAACTCTTTTTGTACCGGGTGACAAGTGCTTACTGAGCTTATCCGGCGGAGTGTATTTACCGGATGTGGCAACTAGAGTTTCAATTCTTGCCGGATCGACTTTTCTTTTGCTGATATCGACCTCGACAACAAGACACTTGCTTTCATCGAACGCGCGCTCAATCTCTTTCGGCAATGGATATAGTGAGGGCGGCGCAGTGTGTATAGTGCCAAGAAGATAGACAATGTCTGAGCCTTTCTTTGCCTTCCAGAAGAAAAGCTTTCGCGGTGCCGCAGCAGGTTTCACGGGCGCAACAACAGTTGACGCGGAGACCTGAGTCGAAACTGGTTTTGCAACATCAACATTTACCGCCGCAGACGGAGTCGCTGTTTCGCTGGCGCTCGGCTTGGGTGGCGGCGGCAGCAATGAATCGAATTCTCGTGCGACTGCTTTGAATTTCTCGACAAATTCGCTGGATGCATCGGATGGAAATGAAAATCTGACTCGTAAGTGACAATTGTGATTCGCCGAATAGGGCGCCATCAGAACAGTCTGATAGCTGTAGTCCTGCAACTCTCTGGGCATTTGCTGCGACGATTGATAACGTCCGGATTTTACTTCGACTTCACCGTAGACGCCGCCGATTTTTGGACCCATCTCCGGTCTGTTGGTAATCATCGAGTTGTGCTGCGCAACTTTATACTCGAAGTGGAGTGCTCCTGCTGTCTCAGAAATTTTCGCGCCTGGATAGTAAGTTTTAACGAGTTTTGTGATTTCATCATAAACAGGTTTGGTAATTGAAACACTGGCAGGTCGACTGTTTCCATCACTGCGCTCGCCTGACTCGGCGCCCAATGCAGCCAAAGGATTTGATAATGAAACGGTGCCGAACGCAATAATGCTCAAAAAGAAAAAGTCACGTAACTTCATTCAAAGCTTTCCTCGATCGAGAATGCACTTCTTTATGCCACCAAGTGCTTCAAAATAATACAGCAATTCTAAAAAGCGGCGTCGGCGGTAAAGTCGATTTGAATATCATCGCCTTTCGACTTCATCGCCACTTTTGTCAACTTGAAGTTTTTCCAACGCGAGTCACCGGCTTCAAATAAATCGATCTCACCTTTGTGTGAAACGGGGACAGTAACCTTCTGCAAACGTTTCACGATAATGCGCCGCTCTGCAATTCTCAGTATGCCGCTGGTTACTTTGCTCCAATCAAGCCGCATATTACCGGGCAGCGGAAGATCCATCGTCAAGTCGTATTTGACTCGACTTCTCAGCGAGTCAGTGTCGCCCACGAATGAGTATTTGACCAGACCCTCTCCGGTAAGTTCCGCTTCCAAATTCCAAGGGCACTCTTTCCATTCTTGAGTCTTGAAAATTATGCCGCCCTTTTCGACGGTTCCCTCTATGACTGCGTCTCCTGTTGCAGTAAATGATAGAGCACCAGATCCGCGTGCTTTCATATCGGTGATTTCGAGATTGTCGATTTTTACAGACTTAGCTTTGGCATTGCGATATCGCCAGTGTTTGTCTTCGCTGATGGTTTTGTCTAGATCGAGATTGAGGTGATCGGGAATGCGCTTGGAAATTGATTCTGCAAGCGCTTTCTCAGGCAGCACGAGACTGCATGAATTGAGGTGCAAAGTGGCTTTATTGTTGATCATGGAAAGGTCGATGCCTCGAACCTTCACATCGACTTCTTCCGCACCCAGAAGTTTCGAGCGCTGAATTGTGAAATCGACATTGCTGTTGATTTGAATTTCTCTGTCGACATTGAAGAATACTTTGCCGTTCAAATCTGCAAGGTGAATAACACTCTTCGGCGTTTTTAAAATGCCTTCGCCGAATTCGACCTGCAGGGGAAGCTTCACTTTTGTGGGCTGCGAGCTGTCTGTTTTCTCGAGCAACATGCTGCTGGGCAACGTCAGAGTAGAACCACCTGCAGTGGTGAGCGAAAACTTACTATTATTTCCGTGCCAGTCCAACTGTTTCAGCTTGGACGTGCCTTTTTCCAAAACGAAAGCCAGGGCTCCAAATTTATCGTAGGCAACCTTTCCGATCTTTGTGTTGCCCAAATATAGTTTTAGCCGCGTAGATTTTTTTGCTATCTCAATCGTGCCTGACTCTGCAACGACATCTCCCTCAGTGGAAAAATGAGTCGAAGAATCGCTGCCCGGCGTCAAATCAACTTGCAAACTCGCCGGCACTGCGCCGGGGAAATAGGCATCGGTTCTGTGTATATCTGTCTTTAGTGTCAGATTTGTACCCACCATGTCCATGTCGGAAAGCAAATGCATGCTGTCGTCTTGCTGACCGCTTATATGTCGCAAGGAAAATTCTTTCAAATTCAAAACGCACTCGCGACTTGCCGTGCTGCAGCGTTTAAACTTTCCAAACAAGAATCGGCAGTTTTTGAGTGTTACCTGGGCCGGCTTTTCCGAATCAGGCAAAAGCGTCATAGTAAGCTGATTTCCACGTTTGACTGCGCGACCGCCGACCAGTGCTTTGCCGCCATCAAATTCGGTATCAACCCTGACCCCCTTCCACTTGCAGTTTTTCTCAAAATTCACATCGATAAGACATTTTGCTTGATAATTGAGCTGACTGTCGACCAGAACGTCGCTCAGGGTAATTGTGGATTCGGGGCCGACGACGACCGTCTTGGGCCCTATCTTCAAGGTGGATGAGGGCCGCAATTCCAGCACCGCTTTGTGGATTTTCATGGCGTGAATCATTTGATGAGTGTCACCACTAATGACACCAACCTGCAAAAGGTTTACAAAAAAGGCAGCCAGTCCTCTGACCAGATCGACCTCACCGCTGACGGTGCCTTTGTACAGTGAAATCGTCAGGGGAACAGGAACAGCCATTACGCTGATGGGGCGATTCACGGAAAAAGTTCCGGTGGCATTGTGTGTGGAAATAACTTTCGGATCGTTTACCGGCAATGAAAGTTTCAAGTCGAAGTGCGTGTTAGGTGCGATTGCGACCGGTGTTTTGCCGATGACGTAAGTTCCTGGAGTGAATGTGCCGGACGCCACCAGCTTGATATTGGCAGTTACGTCGGTAAGCCTCTTGATGCTCGGGTCGGTAATTTCGACATCGTAGTCGGCTTTTATTTCCTCGCGATGGACACCGAAATTGCCGCAACCCGACACCATAACGCTTGTGAACAAGCACGTGAAGAAGCAGACAAAGAGCACCCTTAGTCTGGCGCCAGGGCAGAGATAGCTTGATACGGTCTTTTCGTCGGGCATTAAGGCTCAGCAGATTCTAAGGCGATTCATCCACGTTCATAAATAATAGTCGCACGCGTGTGTGTGTGACTGTGTCACGGACTATTAGTTTCCGCATGTCAAGGATTTCAGCTTTCTACGACACAATAAACATGAAAGCTTTCAATCAGCCAAAATAGGAAGGAGCATTTCCGGCTTTCCACTTGATATTGCAACCGGCGCTGGGCTTCTGGTCTGCCGAGACGGGTTCGCCCTGCAAAACGCAGTCGATCGCCGCTCGCAAGTCTTCGCCGGTGACAGGAATGCTGTTGCCTGGTCTCGAGCCGTCGAGCTGACCTCTGTAACTGAGCTTTCGCTTCTCGTCATAAAGAAAGAAATCCGGAGTGCAGGCAGCCGTGTAGTCTTTGGCGACCGCTTGAGACTCGTCATAAAGCATAGGGTAATTTAAGTTCAGCTCTTGCGCGAATTCTTTCAGCTTCTCAGGCGAGTCTTCCTTGTAGTTCTCCGCGTCGTTTGAGGATATTGCCACTATAGCGATATCTTCATTGGCATAGTCATTGCCGAGTTTGACCAACTCTTCCTTCACATGAACGACATATGGACAATGACGGCACGCAAAAATGATCAATAGTGCTTTCTTGCCTGCAAATGACGCCAGACTGTAAGTCTTTCCATCGACGACGTTGGGCAGGGAAAAGTCGGGAGCCAGGGAGCCAAGCGGCCGCATCGTCGAATTCACAAGAACCATGTCATTTCCTCCTGCCTGTCTATAGCCGGCTCCAAGCTCTAAGAGCTAAAAACCAATCCTGGCGTCCATTTTCGCCAGGAGAAATTTACCACAAGCGGGCGTTCACAAGTCGGTAACAACTTTCCGCGACGCCCCCTTTATAACTGGGGTTGAAAGAAGCAGGTTTGCCGTTGCGCCGGCTTTTGCGCCGAAACAACACTTTACTAAACATCCCGAACTTAAGGAGCTCCCCCATGGCACCTTTCCCCGGTTCCAAACAGGACCCCATCGCAAAAATAGTCCAAAATATTCATTCGAACCTGAGCGATCACGATCCTATTCGCGAGCTGACAAATGGTTTCAACCATCAGGATGAAGTAGATGGAATCTTCAGAGATGTTCTGGAGAGCACCTATGGACGAAGTGGAAATCAACGCGATGGCTGGAGACGCACCCCTGCGATTCAAGACGACTTCGGCATCGACTACGGCCACGATCGATACATTGATAATTTCCGCCCGGAATTCGATCGTACTTCCAGAGAATTGATGAGAACTTTGGATAAGCACTCAGGCGGCATAAATATCGGGCGGCACAGCAATGCCATTACTCAGGCTGAATTGAGAAATTATCTTGTCCGCGTCGGCGACAACATTGCCCCGCAGGATAAAGCAGATCTGCTTCTGGTCATGCGCAATTTCAATCGCATTGCCAACTCGGACGGCAAGGAAGGCAGGGGTATTACTTACCAGGACATGGCAGGATATGTCATGGACAACCGCCGGCGCGACCGTGCAGTTCTGTACGACAGACAAATGGACTACATGCGCGATAACTACGACAGACAAAGACAAACTCTCGATCAATGGAACAGATATGAAGAGTTCGGTCAAGGTGCCGGACAAGAACAAACGCGTGACGGCAACCGGGTCGTAACCGAAAGAAACGGGCCCAATAATCATTATCGAGTCGAAGGCGCTCAGATGGCACTGAGTCCTGAGGAGTTCAAAAGGCATTACGGCATAACAGAAGATATCGACTTCACCAAATTCATGCCAGGCAAAGCAAATGACGGCAAAGTGCCAAGCTTCTGGGACTCTGAAGTAGCGGCAGGCTTGGGAGGCAGAGATGCAAATGGCGGCCTGCGCTGGGATAACCCCAACCATCATGAATTGGCATTGGACTTCCAGAGAAACTTTGCACAACTGGCAAAATATTTCGACAAGCTTCCGATCGATAAACAGGAAGAATTCGTATTCAACTTTGCCAGAACGCAAGAATCGGTGATCCGCGCTAATGGCGGTACACTCCTGGCAGTCGACAACGAAAAAATTCAAATCCACTTAGATGGTGAAACATATTATGTCGATCTGGTTCAGGATGTCGGCAGTTCCAAAAAACTTCTGCAATGGCTCAAAGGCTAGGGCGCAACGGAGGAATTCTGTATTCGATGGTGCAATTTGGAAGTGCCGCTTTCAATTGATAATCCTTTTCCAAAGGCAACTTGCCGTCGTGCAACCAGATAACGCGCAACGAGCTCACTTTCTTTAGAGATTGAATGGCTTTGTCCGTGAGCATCGAACAGCTAATGTTCAAATATCGAAGTTGACTTTTTTCTGCCAAGCGTTCGAAAAGCTCGTCGCTAACTCCGGAGCAATTGTAAATCATCAAATTTCTGAGATTTGGAAACTGCGTTATTTGTAAGACTTCGTCTTTTTTGAGGTCAGTGTCGTACACACCTAGACTGACTAGCATGGCAGATCGATTTAGTGCCTTCACGACTGCTCCTGCATTTTTTACACCTCCAACCTCGAGCCCTCTCAACTGCCTCAACTGAGGCAAAGCAGCTAATGCTTTGCCATCTACTGTCGTACCTGCGAGATTCAAATATTCCAGTTCCTTTAAGTTGCTCAGGTTGCGCAGCCCCGCCTCAGACATATCAGCACCAACCAAAGACAGCTCCTTCAATTTCGAGAAATTAGAAGCGAAGTACAGCACATCATCGATGTTGTTTGCTGACACCAGCGGGCTGGATTTACTATCGAGCTGGAGTGAGTTGAAATCGTCCGGTTCAAATTTTCTCAAAAGCGGCGCGCAATTGCTGGCACTAAAAGCATTTAAAACCAGACTCAGCTTGCTGTCAGCAGGAAAGCGCAGGATGCCTTGCGCTGCGTGAGATGAAATCGAGCGATCCGGAGCATGCAAAAGAATAGTTCCGACATTGACTCCTTTAGGAAATTGAAAGACTTTGTATCGCACACCATTGATCACTTCCCTTGTAGAAATCCTTCTTTTAGGCTCTCCATCCAAATGAATAGGCAAGTCCTTCTCGGAAGACTCCAATTCCAATAAAGTTGTTACCGGCAGAGATGTCTGGCGATGAGACTCCGGTTGAGAGCCGTTCTGAACAATGGTGGGGTCTGGAGCAAAGAACTGAGCAATCAGCACACCAAGCATTGCCAGCAAGATACCGGACATAATGTGCATTACTTTTCCGGTCGTCACACTGCCCTGAATATCAGTGCTTTCGGTGTCCAACTGAAAGCCGGTCCATACAACAATCATCACAACAACGCCCAAACCTGCAGCAGCAAATGGATAGGCAGCAGGCAGCAAAGGTGAAAATGGAGTTATTACAGCCAACCCGGCGCACAAGGCGAGCAGCCAATGACAGATCACCAGCAAATTTACGCAAGGACCAGCGGCATTTTTAACTGCTCGCGATTGAAATTGTGTGCGAGTCACAAATTCATCGATTCGCTCATTTAAAAGTAGTGCTCCGATAATTGCCGCAGTTGCCGGAAGCAATAGAAGATAAGGCAATGGATAGGGAAAGGAAAACAAACCGGCAGCGCCCAAAGAAGCAATGCCGTTAATCACAAACAAGGTTCTTAAGGTGTTCAGCTTTCGCGGCATCACCAAACCGCTTTTCTCGGAGACCTCACTGGTCAATTGTCTTAATTCACCAGCCAGAAGCTCAGCACTGAAATATCTGTTTTGAGGATCTTTCTCCAGACATTTGTACACGATAAAAGCCAGTCTTTCGTTTACTTTATCGCCCTGAGAGACGTCGCAAATTCGCAACGGCGGCGCATCAGCGCTAAGATGCTTGGCGATCAATTGGACTGCATTATGACCGTCAAAAGGCGACTTCCCGGAAAGACACTCGTACATCACACAACCAAGAGAATAGATATCAGAGCGTGAATCCAGATCAAAACCAAGGCATTGCTCCGGACTCATGTAGTGCGGGCTGCCGAACACGTCGCCGGTCTGAGTCAAATTCTGGGTCTCTCTGCCTGTTGCCGATCGCAATTTTGCAATGCCAAAGTCAACCAGCTTGGCGACAGATTTCCCATCAGCTTGCCGAGTGATGATTATGTTGCCTGGCTTTATATCTCGGTGAATTATGCTGTGCTGATGAGCATGAGAGAGAGCATCGCAAATCTGAATGAAGATGTCGATTGCGGTGGAAACTTCCAAATAGGAATCATTCTTCAATCTGGATTCCAGCGACTCGCCATCAACGTAATCCATCACCAAATATGGTGAACCAATCCTGGATGTGCCGTAGGAAAAAACGGGCACCAAGTTGGTGTGCATAAGTTTGAGCGCGGCTTTAGCTTCACGTTCGAAGCGCGACACGGATTGTTGATCGTCTTTCAGTTCGTCATGAAGAACTTTCACTGCCAGAAAACGATCCAGCGCAATGTCCCTGACCTTGTAGACGCTGCCCATGCCACCTTTGCCGATTCGCTCCAGGACTTCATACTCATCGCCGAGGTCTGGAAGATCGAAGACATCCCGGGCTCCGGGTTCAGTCCCAAACAAAGAACCGGAGGCAGTAGGCTTCGAACCTTTGGCTCCGGAACTATCTCTTAACTGACACTGACAAAATGTTTCCTGAAATAGCCAGCTAGTAAGAGAACTTACGCCCTGATTGCCGACGGGTTTTCCGCAACTGCTGCAGAATTTCACAGTGCGAATTTTGGATTTCGGATTCGAGAGAATATCAGTCATTGGGCCGTATATAAGACTTTATAGACTTATGCCCAGGTGCTTATTATTTCAAATGCGATAACACTTCGGCTCTCGATTGTTTATCCGTCTTGAACAA
>JADYYD010000064.1 GCA_020853845.1 Candidatus Melainabacteria bacterium
ACTACCGATCAGGCTTCCGAACTGGAAGATTTGTTCAAGATTTTGGCTAATGATACGCGCTTGAGACTGCTTCACACGCTGGCTCGCGTGGAAGAGATGTGCGTGTGCGACCTGGCGGACGCTGTGGAGATGACTCCGCAAGCTATTTCGAATCAATTGCAGCGACTTGCAGATCGCGGCATTGTATCGACCCGCCGGAGCGGGACCATGATTTATTATCGAGTCGTCGATCAATGCGTGATCGGATTACTACAAAAGGCGATGTGCCTTCTTGCTGACAGCGAGAGGCATAGCGGCTAATACAAGGAGAGGAAAAATGGCAGATTCATGTTGTCCTTCATCATGTTGTGATGGTAAAGATTGCGAGCCTTGCAAAGGCTGCGACTGCTGTTGCTGCTGCTGCGCCAACTACAAAGAAGGTGAAAAATGCAGTTGCTCACCGTCATCACCATGTGAAACGCAAAAGAAATAGATTAATGAAAGGCGCTTATGAAGCGCCTTTTTCTTCATCTGCTGTCTTTGAAGGCGTTGTTTTCTTCGGGTGGTTTTGATCCAAAATCGCCAGCGCCTTCGCTACATCGGTTGCGCATTTCAATCTAAGCACTCCGCGGTTTTTTGACCGCACAAAAATATCGGCGCGGTCGTTTTTCGTTTTTCTGATCGAAAGCGAAGATATGTCATCGTATGGCATATCTTCAATGGATACGAGCAAATCGCCCACGCTGTAAGTGACTTTTGGTGTATCGCGAAAACGCGCCAGCGGCAATCGCAAGTCTTGATACCAGTGCAACATCCACCCTGCGACCACAAAAACGAAGCCGAGCGCAACGAAAACATCAAAACGCCTTGCTGCTGAGATGACCACGTCGACAGCGAGAAAGGCGAAAATCAATTGCGCCGGAAGATTGGAAAGGTAGAACTGCCCCGGGGTGTTTTTCTGCTCGCTGACCAGATTCTTTCCGTACAATTGCGTCCTGCCGCTCTCATCGTGAGTGAAACGGCTGCGAATCGTGAGGATAAACGCGCGCTTGTCGGTGAGGGCATAAACAGTCTGTCGCGCCCGCAGCGGCACGAAAATGATTTCGAGAACGCCAATCAATGCGACCAAGACCAGCAATCCGATCAACCCAGGCAGAACCGCGGCCTGACGATCGCCTGCTTGACCCATGACTCCCACGCAAAATAGAAAGAGACCGGAGAGCCAAACAACCGATGCAGGCACAATCGACGAGATAAACTTGTCGGCATCGGGCTGAGCGCACCAGAGCAGTTTTTCTCCGGACGTCAATTCATTTTCAACTAGCTGTTTGAGTTCTGGGATCATTTCTATAGAATAATAGACTTAACAACAACGCATGGGTGGAGAATCGGGTGGCGCATCGAATGCCACAGCGCCATCAATATTTGTTTGTTCGGTCACTTCATCAGGACCTGTGGACACTGCGCTTGATTGAGATTTGCCGAACCAACTGCGCACCGCCTCTATAACTATAATCAATACGAGCAGCAAGAAGATACCGCCCATGGCGGCATCGAGATAGTCGTTAAAGATGAGCACGTTTTGAGTGTGCACTTCAGCTTCGGACATTCCCTGCGTAATTTTGTCTTTCAATGACTGTGCGTGCGCGAGAAAACCGAGCTTTGGTTCACTGCTGAATATCTTCAGATATCCTGCTGTGAATGTCACGGCAAGCAGCCAGAGGAGCGGCACGACAGTAACGAAACTATATTTAGCCTTGCCCATTTTGATTATCACAGTGGTGCCGACTACAAGCGCCACCACCGCCAACAATTGATTGGCGATTCCGAAGAGCGGCCACAAACTGTTGATGCCGCCAAGCGGATCGATGACGCCCTGGTAGAGGAAATATCCCCAACCGCCAACGACCAGCGCCGAGCTCAAAATGATTGATGGATACCAGCTCGTCTCACCAAGCGGTTTCCACAAAAGTCCGAGAAAATCCTGCAATAAAAACCGTCCGACTCTTGTGCCTGCGTCAAGACAAGTGAGAATAAAAAGCGCCTCGAACATGATGGCAAAGTGATACCAGAATGAGACGTCGAGAGCACCACTGCCTGCTACTTTCGAAACTGCATTGGAAAAGATGTTCGCCATGCCGACTGCCAGCGTCGGTCCGCCACCCGTGCGCCCCATCAGGCTCTCCTCGCCTACGTCCCTGGCGAGTTTTTCCATCTCTTGCGGAGTCACTTCATAGCCCCAGCTCGAAATGGTGGCGGCTGCTTTGACCACATCTTGCCCGACAACGCCTTTGGGGCTGTTGATCGCGAAATATGTCCCTGGCGCAAGGGTGCAAGCGGCGATGATCGCCATGATTGCAACGCTCGATTCGCCCAACATGCTGGCGTAACCAATTGGGCGGGCATGCGGTTCTTTAGCGATCATCTTGGGTGTCGTGCCGGATGAAACGAGCGCGTGAAATCCGGAGACCGCACCGCAGGCGATGGTAATAAAGCAAAACGGAAATATGTTTCCATAGAAAAGCGGCCCTGTTCCATCAGCGAATTTGGTCAGAGCGGGCATCTCCAAGACGGGGTGCAGGACGAGAATTCCAACAGCAAGCAAAACAATGATGCCGACTTTCAGAAAGGCTGAAAGATAGTCGCGCGGAGCAAGCAACACCCAGACAGGCAGAACGGACGCGAAGAAACCATAAGCCATGATCGCCAGCGAAAGATTGGTGCCGGACAGAGTGAAGAACGGCGCCAAATTAGGGTCGGCGGCTACGTGCTTGCCTGCAATCACGGCAAGAACAGTAAGCACGACACCGATCAACGAACCCTCGAGAATTTTTTCGGGGCGAAGAAAACGCATGTAGATACCGACGATCATCGCAATCGGCACCGTCATCAAGAGAGTAAACGAGCCCCACGGGCTGGCCTTTAGCGCATTGACGATTACCAGCGCGAGCACTGCCATCAAAATCATCATGATTAAAAGAATGGCGGTGAGTGCCACCACTCCTGCGAGCGGGCTGATTTCCTCTTTCGCCATTTGCCCCAGCGACTTGCCCTTACGGCGCATCGATGCACAGAGGATGACGAAATCCTGCACCGCGCCAGCCAGAGCCGCGCCTGCAATCAACCAGATGGTGCCGGGCAGATAACCGAATTGAGCGGCAAGTATCGGACCGACAAGAGGTCCGGCACCGGCAATCG
>JADYYD010000065.1 GCA_020853845.1 Candidatus Melainabacteria bacterium
AGCGAACCAGCCTAACTTCAAGGTCGGAACTGATTCTTGCAAATGCATTGCGCATGATGTCTTCTGCTTGGTTTGCATTGAAACGTCCGGAACCGGAACCGAGTATCGGAAATGCGATTGATTTGAAACCAGCTTCCTCCGCCAGTTTCATCGCATTCACAACAGAATCTGTAATCGACGCTTCATCAGCGTTCCACAAAAGATCAATGGACGCCACATGGATAATGGCTTTAAACGGCAAATTTCCAGCCGAAGTTTTTCTGGCATGCCCGAGCGGAAGTGGACCGGTAGAGCCGATTTCTTCAAACGGTTTCGTCCCGGCATGTTTTTTTATGGCGCCGGAAACACCATGCGGGATCAATAACCACCAAGGAATTATATTGCGATTCCAGGCATTCACAATGCAGTCGACAGGCTGCTCCAGCAAGTCCCCTTCAACCAAAGTAACGTCCATCGAAAACCTCAGTCTGCGAAATATCGCGGCATTTGCAATTCCAAATTGCGCATCAAATATTGGTTTTTAAACAGCTCGTGTCCGTTCTTCGCCAGGTCGCGACGCCGCTCTGCATCATCAATGAGGTTCAAGCATTTCTCAGTGAAATCCTCGACGCGATCGGCAATTTCCAGATGAACGCCATCAAGAAGTTCCAGACCTTCAGCGCCGATGCTGGTGGAAACTACTGCCCTTGAGTGGCTGAACGCTTCGAGAATTTTGATACGGGTGCCGCCTGCCGAGCGAAGAGGAACCACTACGATATCCGTCTCCGCGTAAAACGGCGTGGTCTCCGGCACGGCACCGACGAATCTGACGCCCTGATAAGCGGCTTCGTCACTCGATGGATCGACTGCCTGCTTCCACCCGCTGCCGACGACCACAAGCTCAACCGGTACTTTCGAGCGCTCTTTAATCAGCGGAAGAATTTCGCGATTGAAGTATTTGACGGCATCTTCGTTGGGAAAATATTCAAGACTGCCGACGAATAGCAAGCGCGCTTTTCCAGTCGCAGTGCGCTGAGGGTGCGGCAGAAGTTTCGGATACGAATTAGGCAGAACACGAACAGCGGCCTTTTTGAAACGAGTACGAATGCCCTCGGCTTCTCTCTTTGACGACGCAAAAATACGATTGAAACGGCCCAGATATTGCGACTCTAATTTCGCGTATCCTTGCGCTTCCAATTCCATCTCGCGAGCGAGATCATCTTTTTCGCACAAAGAATAGACTCGCGACAAACGCGCACGCGTGCTTGATTCGAGTTCGTCTACGTCAAGCCAGCAAGGCAAGGCGCCAATGCTTGGAAGAACATATGGTGCAAGGTAAAAGCGAAAAACAAAGACGAGATCCGGATTGAATGAATGAATCGCCTTTTTGATTTTCTTTCGCCATTCGGCAGTGCACCAACGCCACTCGCGAGGAATGCTTTCTTCATTGCCGACAATTCTGATTGTGTCTTGAGAAGGTGACTCCTCAACATTCCAATCCGGATTGGGAACAGCTTTCCAGGACTGGCACAGTTTAGCGATATCGGCATCGAGGGAAGTCGTCTTGCTTCCGAACATCGGAATGACAAGCAAGTCGACAATTGACCACGCCGAAAGCAGTTTCAAAACAGCCGCGGCGCGCATAGCCAGACCACTTCCGCTGAAAGACGGAAAGATTGGACTGACGAAGACAACCCGGCGACTCATGACTTGCCCTGAAAACGTGACGAAAGATTCTACCATTTGCAACACTTTTGCAGGTCGGTTTTTCGGTTGACGGAAACCGATCACCGTTGCATCTGCGGCAATTTCGAATAAAAAAACCAGACTTACTATATGCATGACTAGCATAGCCCAAAAATGAAAATGGGAAGGTAACCGCATTTGCTGCAGCGTCTCCCCATTTTCAATTGATGCGCGTTTGTCAGAGCAAACCTCCGTCAGCATGTTCTTGCGCCGGCGGAACCGCTTGCGCTTTCTCGCCCGCTTTGAAGGTGCGCACGATGGTGTTCCATCCTGGCGCACTTCCGAGATGCGGCGCGGTGACAACAGCCACATTCGCCAGCAGTGAAATGCAGGCGGCCAAGATGTCCTTCTGCGTCATGTCCAGACCTTTCCTATTCATCCTGCCGGGGGATGACGCAAAGGCGACACGAGGTCACCAATGCATCATCCCCGGTGGCATCATTTTCACGCTGAAGCGCTGGAGACCGGCAAGCCAAGCATCTCTTTGAGCTTGTCTGCCGCGACCTTCAAAGCTTCCGGTCCGTGATCGACCTCGACGAGAGTGTCCGGCTCGATGCCGTTTCTCTCGGTCTGACCGCAGTCACCAAGCCACTCTCCGCCGGGCGCAAACCAGTGGCAACGCGTGACGCGCAGCTTGACCTTGCCCTCGAGAACATCGTATTCAGCCTGACCGATGCCCTTGCCGGGCGTCGTTCCGCTGCCCACCATGGTGACTTTTCCGGCGATGCCGTTCTGCACCAACGTGCAGATCATCAGCTCACCGGCGCTGGCAGTGCGGCGGTTGAGCAGGATGACGAGCGGCTTTCCGGCAAGAAGCGGCGGGCGGCGAGTGCCGATGTCGGAACTCTTGCCGCCGTTCGGCAGCTCCTCGCGCATGAAGAACTGGTCTTCATTGACGAAGTACTGCCGGACTTTGACTCCGTCGCCGTCTTCCCAGCGGAACTTGATTGTCGCAAGCAAGCCTTCCGTGAGGAAGAAGCCGCAACACTCGAGCGCCTCGAACATCCTGCCGCCGCTGTTGCCGCGCAGGTCGAGAATGACGCCCTTGCAGTCTTTGATCTTCTCCACCGCAGCAGCGACGTCGTTCACCACACCTTCCTTGTCGAAGGAGCTGATGCGCAGGTAGCCAATGCCGCTGGGCGCAAGCACCGACGAAACGGCAGGCGCTTGCTCGACCTTGATGGACGGCTCATCCGCGCTCGCTGCCGAGACGAAGGTCTCGGGCGCCACCACACGCTCGGTGTAAGTGTCGCCCAGAGACGCCAGCATCTCGTCAGCAAAACGCAGCGCCGACTCCTCGTCCACGATCTTTTCGTCGAACCGGTGCTCGAATGAAGCCCAGTCGGCAAGCCGTTTCGTGTCGAAGAAAGTGAGCTTCACCAGCGCCCAGATGGCGTGGTAAAGCTCACGCCCCGCAGTGGAGGCGTCAGTGGAAACACTCATAGCGACCTCCTTTGATTAGTGGTAACCGTGCAATTCAACGGTCACCTGCGGAATGGCGGGATAGTCCTCGTACCAGACATCATTGGTCTTGCCGGTGAGGCAATTGCAGGCATCCTGCACGACCGTGATGCGGCACTCGGGCAGTTTTTCCGCCATCATCTGGATCGATTCCAAAAGGCACGCGTCGCTGTTCACGCCGCACATGCGGAACGACAGCGTCGAGAAGCCGTGTTTGGCACAGGCAGCGAGGATTTCGGTCGAGCCATCATCGTTGCACTTGGTGATGATGACGCCCCGGTCATAGCCCTCGATCAGCTCCGTGATGGACTCGAACGTGTGGCCGATTTCGTGCGGGTCGAACTCCACGATGATTATCGGGCGTCCTTCCTCACGAGCACGAGCCACTTCTTGCTTGACGAACCACCCGGTGATTGCGTCATTGGCGGCTGTGAATCCAGGCTGCATGTCCATGACGACAAGCACCGGACCACAGATCGATTGAGGGCTGACAAACGGCACAGCCGCGACGCGGAGCCCTCCTGCGTCTTGTTGTTTTGTACTCATACTTTTGTCTTTCGATTTATGCGACACCAATCCCTTGCACAACAGTGCATGGGATTTGCGCGCGGTTAATGATTGATTGATGCTGAAGAGTTAAACGATTTGGCGTTTAGAAGTTGGAGAAAGCAGATAATTTGAAACTACTGATGGCTCAAACCTCAGACAACAGTTTTTGGCTGTTTTCCTATAGTTTTAAGGGGAAAAAGCTCCTTCAAAGTTGACGCGAGCGCCGCTAACCGCTCCCGCCCTTTGGTGGCATCGCCAGCGCAAAAATGCACAGCAAAACGCAATACTACTCTATTTAGTATTGCTGCCTCGAAAAATCAAATGGGGAGAATGCAAAAAAATCAGCGACGGAGAATTGCTCCTCCGCCGCCGACAATGTGGAACGTTTGCGCGGGCGCAAACGCAGTTGCTGCCTCAGCCGGCGAGAGAGCTGCGGGCGCGCACGAGCACGCGGGCAGTCATCGGCTTGCCGCCGAGACGGGGCATCTTGAAGGTATCCTGCCGCACGAAGACCGCCTCGTTCGAATCCCTGGCGAACTGCGAGGGGTCGTAATGGCAGGCGGCTTGACTGAGCTTGTGCGACAGCCAGGCCAGAGCGGGAGGCAGACCGACCGCGGAAAAGCTCTTCGGCGCTTCCGGCGGCGCCCACTGTTCGTTCTGATGAACGAACATGTAGGTGCTGACGTCGATTTCCAGCAGATACGGCGCTTCGATCTTGCGCAGGCGGCACAGATCGAAGTCGTTGTAGGTGCACTCGAAACCGAGCGCGAGAAGGGCGTTGACGACAACACCCTGTCCGGAGGTCAGAAGCATATTGCTCTCCACATTGGTGAACGCGGCG
>JADYYD010000066.1 GCA_020853845.1 Candidatus Melainabacteria bacterium
CGCCAGGCCGACTTGAGATTACAGCCCGCTTGCCAGCGAGCGAACGAATCACCAGAATTGACAGCCCCTGCTCCTTCTTGCCTGCCTGCCAAGGGCTGCAGCTTGGAACATCATGAATAATTACGGGAATCATGTTCTACTGTAAAAAGTAATACTATAGTAAGTCGGAAAGGAGGCGAAAAAAAACGAATGCCTCGACTTGGTGAGGCATTCGCCCATGCTCAAACGGTCACCCGGCATCGAAAGCCTTTATGGGGCGCATCGATGCCGGGCTTCCGAAGACCAGGCAGCATGGTTGGAAACCTGGTTCAGCACTCCTTACTGGGAGTTGTCCTGGCAATGGCCGCAGTTGTTGCAGCAGTCACCGGCGAGCGGCGACGAGCAGTTCCAACAGGCAGGCACCGAGCCGGGCAGGTGATGGTCGTTCGTGTAAACGACCGGCGGCGTGGTTCTGCGAGCGGCACTTTCCTGAATCTTCTGCTCCAGTGTGGCGGCGAACGAAACCGGTTCCAGCAAGTGGAATTTGAAGGTTCCGACCACCTGTCCTTCCGAACTGTCGCGGCGCACGAGCACCGTCAGTTCGCTGGGCAGAGCCGGTTTCCCTTTCTCCTTGCTCTTGCTGCCGCTACCAAGAAGGTTGCGCAGAATGGAGCTGGTGCGGGATGGCTTGGATGGTTCAGGCAGGCTGATGGCTGTGGCGGGCTCATCGAGCGCGACACAGGAAATCTCCTCACCGTCCACCTCGATGCATGCGTGGAAGCCGGGCTTCTGCGCGAATGCAAGCATCTGAGGTACCGTGCCGGGCGGCACGCTGACGAATGTGGTGGTTCCGTCCTGTTCGACAAACCGATCGAACGTCTTGCGAGCGGTATCACATACTCGGACTGTGATCATATGCGTTTCTTCCTCCGAGGAAACTCTCAGGCGTCAGCCTTCGAGGTTCCCTCAATGTGGGCCTTCAGGGACCAAAGGCGGGGTTGAAGCGCCATAACTCGACCAAGATAACTAAATCTCGAATCGAGCTGTGCCGGCCGCGGTGTTTGCGGCAGGCAGGGCGAAATTTGCACGAAGCAGACAAGCACCATGCTTGGTCCGCCGTGGGTTTTGACTCGTCAAACCGTCCATCAACTGAGCATCCACGGTGTTTTCCCAAAAAGCGCGAAACCGACAGGCGCAAAGCATGTCGGACAAGTGCATTGGTTGGGAATGTTTTGTCAGACCGGGGTGGACATTTAGCTCAGAAGAAGAACAGAAAGATTAGTACGAATAACCTAACAACAGCACCTTTCTTTGCCTATCTAAATCCTCGAATAATGCCTCAAATCCCGCTTATCCTGAGGATAACGAAATCATTAAGGCACCTGTTTTTCGGTCGGCGAAAGTCCGGTCCGTAAATCCGAAAAACGCTTTCAGGAGCGGGTCTTCGGCATTGTCTCCAGTTGGCCGCAAAAGCCCTGAAGTTAGCGCGAAGTCCCCGCCCCTGTGCGTCTATTAATCTCGGGCGATGCTGGTCTGGCTAGCGCAACCGTGCTTCACAAACTTAACGAAGCACCACCTGTGGTTACGCCTTCTTCTCCTGCACTTCCGGCTCGCCGGTCGCCGCAGGGCTCGTTGCCGCCGGGCTGGAGGCGCCGACCTGATCGGTGCAGGGGCAATAACCGGAAGTATGGACGACGACGCGATCGCCGCAGTGAGAGGGGTCGCGCATGTCGGTGATGCGCTTGAGCAGCTTGGCGGCCGTCTTGGAATTGCCGGCGTCGCCCGCCGTGTAGGGGTTCAGCTCCATATGCATGCGCACCCAGTACTGATTGGTGTGCGTGACCGGCCAGCGGCAGGGCAGTTTGAGGTCGGCTGGAATGTGTTCGGCGGGAATGTTCTGCAGAGCCACCAGCCATGCTTCTTGCGAACGCGTGAGCGGGCGGGCTTTCTTGCCTTCTTCCGCCTGGCGCGAGATGAAGGCGTTCAAGCCCTCACGGATGCCTTCGTACGCCAGCTCATGCTCACCGTAAGTGAACTGATAGCCGAGCGTCTTGAAGAAACGCGCCACGTTGTACCAGCTCGGAACCGCATCAATGCGGTGATAGCCGACTTCCTTGAGCAGCTTGGCCGCTTGCCGCACGAAGTGAACAGGCACGTTCGACATCGGGCGAGCAATCTGCCAGGGGGCGCGACCGAGGAAGAACGCCTGCGACCACACGTTGAAGAACGTGTCGCGGTCGTAATTCGCCCAGACGTAGTGGTCCGGGTTGGCGATGAAGTGACCGACTGAATCTTCGACATCGAGACCGTCGAGATACGTGGCCGGATCCCACGAATAAATCGACAGCTCGGCAGCCAGAAAGCCTTCGGGCAGACGGTTGCAGGCGGGGTCGGTGTTAGGGAAGAAAGTCAAAGGCGACGATTGGTCGGTGCCGTCCAATTGCCGGTCGCGCAGGGCGCAGCGCAGAATAATCATCTCGCCGAGCCAGGCTTCGATCAGCACTCGAACTCCGTCGTTGCGCACGAGAAGCCGACCCTTATCGGTTCGAAACTCGTGCGATTCGACGCCGTCAGCTTCGCTTGTGGCGGCTTGGGCATCTTTCAGCGACAGTCCAATCAGAGAGAATACAGACGAGTGCACCAAACGGCTCAGCAGTTCCGAAGTCGGAACTTGAGCCAGTTTGCTGCTCAGTTTTGTTTTCGACATAGCAGATATCCTGATTCATGTCCTCAGCCAGTCACCGACAACCAGGTCGAAAACCCGGTCTAGTAACTGTTTTGAGAGACAGCAAGGAAGGTTGAGAAGGAAGGAAAGATCTCGAAAGAAAAAATTGGCAAAGAAGTGCGCTTGTACCTAACAAGTTCACTGACCGCTCATCAAGGAGCTAAGAGAAACCTAACAGGGCCTCACGCGAAGAGATCCTGTGCGTCTTGAAAACCGATCCGAATGCCGCAAATTATTGCCTTGATTGAGTTTCGGATAAAACTGCCGAAAGCCTCTCGACATCTGCCCTGGCGCGGCTTGCGACACTCGCGCTAGATATCAAGCGATTCTCTGCTTTCTCTCATCTTCATCGCTCGCTTTTTCGCCTTGAAAACCGGCGTCCAGCCGGCGCTTCCAAGCTCGAAACTGCAAACGTATGCTGGCCGGGCTTCGTCAAATAAGTTCACCTTCAGACATATAGCTTGCATGTAGTCATGAGCTTTTCCTAGATTAACCACGCATATTGTTTTTTCTCGCTCTGAAGTCACAACCACTTTTGAAAATCTAGTCATTACCGGCTCTTCCTGTCTTTCTCACGCCTAATTCCGTTAGGAGAGATGGGCCGAAGATAGCATTGCTGGTGGTGGCAAGTAGCGAGAAACAAGCTGCAGCTTGTGAGTGTGATTGATATGACGGTTCTGGATGTGCGCACGCCAGGATTGTCTCCGTTTACGCAGAAAGCGCAAACGGCATCATCGCACGGAGCATCGATCGATTCTAATTTGCGACCCAAGCGTTGTTCTGAGTGTGCGCTCATCGCAACGCCGTAAGTCGCTGACCAGTTTAACTGGAAGGACCAAACACTATGAAAGCTAGCTTCGTAGTATCTCCCGCTCTGAAGGGGTCCGCCGGTGTGGAATCTGTTCACACTGACGTCCTTCTTCTCTGCACTGTGGCAGGAACAGAACTCGGTCCTACCACCCGTGCCGTCGACGAAAGCCTGAACGGGCTGATCACCCGTAAGATTCAGGGCAAGAAAGTCGGCTTCACGGGCGAAGTCGGACAAATGCTCAGCATCGCCCCTAAGAAGGCGCCGGCGAAGCGGATCAGCATCGTCGGGCTGGGTGAAGTTTCGACGCTTCAACCACGCAATCTCTGCAAGGCAATCCACATGACCGTCGAGGACGCGCTCAAGCGCGGCGAAACTCGGCTGGCCATTCCGGTCGCCTCGAACAGCATGAGCCAAATCAAGCTCAAGGGCCAGGCCAAGATCATCCGCGAGGTGGTCGAGTCTCTGCTGGTCTCATCGGCTTTCGCCGACCGCGAAGGCACGTTCGAGGTCGAACTCCTCTGCACGCCGCATGCCGCACGCTCCATTCGTGAAGGGCTCGCAATCGCCCCGAACCTGGACAGCGTGTGCTGCATCGACGACGAGGAAGGCGACGACTGAGGAAAGCGCAGGAATTGCAGTTGAAGCAACCGAGTGAAACTGCTTCAAATGCAGAATCGCTAAGGCGGACAAGGGCGGGGTACCCGGTGCGGATGCGCGTAAGAACGCTGCAAGCATCGGGTCCCGCCTGCGTCTAAGCTCTGGCATGAAAAACGGGTTGCGCAGTATCGAGCCTCAAAACTCGATACTTGCGCAATTTCGTTTTGTGGCTATTACTACTAGAGAAAGTAGTACTAATTCGCAATCCAGGATAATTTGATTCAGGTGCCCGTTTCGCAAACCTGCATTAACCACGCCCGTCGCCGTCCGTCCGTCTTGCGCTAAGTTCTGCAAATCCATGCCTAGCGCTAGGTTTTAGGTTTTCTTAGCATCACAAATCGACGGAAATCGACACATCATTTGGTTTTTCATCACTTCACTTTTATATGGTCAAACTGTCTTTTTCATTTTTCTTGTCCTTAGGAATCCACGAACCAGCCGTTCTCTTGCGCCTTTAATCCAACCACCATCACGGTTCTCAGAACTGCTGGAATCTGTTCGAAAAAGACATTCTGCGACTTTGTGCAGTTGGCCTGAGAAGGACATTCCATCCTCAATCTCGCCGCACGAAGCCGCTCACCGCATGGGTGCCACTTGAGTTTGCCTGGACTCCGGTGCCCGTGCAATGAAACCTCCAGGTAAAGGAAATCAATTCATGACCACCAAGAAAACCGTCCCGTGCTTCAAGAGCGCTTCCACAGGAAAAGACCTTCCGGTCTACGCCCACTCCGCCCCGTCCGAATTCATTCGCGTCGACAACTTCGATGTCTTCGAGTACATGCTCTGGCACCAGGGTGCGGCTCGGGATAATGGCAATGCCAAGGCGGAAGAGCTGCGTCGCAGCGGCTCGCTGAGTCTGGTCGGCTCGCCTCACGCGGATGCTGCTACGAAGTGCCGGCACTATTTCGAGCGCCTGCAGATCGCTTTCGACACGCTTCTGTCGATGATTGAGGAAGAGAAGTCGGCCCGCCAGAATCGCGGTCAGGCGAAAGGTCGCTTGATTGCCGGCTGGCAGGAATTGCTCGAAGCCACGGGCAAGCGCATGGACGACGGCATGGTCGACACTCTGCGATCGAGCCTCGAGCGTCTTCACAGTCACAAGGCGGCTTCCACTGCCTGCGATGTCGTCAATTCGATGAGGCTGGCCGCCTGGCATAATCTCAGCGCTGCTCAGAAGGAGCTGTCCAGCCGCCTCAGCCTGATTGACAAGGCGAACGTGAAAGAGATGGCGATGCACAATATCCTCTGCGCTCGTCAGCTTCTGCTCAAGCAGGAAGCGGCGAGCGTGGATGCTGCCGAACAGCGTGAAAGCTCGACCTTGTCGTGCGCCACGCAGTTCATGATCAGCGATCAGTGGGACCAGGACAGGCTTGGCGACAAGCTGTCCGTCGGTCTTCCGCATGTCGAGAAGCCTGCCATCGGCTGGGGCAACATGCCTTCGCCGGTGGACTACTGATGCGACGATGCGGATATGTTTGGTGTGATGCGTAAGTAGTCTTACTGCGCGTCAATGGAAAGGAGCGGGAGGTCGGTGTCAAAACCGGCTTCCCGTCTCCCTTTTTTTCGTTTTGGTCCGGTAGTACTAAAGAAGATAGTAAGTTTACGATAAAAAAAATTGGCACCATTGACGGTGCGAATGTTTTTCAAGTCCATGCGCGGACGGCAACACCGGGAAGGCTGAGAAGCCCCTCCCGGTGTTGCTTGGTCGCAGTTACCGCGCGACCTGGCTGAGAATGATCGCCAAAAGCGACATCTGAGCGATGGTCGCCATGGCGATAATCAGCAGCGAAGCCTTCACGGCAGAACCGAAGGTCTCGGTCTTGACCGTGTTGCGCATTACTGCCGAGGCGCCCTTGATGATGACAGCCAGCAGGAGAATGTCCAGCGCCGCAAAAGCAAGCGCATGGATAATCCCGGCCAGGAGTCCTGGGGCGAGAACCAGCAAGATGCCTGCGCCGAGAAGAGGCGCGGCCACTGCGTTCATGCCGTAGCATCCCACCATGTAGACGGCGGTGATGAGCCCTACGGCGGAAAGACGCATGACCAGCGAATTCTTCTCACGCACGGCGAAAGCGGCCTTGCCGTCCGTGAGCCACGGAACAACGAAGCTGAACGCCGCCATGGTGAGGACGGCGTAGATGATGATGTCGGATATGAGCATTTCAGGCTCCTTCTTTTGGCGAGTTTGAGAAGAGCGCTCGCATTGGCGGTCCGGCAGGATTGCCGGACCGTGGTTCATTCGGGAGTCGGACTTGGCGCTTACGCCTCGTCGATGATCACTCCCTCGTCTTCCTCATCAGCCCAGAACTCCCGAACATCGGGGTTCGCCTCACGAGCTGCCAGGGCTTCGCGCACGGCCGGATAGTCGGCCTCGTGCTCTGCCACCATCATCACAGCGAAGTCCATCAGGTCGCGCTTTTCCTCGATGTCCATCGAGTCGAGCGGCTGCATGATGGTCATCGCCATCGTGGCGTCCGGGTCAACCGGCTGCAAGATGCCGTACTTGGCGAGGAGGACCGTGTCAACATGAACCATTCTTTTTCCCTTTCATTGACGAGACAAGACGACAACCCGCACGGCAGCGCGAGTCGTCATTTCGCGATCGGCTGTAATTCCGAATGCCTGGAACTACTGCCGATTGTCTTCAGAAATCACGCCGGCAACGACGAGTTCGTCGAGATGATTCTCGACTCGCTCGCCGCCGACAAGCGCAATCTGGAGCGCCACGAACTGCGGCTGAGCACCGCTGAGAACGTGGGACGGGATGCCGAGTTCGAGCGTCTCGACCAGTTTGGTCAATTCGTCTCTGGGCTCGGCAACGCCGTTGCGGTGTGCGAAGGAGAGGATTCGTTTCTGTAAGTCGAGTGTGTGCATTCTTTTTCGTCTCCTTCGTGTCAGGGCTTCGAGAGGCAATCGCCGTCGATCTTGCCGTCGGCTATCGCCTTGCTCAAAACCGCAAGGCCGTGTTTGTAACCCGCTTCGTACATCGCCATGCAGCGCCGCACGCTCAGATTGAACGCCAGACCGCAGATGTCGTCGGCAGCGTGCTCGACGACAACATGACGCTCGTTATCCACTTCGGTAGGCTGACGCACCACCGGAGCATACACTTCGCGCCACTGGTAATAGAACGAGATCGGGTCCTGAGGCTCAAGGCTGAGCCTCGTTGCAAAGCCGAGCGCCGAGATGATGGCGGTCGACTCGCAGAACTCATCGGGGTTGCGGTGATAAGCCGCGCCGTCGATGAGCAGTTGCTCGCCGTGGTGCACCGGCAAGAAGACGCCGGGCAGAGCGCCGGAAGCGCTCAACGCAGCATGCAGCTTGTAGTCGGTGCCTTCGAAGAGCACGGGCTTCTTGGTGCGCGCGTCGCAAGCGACAATGCGCAGCCTGTCGTTGGGCGTCAAGCCGAGACGCTCCACCGCTTCTTCCCACGGCTTCTCCAGGCTCAGGAAACTCATTCCGACCAGGAAGCTCCGCATGTCCGGCACCGTGACGGCGCTGGCAAGCAGAAGCGGGTTCCCTGATGTTTCATGGGCTTCCAGGAAGAGCTTGAGAATCAGGTTCGACGACATGCCGTTTGCGTAGAAAGTGGCGACAATCGCGCCCACGCTCACGCCAGTCAGCTTGCCGACCTTGATTCCCAGCTCTTCTACAGCTCTGAGCAGACCGATGTGGAAGTAGCCCTTGACGCCACCGGCGCCGAGGACCAGCTCAACAGTTTTGGTCATGACATAGCTCCTATAAATGCCCGCCGCAGCCGAAACCGCGAAGGACTGATTGCCACTCGGACATCCATCGTGGGGACGCAAGACCGAGCAGAAACTCCTCACACTTCGGCTGGTCTTCAGCAACGCGAGCTCTTGCGAGTTGACGCGATGCATAAAACCAGAAGAAGTCAGCTTCCCAGCGACATGGTTTGTCGTTTTGATCTCTCTGGAATTGTTTGAGGAAGCTGAGTTTTGTCTAGATTTGGTGTCTTTGAGGAGGGGGAAGTTGAGAGTTATCTATGTGGTACTAGAGTTCTGAGCTAAAAGCCTATGAAGTCATGTAAAGCGGCCCTCTTTACATCTCATTACATGCTCGCGGCAGCAAGCCTTTTGCTCTCCTTCAGCCGCACCGGTGCCCGGGATCGAAATGCCCTGTTTTGCGCACGGGGTTTGTCGCGGTTTACAGAGCAGAATTGGGGCATTAATTCCCGGCGCGATAAGACTCGCTTCAATGCGCTAGTGTCTAATGTTTGACCCCTGTGCCATCTGTGTTGCTTTAAGTTTTGAGCTTTTGCAAGCTGGCGCGAAAAGTCGGTGGTACTGCTTATGGTGCCACCAGTTTGCGCCGAATAACCAAAAGCCTATGTGATGGCGCCGGCGGTATCACATACGCGCCAGTGAGATCTCTTCTTTTGTCTTTTCAGACGTTGTAAACACCTTCAGGAACGAGCTTTCCTCGCGTGAGGCAGTCGATGACCTGCTGTTCTTTATCTTTCTCCAAAATTTCCAGTGACATCCCGCATATAGCGCTCGACAAACCTGGAGGAGTAGGCGTGGGTCTGACCGCCGTTTTTGTCGAGTCGTTATTTCGTAACCGCTTCTCGGCTGCCAGTACTCGATGCAAAGTGGAAAAGGTAAGAATGGTGCGCATTTGAACAGTTTTGTTGTCTTTCTGTAAAACGAGGACAATTCTCCTAAAAAATAGGTTTCTAAGTGTCAGGTAAGAGGGAAGTAAAAACTTGGGAAAGACTAAGACCCTAACCGGATCAGCCGTTTCGCCTAAATTTACCTCTGTTATACTGCAATTAGTGAGAGGGTCTGCAATGCTTTACTACTTGTGTTCTCGTTGCCAATTTAGAATCCAGGCAAACAAGCATATTTGCCCTACTTGCGGCTACAAAGTTCCGGTTCAAAAATCCGAGCAGTCTGACGAATCAACTGCTCCTCGCGCCAATGCCTGGTTGAAGATGCTCGGCTTGGGCGAAAAGAAAGAATCCTCGCACGAAAAGCCCGCATTGGCTGAGTAGTCTTGTAGTTGGAAGGGGCAAGTTTCTAGTCTGTTGGAAACTTTGTGCTGCCGATTTTTTACTGATTTATTTTGCGGAAGGCAAAAAGCCGTCCGCATTTTTTTCGACTGCAATCAGTCCGGTTCTATTTGCCGTAGAGCGCCTGGTAAGTCCAGTAGCTGCCAAAGACTTTGCGGACATAGTCGCGCGTCTCGCGATAGGGAATGTTTTCGACAAAGAGGTCGAAATCGCCTGACGTGTGACGCTTCATCCAGCCTGCCACCGCTCCCGGACCGCCGTTATAGCTGGCGACGCCGAGCATGGCATTGCCGTTGAAGCGCTGGATGGCGTAAGAAAGATAATAGGTGCCCAGTTTCACGTTGATTTCGGGACGAGTGATGTCTTTCTCGCCCGCAAGAGTAATTCCGACCTTTTTGGCAGAACCGTATGCAGTGCCGACCAGCAATTGCATCAGCCCGAGCGCATGCGACCTGCTTACGGCCTCGGGTTTGTAGCGCGATTCTTCACGGATTAATGCATGAACCAAAAGAGGATCTACTCCACGCAAAGCTGCGTTTTCCGCAACGAATTCGCCAAATTCCAGAGGATAGGACTGCTGCCAGATTTCGTTCTTAATCGGCTTGCCGTCAGCGTTTCTGCTGGCCGCGCCTATGGCCTCGAGATTCAATCCGCTCTTAGAATACAGGGATGATTTCAAGCTTTTCGGCGCTGTTGACGGCAGAAGTTCCAGGCATTCATCCCACTGGTTGAGACGGAAGAGCGCAGTAAAAGTCGCATCATAAGGCGATTTCTCGCCCGGCTCCACGGCAGGCAAGACGGGCTCCGGCCAGCGCCAGGACGGCTGCGGGTGCTTACGCCCTATTTTTGTAGACCATGCTGCATCGTGACCACCCGCCTTGAGCGCGGCCAGTCTGTGCTGCGCTCTGAAGCCGTAATAATTGCTGGGAAAACGTTCGAATGCGGCTGTATAAGCGTTGATCGCCATGCCTTTTTGGCCCAGCCGCTCATGCAATTTTCCGATCCAGAAAAGCAATCGCGCTGTTTGCCTGACATTAGGATATTGACGCGCGGACTGGCTGCCGATCTGAATTGCGGCAGGGTAGCGACTCTTGTCGCCGGATTTCACCTCGTGCCAGAAGAGCCACCAGGACGACTCGGCGGCAAATTCCGAGGTGGGGTATTTCTTGATGATTTCTCGGAAGTAGGGCAGTGCGGCGGCGCCGTCTGTTCGAATGGCGATA
The DNA here is from genome assembly GCA_020853845.1 of Candidatus Melainabacteria bacterium. GTDB lineage: Bacteria > Cyanobacteriota > Vampirovibrionia > Obscuribacterales > Obscuribacteraceae > QKMZ01. The sequence goes on from JADYYD010000066.1 coordinate 10,428, forward strand.
TTCCACAGCGCCGCATCGGCATGGGTCGGACCGGCTGCCAGACAGGCTTTCCACAAGTCCAGAGTATTTGCTTTGCTGAGCGGATTGCCTAAAAGATTGCCGGCTGTTGCATAAAAGCGGCTCGATGGATCGTTCTTAATCGCGACAATCAGGGCCGCACGCGCGTCATCGTGACGATTCAAGTGCATGAGTACGATAGCGCGGCGAAACAGGTTGTTGCTGGAATTCGCTTTGTCCCACGCTTTCAGGGCGCCGCTCCAGTTTGAGAAATTGTAGTAGCACTTGCCGATGGCGTCGTAGTCGGCGGCCGTCAATTGAATTGCTCCGGCTTGCGCCATAGTTTCCAGCCGAGCCGCGATCTCCGGGGCAAAACGTCCATCAGGAGCAGCTCTTAGATATTCTTTGAAAAGCGCGGCCGCTTCTTGCTCAGTCTCCGCAGCCGGTGTTGCCGCCGATTTCAACATCTGGTCGGCAAGATAATAAGACGCGCCGTAAGCATATTTGCTGGTCGGGGCCTCCTGTTTCACAGCCTGGAAAAGTTGCATGGCCGCATCAGTTTCGCCCGCTTTCAAGATTGTTTGCGCCAGAGTGTAATCTGCAAAAGCTTGATCTTCGGGAGTCTTTGCAGTTGCCTTCATCACTTTCAGGCATTCGCGAATTTGCGCATCATCACCGGCTTTGGTTGCTATATCCAGAAGGTGTTTGCCCGAGCGCTGGCTGAGCGGCTTGAATCCGGCTGCGGTTTTGAACAGTTCGACCATGGTCGTGTAAGTAGCATCGCCCGCACCAGCCGGACTCCAATTTTTCTTCAGCAATTTGCCCAACACATAACTGGCTTCTTGCTTGGTTTTTTGGCTTACTGCCGGATTTTCGAGCAGCTCTTTGAGCTTATCGCTGGACGCTTGAGGCGGCTCGGAGTTTAAATTGGCGACGATTTGATCGAGCGAAGGCGCTCCTGTCATTTGCGCTGCAAAGGCGCCCAACCAGCCGTTTTCGCTCTTGCCGTCGCCGCCCGAGCCGCAGCCTGTCGCCAGGCACGAGAGAAGGACGAATGCAAAGATGCTTGACCGTCGCTTGCGGCCTGGATCTTTTTCTGAAGCGATTTCCAGATCCTGAAACAGCCGGCTTCGCATGGGTGCCTCGCTTGTCAAACGTTGTTTTTCAGTGCCAAAAGGCTCGGTTCGATTTAGAAATGCTAGCATGGCGTTTCTCGACCTCGCTCCATTTGAAAATGAACGCCGAAGAAGCGAAATCCGACCTGATTTACATGGATAATGCCGCCACCAGCTACCCGAAGCCGGAGGAAGTGTACGTGGCCGCGGACCGCTATTTTCGTCAGTCCGCCAATCCGGGACGCAGCGCTCACAAGCTCGCCCTCAATTCGGCACGTGAAGTATTTGCGGTGCGAGAAAAAGTTGCCGGCTTCTTAAAAGTTCAATATCCGGAAAGATTGATCTTCACTCCCGGGTGCACTTACTCATTGAATATGGTCCTGCGCGGTTTGACGAAAACCACTGCCGGAACGGGGCAAAAAGCAATTTTGTCGAGAGGCGCTACTGTTCTGATTTCGCCTCTCGAACACAATGCTTTGATGCGTCCGCTCAAAGCGCTCGAAGCTGAGCTGGACCTGAAAATTGTTCAACTGCCTTACGAGCCGGGCAAAATTTTCGCGGTCAGCGAACTGCGCCGTTTATTAGATGAGCTGCGTCCCAGCCTGGTAGCCAGCGTTCATGCCAGCAATGTAACCGGTGAAGCGATTGATGTCGGTGCGGTAGCTGCCAGTTGCCACGTCGCTCGCACTCCGCTTTTATTAGATGCGGCGCAAACAGCAGGTCTGGAAAAAACTCACCTCATACATCCGGGAATTTCCTTCTGGTGCGCGTCCGCACACAAGGGACTTTGGGGACAGCCTGGACTGGGACTTCTGCATGTTTCCAAAGAGTATGATTTGGAGCCGCTTATCGCCGGAGGAACAGGATCGGCATCAGAAGATTTGCAGATGCCTTTTGTCTATCCCGATCGATTGGAACCAGGCAGTGCTGCAGGTCCTGCTATAGCGGCTCTGGGCGCCGGCGTCGATTTCATCGAAAGCGTAGGCGCTGATGTGATCCTTCAACACGAAATCAGGCTCAGCGATGCCTTCATATCGTTCTTGAACGCATCCAATAACATCCGCGTCTATTCGCCCGGCCAAAACAATAACAGCGGCTCCATAATTCCGCGCGTGGCCAATGTTTCCTTCAGTGTGCCCGGCATGTCGGCCGATAAAGTAGTAGATGCGCTGGACAGAGAATTTTCCATCGCTGCACGTGGAGGTCTGCACTGTGCCGCACTTGCGCATGAAACATTGGGCACGACGAAAGAAGGTCTTGTCAGGATCAGCTTCGGATATTTCAATTCCGAGCTACAGGTAAACGAGCTTGCCCGCGCCATTCACGAGATAAGTCAGCGCGCAGCCGCTACCGCTTGAAGTAGATTATCGAAAA
>JADYYD010000067.1 GCA_020853845.1 Candidatus Melainabacteria bacterium
CGAAAACTACGCGTTATCTCGTGACGAGCGAAGGAACGGAAATTCAGGATGAACGCATTCAATATCGCGTCTTCACAACAGCCAAGACAGTTGCTGCCGATGGCATGAGGCTGGCACTTTATGATGGAGTCGAAGCGCCGACGATGACTGACGTTCCGGATGAAGCCGCGTTGGAAAAACTCGTCACGGACGTGGCGAAAGATCTCGTTGCGCTGCGCACGGCGCCGGTAGCAGAGCCCTATGTCGGACCGGCAATTTTGAGAGCAAAAGCCTCAGGCGTATTTTTCCACGAAACATTTGGTCACCGAATCGAAGGACACAGGCAAAAGAGCGAAGACGAAGGCAGAACATTTGCCAAGAAAGTCGGGCAGCAAATCATGCCGGAATTCGTGACGGTGAGCGATGATCCGACTCGCGTTCGTTTTGGCGCCAAAGCATTGAACGGGCATTACAAGTTTGATGATGAAGGTGTGCCTGGAACAAAAGTCACGCTCGTCGACAAAGGAGTGCTGAAAACTTTCTTGATGGGTCGCTCGCCGATTAAAGATTTCTCGACATCAAACGGGCACGGTCGCTGTTCTCCCGGCCGCGATCCTGTCGCGCGACAAGCGAACCTCATTATCGACAGCACCAAACGCGTGCCTTATCCCAAGCTCCGCGAGATGCTCATTGAGGAAGTGAAGAAACAAGGCAAATCGTATGGGTTGATCTTTGATGAGATTGCCGGCGGATTCACGATGACGCAATCTGTGATGCCGCAAGTGTACAAACTTCTGCCGTTGCGCGTCTGGAAAGTTTATGCAGACGGAAGGCCTGATGAGCTGATGCGCGGCGCAGATCTAGTGGGAACACCACTTGCATCGCTCGAGCGCATTATGTGCGGTGCAGACGATGACGACACGTTCAACGGAACGTGCGGCGCGGAGTCAGGATGGGTTCCAGTATCGGCTACTTCTCCTAGTTTGCTTGTAGGCACTATCGAAGTCGAACGTCAACACAAAGCACAAGACAAACCGCCGCTGCTCCCTTCGCCCATATCCGAGCCGGAGAAATTGCCCGATCAAGCGCCGAATAAATCGCAAAATACTTCGAACGATTCCGAAACACCAAAGGGCAAAGGTGACAGCAAATGAGAAGATTAAAACTGCTTGCAGCACCAATTGCCCTGCTTATCGCTTCCAACAACTGTGCTTTTGCGCAAGACGATGTAATTTTCAAAGCACTCAAGGACGAGATGGATCGTTCGATGAGTTCATTGAAGATCAAAGGACACGAAGCACCATACTTCATTGCCTATTCTGTAAAAGAAAAGGACATCGTGCGAATTGCCGCATCATTTGGTGCTGTGTCTTCAAAGAACGTCGATAAAGATCGTGACCTAAATGTCGAGCTGCGCGTCGGAGATTACGACCTGGACAACACCAGATTCAGTGACGGCGGTTTTCTGGGGGCGCTGCTCGGCGGACGAATGTCGCGCGGCGAAGACATCACAATTGATGATGACTACAAGGTATTGCGCCAGGCTGTTTGGAGCGAAACTGATGACGCGTACAAAGGTGCCATTGAAAAGCTGGAAGCCAAAAGAGCATTTTTGCAGCAAAACACAGTAAAAGATCGTCCGGCCGATTTCACCAAGGAACCGGCAGTGGTATCACTGGATGCGCCCGTAAAGGTTCAGTGTGATGCCGAGAAATGGAGCAACGTCACACGCCAGCTTTCCGGTGTTTTCAAAGAATACCCGAAGGTAGATCAATCACTCGTGTTGTTCGGTCTCGATACGCTCAACCGCTGGTTCATCAATAGCGAAGGAACAAAAACTTTTGCGGCTCGACCGGAATATGTCATTATCTCAACTGCGTCGGCTAAAGCAGCCGATGGCACGACCGTTTGCGATGCCGTAGTTTTTGTCGCACGAAGGGAAGAAGAATTGCCGTCTCAAGCCGAGATGGAAGCAAAGCTCCGCGAGATGGCCTCGCGATTGACGCTGGCAATCGACACACCGCTGATCGAAGACTACAATGGCCCGGTGCTTTTCGAAGGAGAAGCCTCGGGTGAATTCTTCTCTCAAACCATAGGTCAAAACTTCGGCAATCCTGTCGAACCACTTGGTGGCGGCTTTAGTGCCATGATGGGAAGCTCGAATCCATTGAAAGAAAAGGTTGGACAACGAGTTTTACCCACCTTTCTTTCAGTAGTGGATGACCCTGCAGCAACTGACTACAAAGGGACGAAACTCTTCGGTGGGATGAAGATTGACCACGAAGGAGTGAAGCCGCAAAAGCTCACTCTTATCGACAAAGGGATTCTCAAAACATTCTGCTCGACTAGAACTCCAAGCCGCTACGTGAAGCAAAGCAATGGACACGCTAGATACGGCAACGCATCAACGACCAATCTTTTTGTTACAACGGAAAAGCCAACCAGCAAAGATGAGCTTTACAAGAAACTGCGCGAGCTGGGAAAGCAAGAAGGGCTCAAAAATGTGATCGTAGTAAAACGCATTCAAAATCTCTTCACCGCCGCTTTAGACCCGAAATCCATATTTATGGGGATGATGGGCTCAATGCGCAAATCATCGGGCTTCAATCTCTTGCCTGCATCGCTGGTATATCAGGTTGATGTTGAGACTGGCAAAGAATCAATTGCTCGCTTGACCCCGTTCAATGGTGTTGGACTGAGCACCATGCGCGATATCGTAGCCGTCGGCGATGATGCAACGGCGTATCCTGTGATACTGCCGACAGTGTCGCAGGGAGATGCGCTCAGCATCGTCACTCCGTCTGTTCTCGTTAAAGAACTCGACACTCAAAAAGCTGACAAAAACGTGGAAAA
>JADYYD010000068.1 GCA_020853845.1 Candidatus Melainabacteria bacterium
CCCTATACACGGTTCTTAATATGTGGTAACCGCGTTTCGCATTGGTGGGGGATTCATCAACCACCCTCGATGAGTATCAACTTTACACACCAAAACGAATATCGTAAAGGTCCGAAAGGGGCATAAATACGCAATTTGCTTCGAATGCAGCTTAAGTGTTTTTCTGAAAGTCTGAAAGCCTGACACAACAAGGCTCCTTCTCGAGAGCCCTGTTATCATGCGGGTTTTGTATACACAAAAAGATGCCCTTCAGACATATCTTTCCTCTTGCCAGATGAATAACCTACGTGTTAGCTCTTCGCCGCACGCACTGTATGAAAACAGCTATTGGACCGGTTTTGGATATGCATCAGTGGGTCTTCCGATTGCACATCGCACAGAAGAGCCTGTCATGCTGGTTTTGATGTATATGGATCTGGTGCAAGTCCAACCCGCCGAATACGACGGATTTCGTAGATTGTCGAGGCCGGATAGCGCCTCGCGAACTCCCTTTTCATGCCGCTTGCCGATAAGTCTCAAAGTAGCACTGCCTTGAAAAGCAGTGGCGGCATAGCCGGATCTTTCGTTTTTCTGCATAATTTCTCGATCCCTTTGCCCCTATGTTTTACGCGTTTCATTAGCTGCGCATTATTGTTGAAAAGCTTGATTGCATGCAGGTTTGCGCTGAATAGTACCGGGCGGTGGTTTGTATGCTGCACCGGCAAGCACTCTTAAAACCGTTGATACCAAATGTGATACCGCATGTGCAGCTTCGTAGGTTAACTGGTCTGATGCATGTGAGTTTTCTACAGGAAGCGTGAATTCGATCGCGGACCGGCAAGGCGCCGGGGTTGGGCTTAAAGGCGCTAATTGGTCGTTCGTTCATTTAAGGACTCGCAACCTCATCGAACCGAATCAAAGAGATCCCATGAGCAGGCAGTACAATTCCAGTTGTCTCTATATAAAGGATACGATTAAGGGGTCGATCTCCAATCTCGATCTTAGATTCGGATCAGATGCATTTGAGTAAAGGAGAAGCCTGATGATTCTGGCAACTTGGAATGTCAACTCGCTCAATGTCCGTCTTCCACACGTAGTGGAGTGGTTGACGACGAACCAACCTGATGTGCTGGCAATTCAAGAAACGAAATTGGCGGATGAAAAATTCCCCAAAGCCGCCTTTGCCGAACTCGGCTATACAGTTGAATTCTTCGGAGAGAAAACCTACAACGGTGTGGCAATAGTTTCCAAAAAACCAATTGAGAACGTTTCGCGCGGATTGGAAAAGCAAGGAGTGCCGCAGCAGTGCCGCCTTATAGAAGGCAGCTTCGACGGCGTTCATATAATCAATGTCTACATTCCGAACGGGCAGGAAGTCGGATCGCAAAAATATGAATACAAGCTGTCATGGCTCGACCACTTACACGAACATATAAATAAGTTGCCTAAGGACAAGCCGATGTGCTTGCTCGGCGATTTCAACATCGCGCCGGCCGACGAAGATGTCTACGATCCGATTGAAACCAGGGGAACGATTATGGTTAGCGACCTCGAGAGATCATCGCTCGATCGCTTTCGTGTCTGGGGTCTTTCTGATGCATTCAGAGAACTGAACAAAGAGCCCAAGCAATTCTCATGGTGGGATTACAGAATGGCGGCATTCAGACGCAATCTGGGCTACAGAATCGATCACATCTGGGTGACGGCTCCTGTAAAAGGTTCTTTGAAGCGTGGCTGGATCGACAAGACTCCGCGCAAACTCGAACGCCCTTCCGATCATGCGCCTGTGATTATCGATTTCTAAATGAAAGGGGTCTTGCGACCCCTTTTTTCAATCTCAGACCTTGGCGGGCTCTCGTTTCTTTTCAGGACGATTGTACGGAAAGATGATGTCGGTTCTATCGATTTCGTTCAATCCGGGGAATCCGCCCTTGATGATCTCGTCGGCCAATTCTGAGCATGCTTTGAAGTAGCTGTCTGTGGGTCTTTCACCTGACAGCTTTCTTTGCATGTCCTGACAGAGCACATCGGCAGCCATTTCCACCACTCGATTATCAACCTGCTGCGCCCAGAAACAAGTGACCAGCATTGTGATCGCGTCTTGAATGCGCTGCGACATCTCGGCAATGCGGCACTGCCTGTCTGCCAGTTTTAGCTGGTGCTTGGTCATAGCATCGCTTAATTCGGCTGGGGATTTCTCCAGAACTTCGATGGCGAAATCGATGTGGCCTTTGAGAGCAACACCCAGCGACGAATCTTCGTAGTTGTCCGGTGCTGCGAATTGTTTGCCCATTCTCCAGAAGGCATAAGGGAAAATTTCATTGCGCAATTTCCAGACGTGTGAAGGATTCATGGGGTCGAGCTTCTTGATTTTTTCTCTTTGAAGCGCCATGCCGACGGGTTCCATGAACCTCTGTCCATGATTCTTCGCGAGCGCCTTGAAGAAAGCCATGCCCAGCATTTCGCCTTCCCCTTCGTAGATGCAAGGGGCAAGGAAGTCGTGGACATTGTCACCGAAAAGATGCCCGTGCACGAAAGAGCGTCCGCCGTGCGTTTTCATAAATAGCTCGATGGCGCACTCTTTTTCGGCCTCGCTGCCAAAAATCTTGGCGATGATGCATTCCAGTTCACCACGATAACCTTTGTCCAAAAGCCAGGAACCCCAGCTATAGAGCGCCTCGGCGCCGGTAATCAGAGCGGCGGCCCTGGCTATGCGGCGTTTTACCAGCTCTCTTGTCTCGATGGCGTGACCGTAGGTCTCACGGAAGTGCGCCCAGGGCAGCATATTCGCCAACATCAAGCGCATCACGCCTGAGGCCGTTGCGCACAAAGCCAGACGACCGAGGTTCAGCCCGTGATAGGCAACCGTAAGACCATCACCCAGGGGCGGCTTCAGCAAGTTTTCTTTGGGAACAGCGAAATCTTTGAAGACCAGACCCTGGTTGTATGCGTGTTTAAGCGCGTGCAAGCCGTATTTGACGATTTTGAAATTCTCGTTTTCTGCCTTGGGCAACTCGGCGATGATTGCAGCCGGCTTGCCGTCGACCAGGCAAACAATGCCGATGGTGCGGCCCGGAATGGCGTTGGTGATAAAGAGCTTTTCTCCGTTGATGAGCCACTTGTCGCCTTGCAAGGTTGCCGTAGTTTTAAGGGCGGTCAAGTCTGAGCCCGCGCCCGGCTCGGTCAATGCAAATGCAGACAGCGCCTGACCGCTGGCCAACCTGGGCAAAAATTGTTTCTTCTGCTCTTCGTTGCCAAAGCTTCTCACCGGATCGACGGCTCCGATGCAACCGTGTACCGACGCCAGACCGGCTGCGGTCGGCTCTATTGTGGCGATGCGGCTCAGGAAAGTCATGAACTGCTGGACCGAACAGCCTTCCCCACCGTATTTCTTGTCGATGAGCATGCCCCAGTAACCGGCTTCAGCCAGGTCGCCGAGTACGTTCTCCGGAATTTTGCCATCCGGACCGTACATACTATTTTGCTGTTTGTGCTTCTTTAGAACTTCAATAGAACGCTGCATCGACTGCAAGTTCAATTTGTCCTGAGGGACCTTTTCTGCTTTGAAAAGATTGAAGGGAATTTTGTCGTCCCACACAGCTTTATGAATTGGGCTGTTCGAGGTCTTATATTCAGGTGCGAATAAAGCTTCGACCTCGTCGTCGGCGCGGTCAACTGCGCCTGTTCTGCGGGACTCTTCCTCGGTCTTGCCGCTCAAGCGCAGGGCTGTTTCAGCAAAACTTACGTCTGAATTAGGATTTTTATCGGATGTCATGATTGCAACTGCCTGATAACTCTTTACTTAGTCATTAAGGATCATACTAATTTGTGTTCGAATTAGTGACAAAAACGGGCAAATAGCAAGGGAAAAGCGCCGTTTTATTTCGGGCGGCGCCTGATAATGTCCCGTCCGATTGAGAATTGACGGGCATCGGCCGTGATAATAAGTTGTTTTTGAGGAATTCGAGATGGCCAACGAAGCCAAGAGTCCCAATATCGCGACAATTCCATTGAAGAAAGTGACGCTCTACAAGCACGGTATCGGTCACTTCGAGAGGCGCGGCAAGTTCAAGGGCCCCGGCGAAATCGAGCTTTTGTGCGGACCGGAGGACATCGACGACATGCTTAAGTCGCTTCTCGTCCTCAATGTCGAGGGCGGCGGGCTGGCTGCCGTCACCTATGATTCGGCCAAGACATTGCCGACACGTCTTTCCGAATTCGGATTCGACCTGAGAAAGTGCCATGGACTTCTGGAGCTGATTGCCCAGATAAAAGGTTCACCTGTAACGATCAAAGTAGGAACGACCAAAGTTGAAGGTCGCGTGGCCGGACTGGATGAAGTGGAACAAGCGGTCGGCGACAACAAAATAGTCGAACAGCAATTGCTGCTTTACTGTGGTGGCGCATCTTTAAAACGCTACGGTTTTTCGACGATAACTGAGATCACGTTAAACGATCCGCATTTGGCTTCGGAAATCCAGCAACAACTGGAGCTTCTCTTTCAATCCATTCGCAAGAAAGATCGCAAACTATTGAAAGTCGAATTGACCGAGGCAATCGAGCGAGAAGTCGTGATTGCCTATTCAATTCCGAATCCGATCTGGAAAACAAGTTATCGCATGGTTGTGGATGACAGTGGTCGTGTGTTGCTTCAAGGCACGGCAATAGTCGATAACGTGCAGGATGAAGATTGGGAAGAAGTGCATATTTCACTCGTCAGCGCCGCGCCTGTTTCTTTCATTCAACCGCTTTATGATCCGGTTCAACCGCACAGAAGAAGGATTCAAGCGCAAGGTCACACTGCTTCCGGACCTTATGTGGCCGAAAGAGCGCATAACTTCGGCGACGGTTTTGGAGGAGTGGGCGCCGAGCCTGCATCCTCGACCAATTCATTCGAGTTGCAGCTTCAAGAGCGATTTAAAGCCAACAAAGCCTCCGATGAATTTGCCGCAGGCGCCGTGTCCAGCGCGGGAAGCTGGCGCCGACTCGGGCCTTTGCCCAATCAATCGCGCGAAGCCGAAGCAGTAAATGTGTTTGACGCCGCGCAACTTCAGAATGTCGAAGTCGAAGTCAGTGAGTCCGGAGAGCTTTTCGAATATCAAATTTCGCTGCCGGTCACCATCCCTAGAAACAGCTCGGCACTCATTCCTATCGTCAATGAATTGATAGAAGGAGAAAGAATCTCCCTCTACAACGCCGCGCGCAACGCGCGTTTTCCATATGCGGCTTTGCGTTTGAAAAACACTACCGGTCTTACTCTCGAATCGGGACCGGTGACGATTTTGGAAACGAATACTTACGCCGGCGAAGCTTTGCTTGATGTGCTGAAAAACGACGATACGCGCATATTGCCTTTTGCGCTCGATCAAAGCGTCAACGTCATAGTGCGCGACAATTTCGAACGCAAGCCCTTCTGGCGTGTTCGTGCATGGCAGGGATTTCTTTATCTGGATTACAAGGAAGAAACGCAAAAAACATACAATATCGAAAATCTTTCCGATCAAGAAAAGGTCGTGTATGTAGAACACCCTGTGCAATCGACACTTTCTTTGGTGTCACAAGAGAAGCCAGTTGAAGTAACTGAAAGTTTTTACCGCTTCCGCATTCCACTAAAATCGAAAGAAGCACACTCGCTTTGCGTGGTTGAAGAAGGTCAGAATTATCAAACGGTGCGACTTGAAGATTTCGATTCGCCGGATATGGCCGCGGTCAAATGGTTGATGGATCAAAATTTTGTCGACAAACAATTTCATGCGTTTTTAAAACAGGTAATTGAAAAACGCACTGTAATACGCTTGCTTTTGGAACAGAGAAAAACCATGCACGAGCATGTTGCAGAGTTGAAAGCAGAGCAGGAAAGAGCGCGCGAAAATGTTCGCACGCTGGGAACCTCTTCCGATCGCTATCGCACTGCAATCGATGAAACCGAAGATAAGATTGTCTCCGGTATCGCCAAGCTCAACGAATTGACCGGTCAGATTACCGAGTTGAGAAAAGACTACATCAAATTCATCGGCCAGACGCTGCAGTCCGATATCTTGACGCAAAGCGATGCTCCAACCCCGGCGGCTGCTCCCAGTTCGTAGCCGGTTTCAAAACCTGATATCAAAATCTGGAACTATTTGAGAGTTGCGCCAAACTCGAGATCGATCGGTGCTTTATCGGTGTTTCCGATAGAGACTTTCAAATCATTTCCTTCCAGCATGCTGATCAGTTTTTTTCCTGCCAGCTCATAACGCCATCCTTTTGTAAGCGCCGTCGACTTTTCTTCAAGCCGATTTTCTCTGTGCATTTTAATTAGCTGTTGCAAATCATCGCGAGTAGACAAAAGCTCCGTTGCCAGATCCTCTTCATACGCAATTACTTTTAGAACTGCAAAAAGCATGTCGCCGATCAGCACGTCTCTCTTGCTGGGTCCGCGCGAGGCCGGCCATTGAGGAAGTTCTTTATCCGGAGTCGCCCGCCCCTCTTGAGCAGCTCTTACAATTCCCTGACCGAATCCTTTTATCTGATCGACCCGCATCCCGCGTATGCGATTCAGGTCTTCAACTTTGCCGGGAGGCTTTCTGCTGACTTCGACAAGCAGGCTGTCGGAAAGAATCGTGCGGGGCGGTTTGTTCAAGCGCCTGGCTGTTTCATCCCGCCACTCGAAAACATATTTCAAAACTGCAAGACCGCGTCTGTCCAGCACGCTTGCGCCTTTGACTTTCAAGTAAGCGTCACGATCTTCGTCTTCGAAATGCTCGGGAGCGCAATAACGTTTGCATTCTTCATCCGCCCATTCGAAGCGACCCAGCGATTTCAGTCTTTGCGAAATCGCATCGTACAGGGGCAAAAGATGTCGAACGTCGTCGCAGGCGTATGAAAGTTGAGCTTCTGTCAAAGGACGCGTGAGCCAGTCGGTAAAACTTTCTGTTTTGGAAAGTGAAACATTGAGCAATTGGGCGACCAGGCGTCCGTAGCCTATTTGATAACCCAATCCTGCAAAACCGGAAGCGACCTGGGTGTCGAAAATATTTCCGGGCAAAGTTTGAAACTGATCATATATAAGATCGAGATCTTGGCTGGCGGCATGTATGACCGTGCGGATCTTTTCGTCATGGAAGCGCCGCCACAGGGGCATCAAATCCTGATGCACGAGAGGATCTATTAAATGCACGCCTTGATCCGTTGCCACTTGCACCAGACAAAGCACCGGTCGGTAAGTTCGCTCCGGAATGAATTCGAGATCGATTGCAAAACGGCCGCATTCATCAATCTCTTTGCAGAGATCTTCCAGAGCGTCGCAAGTGGTGATAAGAGTCATGAAATGCCTTACTGTGGCGGATTGGCAATGTATTTGCGGGACCAGCTCAAGCAACCCGGCCGCCCGATTATTACAGTCGACTCGAGGCGCACGCTGTTGCTCGGAAAAATGATGGCGTCTCCATTAATTGGCCCGACTTCCAGATTCCCGCCCAGAGCGATGGCAATGGGACCGGCAGTGTCCCAGGTTTTCAACCTTCCTGCCAGATGGACATAAATATCGGCGTAGCCTTCCAGCACTTTGGCAACTTTGAGCCCGATGCTGCCCATCTTCACTACTTCTACCTGAGGCAACTCGCTTACCCACGGATGATTTTTGCGATCTCTGCCACCCATGATAATGCGCGCTGTGGAGCCAATTTCGAGTTCATTGAGATCGACAAAACGCTGCTTTTCTCCACTGTCCTTTTCAGCGAATGCACCAAAGCCAGGACCGCCCGAATAAAGCGTTTTCCAAACCGGTGCATACACCCAGCCGAAAACAGGCTGTCCATCGACAAGGAGCCCGATCATGACTGAGTATTGTCCATCATTACTTATATAATTGTCGGTGCCGTCGATTGGATCGACATGCCAGACGCGGCTTTTCTTTCCGGATGGATGATGTTGCTCGTCTTCTTCAGAAACGACTTCATCATCAGGAAAGCGAGCCTTGAGATCGCTGACCAGTTTTTTCGAAATCGCGCAATCAGCCGCCGTCACTTTGTCGGAAGGTCCCGTTTTTTCTCGTATGTCCACGCCTTCGCGCATGGAGATTGCGATTGCGCCGGCCTCGCGCGCGATCTTGCTGACATAAGCAATGTCTTGAGCGCTGACTGATGGATGTCCGGTCACGAGGTTACCGCTTACTGTTGCCAACTTTAGGGAGTCCTTGAAATAATCCGCCTATGCTTTGGACGGCGACGGATCTTCAGAATACATGCGGCACTGGAATTCGTCGGCTAATTTATTGTCGAGCAAGTCGGCAACATAGGCGACGTTCCAGACAAGCTCGTCGAGCTCTTCTTGCACCAGTCCGAGAGTTGGTCTTTGCGCCACCACCAAAACGATATTCTCGTGTGTAGCCAGAGCGCAACTGCTCAAATTCGCATTCAAATCAAGCATCTTTCTGTACATCAATTCTCGATTTTTCTCGGGCAAATGCACCAGAGGGCTCGTAATCCGCAGCACGGCGCCGTTGGGGCTATCCTGTATGAAGACGTAAACCTTTGCCGAACCCTCGGTCAGCCACCAGCCGTAGCCTTCCGATCCTTTTATTTGATGTTTGCCCAGATCGAGCCCGCGGCGGCTGAAGTAATTGTCGACCATGCCGACGGCTTCTTCAGTCAGTCCTTTGTTGACTTTTTGAGTTCCAAAAAGACCCATTGCTTTGTCCTCTAGACTGCCTCGTCTAAACGCAGATTCCGCTGGCTATTGTGCTTTTTCAGATACGGAGGCGGGGATATGCCAAACAGTATACAGCCGCCCGCCTGAGCGCGCATGTGATGGAAGTTAGGAGGGCGGAACCGGTGGGGGTGCAGCGACTGCAGCCTGAGCGGGGCAGGAACGCCATTTACAACCAAATTTCGCGCTTAATGCATGCAATAGCCCACCAGTATTGAGGTCTGGCGATTTTTTCTCTCGGTAAACCTGGCTGTTTACAGAGGTGCCGGAAGCTGAAAACCATGATAAAATACTCAAACTGACTTTCAGTCGGTACCTCTTTGCGTTTGCTATTCCCGAGTAGCGCAGTGGTAGCGCAGGTGACTGTTAATCACTTGGTCGCTGGTTCGAATCCAGCCTCGGGAGCCAATTAAAAGCCCCGCCGGTTTATCGGCGGGGTTTTCTTTTACAAGTTTTCGAAAATAGTATCACCGGTGGTGCTTCAGGTTTTTTGAAACCGGTGCAAGATTGCAAAATTGAATTGGATAAGCAGTTTATAAACATATCCTAATTTGCGGCTGGACACGTAACTGAATGGGCTTGTTCGGTTTCGATTAGACTTCTCCCATGTCCGAGTTGCTAAGAGTCTCTAAGATAGTGCCCTGCCGTTTTCTGGAGATTTCGTGCATCAACTGACCGCACTACCATTTGCAACCGTTTCTGCTCTCGCCTTTTACGCAGTTCTTATCGCATTTTGTTTTCCGCAGATGCGCAAATCTTTCGATGCGTATTGCAAAGACGGGGAAAGAACGCAGTTGAGAGGCTTTGATTTCCTGCGCGGCTTGGCTGCTTCTTTAGTTGCGCTCGGACACGCCTATTGGTTCGGACATCCCTGCTTTGACTCGGCGGCGCGCTTTCTTCCGACTATCGAATGCTTTGCAAAGCCGGTCGGCATTTTTGCTGTCTTAAGCGGCTTTCTCATCTATAAATCGGTGCTGTCGATAAAAGGCGTAGGCGGATTGAAGAATTATTTTCTGAAGCGCTTCTTCCGTATCTATCCGATCTACTTTGTCAGTTTATTGCTGTGCGTGGCTTTCTATCAATATGGCTTGCTGTCAACGACACAGGGCGTGCAAAACCTTCAGCGTGATATTTTCATGCTGCACATTTTTCCTTTTTCCAACGGCGCTAATCCTGTCTACTGGAGTTTGTACGTCGAGGTCGCATTCTATTTCGTACTTCCTCTATTAGTTCTCGGCGCTCGCAAGCGCAATATTGTTCCTCTGGCATTTACGCTCCTTGCTTTTCTGATTCTTCTAGACACAGGCGATCAGTATTTCGGGCTTTGGAAGTTTTTCGTCTGCGGTGTGCTGGCTGCAGAAATTTCGCCCAAGCTTGGACGCTGGAGTTTGCCGGCTTTTATCGCCGGTGTCGGCATGGTGCTGTATGACTTCGGTGGCGCTTCGCACGATTGGATTGCTGCCTTGAATATTGGCTATACGCATCCAAGCCTCGACACTCTTGGACTGGCATTCGGAACAGCGATGCTGGTCGCAGCCTTGCCTAATTTGCAAGCGATAGGAAAAATCCTCGATGTGTTTCCTCTTAGGCATTTGGGAACGATTTCCTACAGCATTTATTTGATGCACATGATTTTCTATCTGGCTGTCTTCCCGTCTTTAGGCATAATGAAAATGGTTCAGGTGCCGTGTGCCGATGCGCTGGCAGTGGGCAAATTGCCGGCATTGTTTCTGCCTCTGGTTATCTTGCCCGGTGCCTTATTCTGGTCACTGGTTTGCTTTGTCTTTGTCGAAAGGCCGGGGATTTTGCTTGGTCGATTTCTGACCGGAAGCAAATCAAGAGTGCCGGACAAATTGCCTGTAGCTCCTGTTAAAGAGCGTGAATCCGTAGCTGTTTAGGGTTAGTGCGGCAGATCAGAATATCCTGCCGATTTTGCTTGCAAGCTTGCCGAAGAATGTTTTCACACCCCTTTGGCGATTGTGTTTCTCGGAGAAAGTCTCTTCGATCCCGTTTTGAACCTCTTCGATACCGTCGCCAATTTGTTCGACTCCGTCTTCAACAAATGTAGCGATCGAGAACGGCGCCTCTTTGATGAGAGGGCGTTGCGGGCCTGCAAATGCCAGCGTTTCGGCCGGGTGTTTGGCCAGGTAGGCGGACATATAATCGTGCCAGATGCCGGCCATGACACCACCACCGGTGACATGATTTCCGGCTACAGCCTGGTTGTCGTCATTGCCCGCCCAGGTTGCCGTTACTACTTCGGGCGTAAAACCGACAAACCAGATATCCTTAGCTTTGTCGGCGGTGCCTGTTTTTCCGGCAACAGGGACGCCGGGCAGGTAGGCTCTGGTCCCTGTTCCGCGGCTGACCACATCCATGAGCGCGTCAACCATTTGGCGGCATTGTTCTTGAGGTAGTCTTTCTTCTCTTTGCGCTTCGAAAGCTTTATTGATCGACTTATCGCTGCTGGCGATGCGGCGGATGAACAAAGGTTGAATGTAAGTGCCCGAGCGAGCAATAGTCGCGTAAGCATTTGCCATTTCCAGAGGAGACACCGCACACGTGCCCAGAGGCAAGGATGGGAAGGCATCCATTTGACTGGAGATGCCTGCTGCTTTAGCTGTCAACACTACGTTTGCAAGACCGGTTTTTTGACCGACAGCAACGGCACAGACATTGCGAGATTTGGCAAGCGCGTCTCTTACCGTCATATTGCCGTAAAAGCCATCATCGAAATTTCGCGGAGAATAGGTCTTTCCGTCGGGCATTTGCAGAGATAGCGGTGCATCGTCCACCATCGAGTCCGGCTGTATGGCGCCATTGATCAAACCGGCCAGATAGACAAACGGCTTGAATGCAGAACCGGCGGTATGTGGATTCAGTGCTCTGTTCCAGGAAACTTTTCCATATCCGCCCACTCCGCCGACCATCGCAAGAACACCACCGTCTTCCACCGAGATTGAAACGAGTGCGCCTTGATTTATACCGCGCGGTGCACGTATTACGCCGCGTTGCAAACTTTTCTCGGCCATCGCTTGTGCGGTGGGGTCAAGATTGGTGTAAATAGAAACCGGCTTGGTCCAGAGTTGATCTCCGATTTGTTCTTTTGCAAGTGAGAGAACGTGGTTTACATAGAAAGGAAATTTCAATCCGTAGTCACCATCTGCAAAACGCAGCGTTTCTTTGCGCGCCTGTGATGCTCGCAATCTAGATACCAGGTTGCATTCGACAAGCGCGTCCAGCACCTGATGCTGATTGGCGATTGCTGCTTTTCTGTTGGCTTTTTGACTGAATTCCGAGGGCGCTTTGATCAAGCCGGCTAAATATGCAGACTCTGCAAGAGTCAGTTGTGATGCGTGTTTGTTGAAGTAGGCATTGGCCGCACGTTCGATCCCGTATGCGCCTTTGCCGAAATAAATCTGGTTGAGATAAGTCTCCAGCACTTTGTTTTTTGAATGACTTGCACTAATCAAAGTGGCCATGAAAGCTTCCTGCGACTTTCGAATTAAAGAGCGGTCATCAGGGTCTAAATAAAGAGTTTTTACCAATTGTTGAGTAATGGTAGAACCGCCCTCAACGACGTGGCCTGCCTGAAAGTTTTTCACCATTGCTCTGGCGATGCCCTGAGGGTCGATGCCCATATGCTTGTAAAAGCTCTTATCTTCCGCTGCAATTACGGCATCGCGCATGTTGACTGAGATGCGCTCCAGAGGCACGGGCTCGACATTTTTCTCTTCATGAACCGTGGTCACAAGGCGATCGTAGCGATCGAAGATTTGTACATTCCCCTTCTGTGCATTCAGCGAAGGCAGGCTGATAAAGGGATAACTGGCGATGGATTTGACGCTGAATGCGGCTGCCAGACCCAGGAATGCGCATCCGACCAACGCTCTCGACCGGCGATTGGCAAAAAATGCACGAAGTTTTGGGTGGATCTTGAATTGACTTGGCATACGACACTTTTAATCGCCTGAACTGCATTGAATTGACGGCGGGGTTTACCCTGCAGTTCCCGAACCTTATTTAAGCGATTTTTGAGAATTTGTCCGAAATGACAGAACAGCCGGACGCGTTGCCGGCTGTTCGATGTCAGTGCTGCGAAGTAAAGGGGGCCAAGGTTGATGCGGGCTGGAAAAGTGCCCTGAGCCTATTTTCGCCGTTTGGCAGTCTTGGTTTTTGCTTTGGCTTTGGTTTTCTTGGTAGCTTTCGTTGCTTTTTTGGCAGGCGGAGCGACTTCTCTGGTGCGTGTCGAAGCTGCTTCTTTCGGTGCTTTGAAGGATGTTTCGCAGTACTTATCCATGCAATCGCCGGTAGTGCTGGCAAAATCCTTTTCGGAAAGCAGGTATTGCGATATGTCTTTTGCTTGCGCCTTGTCGAAATTGCTTAGATCGATGATGACCTGTTCCAGAACGGGCTCTTCAACAAAGGCAGGCTCGACGGCGCTGGAGGAATTGGCTGTTTCATTCGGTCCGAAGAGGTCCGGTTGTCCTTCTCTGTAGTCGAAATTCATGGTGTCGTCGTTGTCGTTAAAGCTGACTTTTGCTATCGCCATGTCGAAAAGTTCGCTGCTCAAATTGCTGTTTAGCGATCTTTCTTTGAACATCTGAGCTTTGGTGCGGTCGATCAGTTGGTGGAAGAGTTGCAGTATGAAAGCCATTCTCTCGGCGCCTGTTTTCTCTTCACCGTCCAGTGTCCAAGTGACCTTGGTGCCTTGAACTTCAGCGAATAGTTTGGCTACCGGTTTGTAGAATGACTCGACTTTGGTCAAACGCATAACTTTGTCCACGGGTAAGAGGAAAATATCTATGCGATTCTCGGTGCCGCGGAAAAGCAAGCTCCAGGTGCGGGTCGAAAAGCGGGCGCGGAAGTCTTTGCGGTATTCGAACGAGTCGTGAGCGCCGGGCAATTTGATTTGCTCGACAATGACTTCCGGACCTGTGAGCACCGTATATAGTTCCGTATGGCCGACTGCCGTATTGACAAGACCGGCGTAAGGACTGAGTGTTTCCACTATCTTGGCGATATATGCATGGATAGCATTGCTCTTGAGCTGCTCTTCCTTGGCTCGTTGTTTAGCATGCTTTTGCTCTTCTTCGAGGAAAAGTAGCGTTTCGTTGGCAAGATCTTCCAGCAATGAGGCATGCTCATGTTCGATGGTCGTGCTGTTGAAGTGATTGAGCACGCTCTTGTTGTGTGAATTTTGTAATTCGAAGTTGGCGCCGCGCAAGTCTTTATATATCTGTCTGTCTCTCTGGCGGGCCAGAATATTGACTTTGCCCCAGGCTCTCTGGAAGAACGGTTCTTTCTCGCGAACACCGGCGACGTTGAGCATATAGCGGTAGTAAGGGTTGGTGGACATGGCTGAATCCCTGCAAAGATGGGTGAAGTCGGCACGCAGAAGCCAAGGCGCACGCTGGAAACCCTTACAGGTGCTTCGTCTTGCGGTGCGCGTTGCGCTCTATACTTGCATCTTACGCCGCCCGTGCGGGTTTGTGAATTCTCAAAAGCTATTCATCACTTTTGAGTATGGGAAAACCTATATAGGCCCGGTATAGGCTCGGTATAGGCTCGGTATAGGGTCCAGCGGTTGGAACTTCTGAGCTTCTTTCCTGTCAGCGTAAACATCCGGGCAGATTTCGTTGAAATTCAATGTCCGTCGCCCTTTTAGGTCCTGAGAAGCTGATAAGATTTATACTGCATGAGGATGCCGGAAGTTGCAAAGTCCATTTACTATGGAATCGTCCTTTCCCGATCGCTATAAACAGATAGCTCAGACTGCCGAAGCGGCGGACGCTCCATTGCGGCTGGCGATGGTCAGTTGCGGGCTGGGCCACGTCAATCGCGGTTTTGAAGTTTCGACCGCCCGCTGGTATTCGTCTCTTAAAAAAGATCCGCGTCTTAAAGTCCGGCTTTTCTCCGGGGGCACCTATCCTGAAAGCACTGTCGTTGCGAATCTGCCGCGCGACTTTCTTTTGCGCTGGCCTTTATTCATTGCTTCTTTATTCAATAAAAGGCGAGTATGGGAGTTTGCATACGGTGCCGAGATGGTGACCTTTGCAATCGGATTGCTTCCACACCTCATCTCCTTTCGCCCTGATGTCGTATGGACAAAGGAAGCGCCTTTCGGATATGTGCTCATTTTCTTCAGAGATTTATTGAAACTGAAATTCAAAGTAGTCATCGCCAATGGTGGCGGGTTCAAACCGAACACAATCAAGCTCTTCGATTTTGTACAGCACCTGCAGCCGACGTCTTTTGAAACCGCGCTCTCTTTCGGCATTCCCAGAGAGAAAATGCAGGTTTTGCCGCATTTTGCCAGGTATGTGAAGCCCGAAGCTCCTCGTGATCAGGTGCGAGAAGAGTTTGGCCTGCGCGAGGATGATTTTGCCGTCGTCGTAGTGTCGGCGTGGAATTGCTATCACAAGCGCATCGATTACATCATCAATGAAGTCGCACAAATAGACGATCCGAAAGTAAAACTGATTTTGTGCGGGCACCCTGAGCCGGACACTGCTTATTTGAAAGACCTCGGCAAGAAAGTACTGGGCGATCGAATTCAATGGCTTACTTTGCCGGCCGAAGGCGTACACAAAGCTCTTTATGCCTCGGATTGTTATGTCATTGCCAGCATCGACGAGGTGTTCGGCGCAGCGACTGTTGAGGCGGCTCTGGCGGAAAAACCGATTGTCTGCCATCCCAATGCAGGCACGAAATATATTCTCGGCAATTATGTCGGTGATACCGACCTCTCATCACCAGGGGCGCTGGC
This sequence comes from Candidatus Melainabacteria bacterium, assembly GCA_020853845.1. Classification (GTDB taxonomy): domain Bacteria; phylum Cyanobacteriota; class Vampirovibrionia; order Obscuribacterales; family Obscuribacteraceae; genus QKMZ01. The sequence goes on from JADYYD010000068.1 coordinate 15,437, forward strand.
TGCCGCTCTTTTGCATGTGAGAAAGAACCCTCCCACGGCAGATCGTCTCAAAGAAATACGCAACAGTGTCAACAGCAAATTCAGTGAAGAAGTGCTGTCGGCTCAATTTGTCGAAGCGATTGTCGGACTGAAGAACTGAAGCCGCCCGCCGCCCTTCATTTCTTGTTAGTTATCCACTGGACAACGTCTTCGTAGGCTCGTTGCAGCTCGTCGAGCGCGACATTGGCTCTGTAAGTATCGGTTTCCTTGGAAGCATGTTCCAGGTTCAGGCTTTGCGCATGCATCTGCCTGGCGCCGATGACGGACGCTATACCGGCAAGCTGATGCGCGACCCGGGCGCTTTCGCTGAAATCATGAGCCAGAGCGGCGCGCTTCAGTGCTGTCATCAGCGACTCCGCTTCATCTGTGAATGTTTGCAGTATTTCGCTGAGCGCTTCGCGCCCGTACTGTTCATCCAGCCATTCCATGTCCACCGGTGTGGGGGCGAAGTCTTCCTGAAGATCGGCTTTTGTGACTTCGCGTGGCATGACTGTGAGCTGGTCCAATTCACTGACTTGAAAACGCGCACTGTGAATGAGATCGCTGATTGCCACTTCGTCGTTGGTCATGTTGATGAATTGCTTGACCGGCTGTTTCTGCTCGGTCATCCAGCGTTTGATCAATGATCGAATGTCATCGAGCGAGACAGGTTTCGTGAGAAACTCATCCATGCCGGCGGCAAAACATTTTTCGCGATCTTGCGGCAAAACGGAGGCGGTCAGAGCAACAATCGGAGTGTGTTTGCGGCCGCGCTCTTCAATGCGCCTTATCTGGCGAGTCGCTTCGAAGCCGTCCATAACAGGCATCTGGCAGTCCATGAGAATGAGATCGTAGTTTTGACCGGCGGCGCTGCTGACGGCTTCCATTCCGTCTGAAGCTGTTGCTACTTCCACGCCCAGTCTTTTGAGCTGGCGAGTGGCTAATTCTCTCAAGGCAGGATTATCCTCGACCAGCAAGACTGTCTTGGTGGAAAGGTGCATGGCGGCAGCATGGGCGGCATCCAGTGCGGGCAAGTCTTCGCGAGTCTCCACCTGCTGATCGAAATCGTTAGACACCGAATGCAAGAAGTCACTGAAGCGAAATGGTTTGACCAATATTTTGGCAAAGCCCGCCTCTTTCAACTTGCGATGATACTCTTTGGAATCAATGTGGGTGAGGGCGACCCAGCGAATTCGATCCGCATAAGGAGACAGATTCATCATCTCGATTTGATTGCGCGGGTCGATGGCTCGATTCGACATGTCAACGAACAGCCTGATCGGATAGTCGTTTTTCTGCGCCATCTTGGCTATCATCCACTCTGTTTCTTCAATTGATTCGGCCGCTTTGTGCTCGATTCCACGTGCATACGAATACATGGTCAACGATTCCGAGGTGAAGCGATCGTTGGAAACGATGATCAAACGTGTAGTCTCCACTTCCGCATGAGCCGGTGCGCCGTGCTGCGCGCCGAGATAATCCACGCCGTCGGTGCGCAACGTCGCTGTAAACCAGAAGCTGGACCCTTCGCCTTCGTGGCTATCAACGCCGATTTCGCCGCCCATCAGTTCTACCAGGCTCTTGCTGATAGCCAGTCCCAGACCGGTTCCCACTGTTTGAGTGCCCGTCTTTCCACGGGCTTGGCTGAATGGAAGAAAAAGTGTTTCCTTCGCTTTAGGAGTCAGCCCGCAACCAGTATCGATTACCGATGCGGAAAAGGTAACGCTGTGATCGGCAAGCGAAAGTTTTTCCACTCGGATCATCACGCTGCCTGATTCCGTGAATTTAAGAGCGTTTCCACAGAGATTGACCAGAATTTGCCGCAGTCTCTTCGAGTCACCTTTGAGAATCAAAGGCAACGCAGGGTCGACGAAAGTCGATAGGGACAATCCCTTGCTGCGAGCCGTCGTTCCCAGCATCTCCGCCACGTCTTCTACGAGGGTGCGCATATCGAAGCTTTCCGAGGTGAGCTCCAGCTTCTTAGCTTCGATTTTCGAGAGGTCAAGGATGTCGTTGACGATGCCCAAGAGATTATATGCGGAGCTGTGCAGCGTGTTGGCAAGCTTTCTCTGGTCTTCGGTCAAGTCCGTATCGAGAATCAGCTCAGCCATGCCGATTACGCTGCTCAAAGGCGTGCGAATCTCATGGCTGAGGCTGGCAATGAAATCTGACTTGGTTTTCGAAGACTCGATTGCTCTTTGGCAGGCAGTCCTCAATTCGTCGGTAAGCAGCTTCAAGCTGTCATTCTTGGAACCCGCTTCCGTTATCTGCTCTAAAAGCGCCTTGTTGAGACAATTGACTTCATCCTCATGGGCTTTGCGCTCGGAAATGTCATGCATGAATGCACAAACGGTGCCCGTTTCCTCGCTGCCTACGGGAAATATTGCCGACTCGATGGGAAACTCGTGACCGGCTTTGTGAAGGGCGACCGTCTCAGAGCGCGTGTTGAAAAACTTCTTTTGCCCGGTAGCGTTCAGGCGTGCCATGCCTTCTTTATGTGTTTGCGCCAGCGCCGGCGGAATTATAGTTTCTTCCAATGTGCGACCGACGATTTCTCCGCGCGACCAGCCGAAGGTTCTTTCCGCTTGTGGATTCCAATCGAGAATGCGGCCGTTTTTGTCGATAGCGACAAATGCGTCTGTTGCTTTGTCGAGAATAGAGCGTGTTCGATCCGCGCTTTCGTGCAAGGCGGCTCCGGCAAGGCGGCGTGCCATATCGAGACGTCCCAATTGGCGGCAGGTCCGCCAGACCACCCAGAAGAACGCCGTGATCATTGAAATAACAAGCAGAATGCTGCCTGCTTCCGCATTGACCAATCCGGAGCTTTCACCGGCCACTCTCAACCAGCCGAAAAGGATCGGCAGACCGATGGCCGTAGGCAGCAGCGTGCGAGCCATGAGACCGCCGGCATCACCGTTGCTTATCACCACCATCAAGCCTTCACGCGGTCTGGAGCAGAGAATTCCCAGGCTGAGGACAAGAAACGCGATGGCGGTCGGCAGTTGCATGTTGTTGAAACTGTCGGGCAATGCGAAAAAAGGAAGCTTATACGTATAGCCGATTAGCGCCGATATGGAAATTAAAAGTGGCATGAATGCCAGATGCTGAAAGATGCGAATGCGTCCAATTGGTCGCGCCCCTATTGAAAGTATCGAGAGCCCGCAGGCAAGAATGCACAGAGCAAAATTGGGGGCTATCTGTGCGGCGCCGCCTGACGTTTCGACAGATGAACGGAACAACACACGGTCGAAATCGAGACTGAAGAAGCCGGCGTAAGAAGCGAGCGCCGCTGCACCAATGAGAATCGGGACCATGGCTGTTATTTGAGCCGATGTCGCGGCGTTCTTGTCGTTCTGCCCTCTCAAAGAATAGAGCAGCGCCGCCCCGAGAAAGAGCAATGCCAAAGAACCAGTGTTTGAAACAGGAGCACTTCCGGAAATTGGATTTTGCAGATAAGGCTGATTCAAAAACCAACCGGCAAGAGCGAGAACGCCGACGCCCATGGTAATAAACGAACACCAGTAAGCAAGCAAGATGAAGAACTCGCTCACACGCGCCGTGCCGTCATCCGTCACTGGATTAAGACAAGGCGGCTCCGTCCACGGCACAGGAGAGAGTTCGGTCAGCGTGTCGAAAGGCCTGTATGGGGTGGTCATTTCAGCGAATGCTCCTGATAAGAGTCAGGCTTAATCGGGACACCTCCGGTGCCCTGACTTGCTATAGAACATTCACAAAAACCCCTTATTACGACTATAGATCAGATAGTCAATATCGGCAATAAGTTACGGGTCGATGAACAGAAATCGGGGAGCAATATCAGGCGCGCGCACGCAAAGGCGTTACTGCTTGATCTTTCAGATTTTGTCTGCCTTCCAGCAGTCCGAACATATTGCCGATTACTGTAACCGGTGTGGGATTTTGTGCTGCAGAAAGTCGCTGCAGGGTTTCCTCCGCGCGTGCAACTACGTATGGATTATCATCCTCGAGCAGAATTTCCAAATGCGCTTTACCCAGGTGATAACTCTCAGCCAGAGCGTAACGAACATCGGTGGATTCATCTTTCAACAACAACAAGATGGCGTCCTGCGGCGTATTCAAATTGTCCGCCACCTGAGCGCGAACCTCGGCATCAATGTGCTGCGCCAATTGCATCAACACATCCGATGGAGTATTGGGGTGATCTATTAATCGTAACGCGGTATGCCGCGAGAGATCTCTCCAACCGTGCGAAAGTTGCGCATATGCTGATACCGTGTCGGCAGTAATGATGGCCAAAGATTCGCAGACATCGTCTCTCAGCACATGATGAGCGCTTTTCCAGGCATCGAAAGACCCTGAATTGGTGCTGGCATGCAAGCTGGCTTTTAATCCGAAAATTGGAGTTTCATCCGAGATCGATCGCGCCAGTGCTTCTGATGAAGCGGCGGACACATCGGTAGTTTGATCGTCGATTGCCGCGTCTTCGATATGTAGAGTGTTTTTTGTACGCACATAGTCTTTGACTATTTCATGCGTTTCCTGATCGCTCTTCAGTGTTTCACCGCGGCGAGCGCGATCGAGAAATTGACCGGATGCTGTTGAAGCTTCAATGCCTTTATGATTGATGGCATTGAGCCTGGCATGCTCCGATTCTTCCAGTGGTGATGTTCTATTGCCGGAAAGAATTTTTTCCAGGCTATAGAAAACATTTTTGAGTGTGCAATTGATTGAATTGAATAACATCACTTACCTCCCGCGTGCGCGTGCGCACATTCAAGAAGTCTGCATAGATAAGTTTGAAAGAAACCACCAAACTTGATGGCGCTGGCAAACAGGAAACCTCACACGTTTGCCCACGCTGGCTGCACGATTCTAGCTTGAATTCGAGTCGCCGGTTTTGAAACCACCGGCTGCAACTGTTATTTTGTTTTTTGTTCCGTTAACGACATTATGCCCGTTCACTAACAAGTAATGGCAAAATTGTAAAGAGTGTGAACAAACCTCCCTCAGCAGAGTGAGTTCTGATGCGGGATTCGTTCGGACTTCGCTGAGAAAATCAGTAACGCGTACCGGTCAACTGCATGGCCAGTAAGCCACCGGCTGTTACGAGAATGAGCACCACCACCAGGATGATTATCACTTTGGGATTTTCGTAGAACGGTTTGGCCGGCTGTTGGGGCTTGGGTATGGCGGGTATGGTGCCCGACTTGTCTTTGATTTGCGTGCCGGTTTGAGCTTGAATGCTCTTATTAGTGGCAGGCGCGACGCTGTCTTTCAGTTTCATCGACTCGGCACCGGCATTGATGCGCGCTTTAGATAGATCCTGTCCGCCTTTTTCCGGAGCAGCGATATTGCTTATCGTCGAGCGCGGATTGGCCGGAGTTTTACGGTTGGCAAGAATTTTGCCGACATGCACGAGCGCATCGCGGAATTCTTCCATCGACTGATAGCGATTGTCCGGCTTCTTTTCCAGCGCGCGGAAAACAATAGTTTCCACTTCTTTGGGCAAATTCAAGTCAGGGCGGATTTCAGCGAAAGGCTTGGGTGTTTCACGCACCTGCATTTCCATCGTTTCTACGATGGTTTTGCCCATCAACGCCGGATAACCGGTCAGTGACTCGTAAATCATAGTGCCCATCGAATAAATATCGGAGCGAGCATCGAGGATGTGTCCCATACATTGCTCGGGGCTCATGTATATAGGGCTGCCGAAAATCTCACCGGTCTGCGTCAGGTTTTGCGACTGCCGTCCGGAATTGGGCAGCAGCTTGGCGATGCCGAAATCCACTACTTTGGCGACGTCGGTCTTGCCGTCTTCATCAACGAGCATGATGTTGCTGGACTTCAAGTCGCGGTGGATGACACCGTGTCTGTGTGCGTGCGCAAGCGCGTCGGTAGCCTGAATGAAGATCTTGATTGCTCTTTCGCACTCGACTTGATTGTCGCGGCGAATGATGTCGGACAAACTGTCCCCGACTAGAAAGTCCATGACCAAATACGGTCTGCCGTCATGAATCCCGAAGTCATACATCTTGATGATGTTTTCGTGCTTGAGCAAGCTGGCTGCTTGAGCTTCTTGCTGGAAACGTTTGACTGAGGTCGGGTCGGATACGAGTTGCGACTGCAGAATCTTAATTGCGACCTCGCGATCCACGAATTCTTGAACGCCTTTGTAGACGACGCTCATACCGCCGCGTCCGACTTCGTTGAGCACGCGATACTTTTCTGCCAGGACCGCATTCAGGAGGGTGTCTTCCTGGACGAGCATGAGCAAAGTCGAGTCGGCGTCACAGATCACTGACTGAGCGGGAAATACGCGGTGGCATTTCGGACACCGTTTCTTCTGTTGTTTTTTGGCGCCCTCTGTCACGACTTTCCCTTGTTGACCAACCGCGTTTAATCTGAGTCCGGATTTAAGACTCTGGCAATAATAGCAAAGCTTGGTTCTTCCATAAGTAAGAGAAGAGGTACGAGCTTCTTATTTACGTGACTATTAACCTTGCGCTTGGAAACGAGCTTGCAAGACCGGTCAGTCCTTTTCCTTTGCCTGGACCGAGTCCTTGGCAACGATCTCTACCGAATTGCCCGCAGAGTCCTGGATGTACACAGAGCGGCTTCCATCCCGGTGGGTTTTAAGGTTGCCAAACTGGTCGGCATTTTCATGCAAGAAGGCAATATGGGGCGGGTGCTGGTTGGGAACCACAAGGGCAAGCTTTATGTTCTGAAAACGCAAAAATGCCCAGGTCTTATCCTGATACTCGATTTCACAATTGAAAGTTTCTCTGTACCAGTCCACCGCTTTCCCAACGTCGTCGACGGCGACGGCGATATGGTCGATGGCGTCGAGAGGTCCCTCATTTTTTTGAACTTTCTTTTCAGTTGTTTCTGTCATATCACTCAGCCCATTGTACATTTGCAGCTTTCAAGTGGTGAGAGTCGGCATCAGTTGGGAAGTTCGATCATTGTGCGAACATTCCAAAGATCCGGAAAACACCTCTTGGTCAGAGTGCTGCGCAAATAACCTACTCCTTCGCTGCCGCCCGTGCCTCGTTTGAAGCCGATGATGCGCTCCACGACCGTGACGTGATGCGTGCGCCAGAGGGCGATATTTTCATCCAAATCTACTAGTGTCTCCGCCAGCTCATACAGGTCGTAATATTTTTCCGGTTTCTGATAGATTTTTCTCAGTTCGCGCACTCTTTGTTCATGCGCTTTTTCGCATTCTTCCGATGCATCTTCGGTGATTTGAAACGCGACATCGAATCCGCGGTCAATCAGTAATTGATAAAAGGCGTCAGCAAGTGTCGGCTCTTCCAGTCTTTTCTGTATCTGCGCAAGAGCTTCCGGTTCGTTTGTGAAAAACTGCATCAGGCGCGGTTCTTTCATGCCGGCTGCAAATTCGATTTCACGAAACTGCGATGATTGAAAGCCTGAGGCCGGGTTCAATTTGCTTCTGAAACCAAGAAAATCGACCGGCATCATTGTTTCCAAAATATGAATCTGGTTGACCAGCACTTCTTTGAATATCGTCGATACTCGGCGCATAAACCAGGTCGCGCGCGGGGCATTGCCGGCAGCGAGTTGTTTCATCGTCTCATCGATTTCGTGCAGAATGAGTTTGAACCATAATTCGTAAGTCTGGTGAATGATGATGAACAGCGGTTCGTCATGATGGGCAGGGTTGGACTGGCAAACCTGCAGCTCTTTTATTTCTTTGATTTTCAAATAGTTGTTGTAGCTAAGAGCGCCCGCCCCATACGGGCAAACGCCCAGATGGTGCTTCTTTGCATCGGTTTCAGATTCACTTGTCATTGCTCACTCCCGAATTTGGCGCCTGCGGTTTTGGTTCTACATTTGGTGCTTGCTTCGTTTCCACTTTCGCTTCCGGCTTTAAAACCGCATCCGGTTTTTCCTCAGGCTGCGGCTCCGGTTTCGTTTCTTCCTGCTTCTCTTTTTTCGATTCGACCTTTTTTGCTTTTTCCTTTTTTTGCTTCGACTGTTTTTTCTTTTCGATTGCTTGTGCAGGTTTGCCGGCAAGCAACGGCAAAATGACGTCCGAATCCAATCGCGAGCCTTCAGCCAGCGCCGCAAACGTGGACGGCTTGTTGCTCGAATACTTGTAAGCAAGTGTGCAAGAAATGAAAGCGTTTTTTGCTTTCTTTATCAATGCAGGAAAAGAAACTTGATAGGTTTCCATGGTGATTGCTTCCGGCGTGACGCGGAATATTTTGTAAGCGCACGGATAAACTGCCAGGCTGGGCGAAGAAACGTACCAGATATTGTTTTCCTGCTGTACTTTGCTGACATGCACGTGTCCGTTGACTACCAGCCTCACATATTTGGAAGTGCCGAAAATTTCGCGGGCATTGGCGCCGGAAGGAACTATGTAATCGTCCCAGGGCGGTCCGGAATCGAAGGGAGACGGCGGCAAAAGAGGGTGATGCGAAAACACAATCGTGAAACGCCTCTGATGCAGTTTCAAGTCTTCTTTCAGCCATTCGGCCTGAGCGCGCCCGAAATCACCGGTATTGGAATTGGGCCGGCTCGTGTCAAGACCGATTATGTGCACTCCGGGAATCGGATCTTGCGACCAGTAGGATTTCGTCGACTCAATGCCTTTGCCTTTCCAGTCCGGACCGAAAGTGCGCATTTTATCCACCGGGGCGATGCCTGAGATGTCTGATTCACCCAAAACGAAATTCCAGGGATTGTTGAGGCTTTGCACTACATCGATGAAAAGTTGCCAATTGCTGTCATCGCGTCCGGGACCTTCGATGTTGTCGCCGCCAAAAATTGTGAATGCCACATTCTCTGCATTTAAGCTCTTGACCACGTCTTGCAGAAAAAGCTGGCTCTCTTGCAGCATTTTGTAGCTGTCAGGTTGTCCTATCGCCAGGTGCGCATCGGTAACATAGCCAAATGTGAAGGGCTCGAAAAGTCCGATGGCGGCTTTTGAGTCTTTGCTCAGGCCGAGGCAGGTAACCGAAGCCAGCGCCAGGAGAAACTTACGTCGGCTGATAAGGGACAGGCTCTGGATCTTCTCAGTGTATGGGTCCACACGTAATTCCTTTTGGTTTTCCTTTCGGTTTCCCGCTCTTTGTCCGGGCTTGCCGCTTCGGAGCAATTTCGCCGACAGTCAACACTTTATAGTGAATGCCTTCTTCTTAGCTAATTCGGCGGGCGAGGACATCCATAGTTAGTTACTTTTTAGGCCGCAGGCGCGAGCCGCTTTTCAGGATGTATACTCTTTGCCTGCTGCACGCGTCTTCGCGGAGGTTTCATGCGAAAACTCCTGTTTAGACGAGTTTTCAACGTGAAAGGAAGAAGTTATGACTGCCACTACCGAAGCTAAACAAGAGTTGGATGTCGTCGAGATCAAGAAGCTTTTGCCGCACAGATATCCCTTTTTGCTCGTCGATCGCGTCACGAGAGTCGAGCCTGGTCACAGTGCCGACGGATTCAAGAATCTGACCGCCAACGAACAGTTTTTTGAAGGACACTTCCCTTTCAAGCCGATTATGCCGGGCGTTTTGATGATCGAAGCTCTGGCGCAACTTGCCTGTGTTGCACTGTTGACCAAAGAAGAGTACAAGGGCAAGCTTGGTGTTTTCACGGGAATCGAAGGCGTAAAATTCCGTCAAATGGTCGTGCCGGGCGACAGGCTCGACTTGTCTGTCGAGTTGGTCAAGATAAAAGGACCTCTGGGCAAGATGAAAGGCACCGCCAAGGTAGGCGACAAAGTCGCTTGTGAAGGTGAATTCAGTTTCGCCATGATCGAACCGGAAAACAAGTAATCAAATACCAGGGAAGGTAGAAAATGGTGATCCAGGCAACGGCCATTCATAAGACTGCCATCATTGGTGATGGCGCCAAGATTGCAGAGGATGTTCAGATCGGTCCGTATGCAGTTATCGGATCAAACGTCACGATTGGGCGGGGGACTGTGGTCGGACCGCATGCAATCATCGACGGAACAACGACAATCGGTGAAGATTGCAAAATTTATGCCGGAGCGTCCATCGGTCTTCACCCTCAAGACTTGGGCTACAAGGAAGGACCGGAGGGCGTAATCATCGGCAATCGCGTCACTATCCGCGAGTATGCCACCATTCACCGCGGCTCCAAAGTGCCGATGACAATCATCGGTGATGACTGCTTCCTGATGAATTATGTTCACATCGCCCATGATTGCAAAGTCGGCAAGAATGTAATCATGGCAAACGCCACCACGCTGGCCGGACACTGCGAAATCGGGGACTACTCGGTATTCGGCGGTATGGTCGTTTTTCACCAGTTTTGCCGGGTCGGACGCTTCAACATGATTTCCGGCATCTCCGGCACCAGAGTCGATCTGCCCCCGTTTGCCATGTCCGATGGAAGGCCACTTCTGGTGCGCGGGATAAACATGGTCGGCATGCGCCGAGGAAAGATTGGCCCGCAAGTTAGGACAGCCATCAAGGAAGCTTTCCGTTTGCTTTATCGTGCCGGGCTTAATTACGGCAATGCCTGCGAAAGGATCGAAGCCGAAATCGAGCAGTTCGATGAAGTCAAAGAGATAGTCGACTTTGTCCGGACCAGCAAGCGGGGCATTGCCAAAGGCAGTATCGACGGATTTGATACTGAGACAACCGAAGGCATCTTGTAATTGCCTGCGTACTATTTAAATAGGTAGGAAAAGTCACTTGTCAGGCGAACCCGGGTAGGTAACGGTGCTGAACGCTGTAAAGCCGAGCCGGTCTAAATTCTGAGGCTCAGGTCCGATTGAAGCCAAAGTGCTAGAGTAAGGTTTATTGACGCGCCGGTAGCCACTTTTGAGTCACCCCACAACAGAATCGTCCGTCTCGGAGTCGAACATGGTTGCATCTGGTTATGCATCTTTGTTTCGCAACAAGCAATTTATGTGTCTCTGGACGGCACAGATTTTTTCTCAGTTTGCAGACAGAGCCGTTTTCGTTCTTTTCGTCGCTGTTCTGACTGCGCAAGCTGTCGCTAAATCAGCCAATCAGACGGTGCATGCGGCGGAATTGACGAGCTGGTTATATGTCGCTTTCACAATACCAGCGGTGGTGCTCAGTCCTTTTGCCGGAGTTTGCGTCGACCGGTGGTCCAACCGAGCGGTGCTTGTTGTCTCAAACTTGATTCGCGCTTTTTTCGTGGCTCTGGTTGCCTTGAGCTGGGTGAAAGAATATCCGAAAGTAGCCTTTACACTGGCCTTTTTGATATCCATCGGCGCGCAGTTTTTCGGTCCGGCGGAAACAGCTTCGATACCACGGCTGGTGAAGCGAGAAGATCTCTACTGCGCCAACGCGCTCTTTTTTACAACTATGATGATCGCGCTCGGCTTCGGATTCGCAATAGGCGAGCCGATTATCGCGCACACCGGAATTGGTGGCGCACCATACGCGGTTGCGGGTTTGTTCTTAATCGCTGCCATCTTATTGATGGGCATCAGCGACAACAAACCGCAAAAGCATGACCGGGAGCCGTGGTGGGAAGAGCTGCGCGTAGGCATCGCCTACATTGTCGACAGTCCTCCGGTGTTTCGCGCCATCCTCAAAATCACCATTCTTTTCAGCACCATCATTACGCTCAATATCATTGCCGTGGCGCTCGTCGAGCAGGTCATGCATTTGCAGCCGTTTCAATTCGGTTACGTAATTGCCGCGGCCGGTCTGGGAATGATGATTGGTAATTTTTGGGTCGGGCATCAAGGACCGAACGCATCGCCCAGACTCATGGTCTATGGAGGTTTTTCGGGACTGGGCCTGTGCATGTGTTTGCTCGGCAGTCTCGGCTTTATTCAGGACCACCTCTTTCCTCTGGTCGGCATGACAGGTGTTTATTTCAATGGCTGGCTGATTTTGGTGCCGCTGCTTTTCGCCACGTTGCTCGGTATCAGTTGTGCTTTTGTGGCGGTGCCTACGCAAGCGACATTGCAGGCGGCCGTGCCTGAAGACCTGCGGGGAAAAGTTTTCGGCGCTCAGAACACAGCGATGTCGGCCGCATCCACGATACCCGTTATTCTCACAGGCGTTTTTGCCGACAACTTGCCGGGTGGTGTTTCGACTACGCTCTTCATTTTAGGCGTGCCGACATTCACCACCGGTATCGTGCAAGTCTTGCGAGCAATCAGAAATCCGTCTTTGCGCTCCAAGCTCTAATTTGTCGTCTATAAAATGATGGCACTACATCAGGTGGCACTCTATAAATCGGATTTTGGGAAAGTTCGGCGAAAGTCCGATAAACACTGGCGTTGCCAAATGCCTACAGAAATCCTCTTTTCATCGCCCCTGGTATCACTTCTATTTCTCTTTGAAAGTTTCCGTCCAGAGAAACTCAATATCCGTCAGTATTTAGTTGAGATATAGAACTTGGAAACCGATCAGTTATCACACAAACATTTTACAAGACTGCCAAACGCTGAAAAGCCCATCAGCAAAGCGATTGCGGCGTTTCTAGCGTTTTTACATTATTGGCGAAAACATGGACGCGCTGCACAAATTAGGTAGAATTGCTTGTGTCCCAAGACCGCTGGTCGGGGAATTAGAGAACGCTTGCTAAGAGATGGAGATAAGCATGTTTAAAAAGTTAGCCTCCTCGTTCTTGCTGGCTTCGGTATTTGTCGGCTCCATGGTTTCACCAGCTAGCGCCGACGAAACCACCTTCCAGAAGATAGTTTTTCTTCCGGTAAGAATGGTCGGATCCGGAGTGGGCACAGTCATTGGAGTGCCGCTCGGAGTTGTCAAAGATGGCAACAGAGGCGCTATCAAATCGACTAAATGGGTTGCCGGTAAACTCGGCAATGAAGATGGAAAATACCATCAAATGTTTGGCGCAATCGTTGGCGGACCTTTCGGTGCGCTCGGCGGCGGCACTTACGGAATAGCTGATGGTGCTTGGCATGGTATGAAGACCGGTTATGAAAAACCGTTCTCCAAAGATGCCTTCACTTTCAAAGATGAATAGGTAGACATAGGAAAGTCGATGAGACCCCTATCAAGTCATTAGGTACTTAATGAGGGTGGTTCATATTAAGGGACCATCCTCCCTGCCAGGTGGAAAAACATGACCAAAAGAACTCTCGCGATGTTAATTTCAGGAGCGCTCGCTCTGGGAACGGCTACCCCGTCGTTCGCAGATGGTGATGGTCCTGTTCACAATATGGTTGGATTGGGTGGGGTAACTACCGGTCTGCTCATCGATGTGCCGGAAGGCATCGTCGTTGATTCGCTGTACCGCGTTCCTATGAAATGCCAACGCACTTTGGCCGAGCACTTTGGTGATTCCAAAGGCGCCGGACAAAATATTGCCGGTGCAATTCTTGGCTTCCCTGTTGGTTTCGTATGGGGCATCCCGTACGGCGCTTTGCACGGTGCCAAACATGCCTTCTCGAAGGGATGGGAAAAGCCTTTCAGTACTGAATCGTATTTGGTTACCGAAGAGAAGTAGTTACTAGCACTGCCTGGCTTAATGCCAAACAGTTTTGTCAGGCAGTCTGGAAATATGGTGGTAAAAACAATGAAATCAATAGGTCGTATAGTTTTTTCGGCGTTGGTCGCCGTGAGTGCAGTAGCTCCTGCTCTCGCGCTTGACTACGAAGCGAAGCCCATTATGTGGTGCTTGCAAGCACCGTTCAGAACGGCTGGTGCTTTGGAAGGCGCTCTCGTGACCGGTCTTATTAGTGGTCCAGTTGATGGCGGATATCATGGCGCCCTCAAAGGAACCAAGCACTGGGCTGGCAAATTCGGCGATGAAAAAGGCGCTGGTCAATTGGCTGCTGCTGCTCCGGTATTCGGAACAGGTGGAGCGATTGTCGGTGGAACCATCGGCGGATTCCATGGTTTTGGACATGGCTGGAAGAAGGGATGGGAAAAGCCCTACAGCAGATGGTCCTATCTCACCATGGAAGAGAAATAAGCCCCCCTTTGAACCACTTAAATAGGAAAGATGGTGAAAATAATGCGTAAGAAGGTCCTTTCCTCGTTACTTTTGGCAGCCGGACTGCTTACTTCGGTAGCAGCACCCAGCTTCGCCTACCCCGAGCGCCCTGAATCGGCGCGTGTGTATTACGAAATCGCTTACTTCCCCTGCCGCCTGGTCAGCATGGCCGTAACAACCATCTGGGATGTTCCGACCGCTGCTTTCCAAGACGCAGTGAAGGGCGCGATTGGCGGTACCAAAATGGTTTCCCGCAACCTCGGCAAAGAAGACGGCACCTATGAACTGGTAGCCGGCGGCTTGGTCGGTGGACCTGTTGGACTCCTGGCTGGTGGTCTCTACGGTGCAAGACATGGTTTCTTCTATGGAATGCATCACGGTTTCGTTGGCTATCCGAGCCCTCACTCCGGCAGCCACAGCATGATCTTCCAGGGCAAAGGTTTCGTTGTTCCTTACGACGATAACTACTAAAGCCCTCAGCGGGCGACTTTGTCGCTCGAACCACCAATAAAACTGTTTGGCTCTTGGAGCAAGCATCACCCGTTATGGGCGTTGCTTGCTCTTTGTCATTTTGCATCCTGCGCCGCACTCAGGGCGGAAGGCTGAGCTGATCTTGGTTTTGTGGAAGCGTCTGCGGTTTCAACACTGGCAAAATTGGGCATTTTAGTTATTGATCTTGTGAAGTGGTTACTGAGTTTCTAGGCAGGTGGGGCGTTTTGCCTGGTAGACTAAATAGTGACCAGCAAGATTTCTTGTCTCTCGGCAGGCAGGCGCAGTTTTTGTATTTTGGTCACGTAGACTTTTTGGTAGTCGTCAAGAGATGGAAATAGTCAAAGAAAGGCGAGCAGGTCCCAAGCGCATTGGGGAGTTGCTTGTTGCGGCGAATGTAATAAGACCAGAGGTCTTAATGGAAGCGCTGCAAATCGCAAAAAAATCCACGACTCCACTGGGTCGTGTATTGATGAGCATCGGCGAAATCAGTGAGAGCGATCTTCAAGTGGCTATCGAGGTTCAGTCTCTCTTGAGAGAAGGCGTGATCGCCAATGATTTCGGCATCAAGGCTCTCAATCTAGCTTGTAAGAGCAAATTACCTCTTGAAGAAGCTTTCCGCCGGCTTGGCTGGCAGCCCCCGCAGCGTGAGTCTCTTTCTTCCAACGAGCTGGGTGAATTGCTCCAGGCAGCAGGCGTAGTTACGCCTGAGCGGATGGAAGAAGCCGTGCGCCAGAGCAATGAGAATAACTTGCCGGTCGGACGCTGCCTCGTTTTGAATCGAGCGGTTTCGCCCGCGCTTCTGGCTTCTGCACTGACTGCGCAGGTCTTGCTTCGCGACGGGAAAATCAGCCGCGAGCAGGCCGTCGAGGGTTTGCGCTCAGCCTCCCGCAAACAGCAATCGATTGAAGAATCATTGCAGCAGGTCGGCGCGTACAAGCCGGGCAAAGAATCGGTTCGCGTGGGAGACTTGCTCACGCAAGCAGGCATCGTTACAGAGGGCGATAAAATCACAGCCGTAGAAGTTGGCTTGGAGAGCCATCGTCAGATAGGCGATGTGCTCGTGCAGTCCGGCATGATTTCCAACACCACTCTGGAAGAAAGTTTGAAGCTCCAGGAGTTGGTTGCCCAGGGAGATTTGAATCCGGCACAGGCGGCAGAAATTTTGCGCACCGCTCACACGCAAGGTGTGACCGTTCGAGCTGTTTTGGAAGACAAACTTGCACGCAAAGAGCAAATCGATAAGACCAATACGGTTATCGAATTTCTTCAGCTTTCGGGAATTCTCACCGACAACGACATGATCAAAGCCAGGAGCCTGTCTCAGCAATTGGGAGTCAGTCTCGGCGAGGTCTTGCTCTCAACCCAGATGGTCGATCAAAGATTGATCGATGCCGCTATTCAAAGTCAGGATCTCGTCAAAGACGAAATTCTGCGTCCGGAGCAAGTTGCACGGGTTTTGCAAATATGCGCGCGTACAGGTCTCGAGTTTCATGAAGCATTGAAGCAGGTAGCCTGGGACACGCAGGCCCAGGGCGGCGATGAGCAAACCTCTCAGCAAAAATCATCTTGGTTGCTGAAGCTCTGGTCAAAAGTCAAAAAAGACTGATTGAGGTCGAAGGGTAATACAGCATCGTATGTGGTGCTACCGCAAAGGGGGTCAGATGCGCAAATCCGGTTCCCAGACGCATGCAATTTGACACTCTGATTAGTGGCGGAATGATTTATGACGGCTCCGGCGGCGATCCGTACGAGTCGGATATCGGGCTGCGTAGTGGAATTATTGTAGACATCGGTAATTTGAAATATGCCGATGCGACACTAAAGATCGACGCCCGCGGTTTGGCTGTGGCGCCCGGGTTTATTAACATGCTCAGCCATGCTACTCGCGCACTGCTGCACGACGGCTTGTCGCAGAGCAATATTTTTCAAGGCGTGACGCTGGAAGTCATTGGTGAGGGTGTCTCTATGGGACCTCTCAATGATGAGATGGCCAAAGAAATGATTGAGGAGCAGACGGATATCAAGTTTGCCGTCAACTGGCGCAGTCTGGGGGAATTTCTCCAGCGCCTGCAAATGAGAGGTGTATCGACGAATGTTGCTTCATTCGTGGGCGCAACGACGGTGCGTCAATATGTGCTCGGACAAGCCGATAGGAAGCCGGATGAGCGCGAGCTTTCCATGATGCGCAATCTGGTTTCTCTGGCAATGTCCGAAGGAGCAGTGGGAATATCCTCGGCTCTTATATACGCTCCAGCATGTTTTGCAGATACGGACGAATTGGTGGCGCTGGCGGAGGAAGCAGGCCGGCGTGGTGGCATCTACGCTTCGCATCTGCGCAGTGAGGGTGAAAATTTGCTTGAAGGCGTCCGAGAGCTTCTTGTGATTGCTCGACGTGCCAAAATTCCTTGCGAGATTTACCACCTTAAGGCCGCCGGCGTAAGCAATTGGCCCAAAATGGACGAAGCGATCGCCGAGCTTGAAGCTGCAAGATTGAGTGGACATCGCGTTTCCGCCGATATGTACATGTACACGCGTGCTCATACCGCCCTGGATGCAGCCATGCCGACATGGGTTCAAGAAGGCGGACTGCAGGCTTGGATCAAGCGCTTGCAAGATCCGGAAATTCGCGCTCGCGTAAAGCAAGAGATGTTGAGTGAGTCTCAAGAATGGGAAAACGGATACAGGCACGCCGGTCCGGAAGGCATAGTCCTGGTCGGTTTCAAAAGCGAGGCCTTGAAACCGCTGACAGGCAAAACTTTGAAAGAGATTGCCGACATGAGAGGAAAGGACCCGGCGGAGGTGGCGATGGATCTCGTCATTGAAGACGGCAGTCGAGTCGATGCTGTTTATTCTTGGATGAGTGAGGAAAACCTGGTGAAACAATTGCGTTTGCCATGGGTTTCTTTCGGTTCGGACGGCTCTTCCATGTCGCCCTCGGGCGTTTATCTTCAATCGTCGACGCATCCGCGCGCATACGGAAATTTCGCACGACTTCTGGGCAAGTATGTCCGCGATGAAAAGATAATTTCGCTGCCGGAAGCAATCCGCCGTCTGACAGCTCTTCCCGCATCGACTCTGGGATTGCTCTTCAGAGGGAAAATCGATCAAGGTCATGCCGGTGACATAGTTATGTTTGATCCCGCAAAAATTCGAGACACAGCCACATTCGAAAATCCGCATCAACTGGCCGAAGGTATGGTGCATGTTTTGGTCAATGGAGTGCCGGTCTTGCAAAACGGCAGACACACGGGCGCCAAGCCTGGGCAAGTTTTGCGGCGCCGCATGAGTCACCGAATGATTTGCTGA
>JADYYD010000069.1 GCA_020853845.1 Candidatus Melainabacteria bacterium
TTCTCTTCTTTGTAAACTTTCAAAATGTCGAGGCCGTTCATGTCGGGCAGCATGGAATCAAGCAAAACCAGGTCATACTGATTGGTTTTAAGCATCTGGCAGGCTTCCGTGCCGGTTCCGATGCGGTCGGCGTTATGCCCGGTGAATATCAAACAATCTGCGATGGTTTCCGCAAGGAATTCATCATCCTCGACGACCAGAATCTTACTCATTAATCAACGCCATATTAAATAGGGTACTTAGTCTCAATACCCGGTGCCTGAGGAGATAAAACAAGGCACTGCTGGCGCTTTCGCCATCCCGCGGGCGGACCGGTCCTGATTTATGAGACGGTCGGCCCGGGGTTGGGCTACTTCACTTCTTTGCCATTTTCATACACGGTCTTCTTGGAATGATCTTCCAAAAACCTGACCAGCGGCTGGATGGCGGCGGGTGCGTGTTGGTACGACCAGTTGAAAGTTCGCTTCTGTTGCGCCTTTTCAATTTCAATCAAATAAAAGGGACCGCCATCGGTCGTCTCATATTCGCTGTCTTTGGTCGAAAGAATCTTTGTGGAGTTAATCAGGCTGCTCAATTTTGCAGCATCGTCCGTTTTCATAGACCGTGTGTCCAGCGTGCATTCCCAGCGCTCGAAGTGGCGAGGGTTGACGCCCGAGCCGTGGGCATACTTGACCTTTACCGGCTGCTCATCAGCAGCTCCGGCGCCCAGTGGCAAAAAACTTAGCAAAGCTCCAAGCAGTATCGCCGCCCCCACCAACCATTGCAGGCTGTGTGCTCCTTCAGCTTTCCCGTCTGTTTTTGCCATAAATCGAACTTCCCTTGCGGCGTTACACGAACAACTACGGCACTCCGGCGGCAATTAGGTGATTTCCATTCATTTATTTTCCACGTCCTGCCCGGACGTCATTCAGGGTGAACCCCAGTGTGCATAGCTTTGCCAGGACGTATTCTCTTGGCATCGGACCGGAGAAACTGCATGTCTCAAGACAATGTCGATACTATTTGCCCAGCAAATCCTGCTCAGCTTGCCGTCCAGGTTGCTGACCTCGTGAAGACCTATCCGGGCAGCGACGTCGCCGCGCTCTCGGGCATTTCGCTTTCTGTTGAACAGGGCGAGATATTCGGATTGATCGGCCCGAACGGCGCCGGCAAAACAACTCTAATCGGATGCCTGTTGGGGCTTTTACGACCGGATTCGGGTGCGGTGAAAATCTTCGGCAAGCCCGCCGACTGTCTTGCCGTGCGCCAGGTCACAGGCTATGTACCGGAGCGATCGGACTTCGAATATTGGATGACGGCGCGGCAGTTTTTGCAGTATCACCATGGATTGGCGAAGCGCGACCGAAAAGACAGAGAGCGTGAAGTGACGGAAGCATTGGAGGCGGTTGAGCTGGCGAAGTCCGTTTGGAATCGTCGGTTGAAAACATACTCGCGCGGAATGCTCCAGCGTTTGAATATCGCACAGATGCTGATTGGAAAACCGCGTCTTGCGCTTTTGGACGAACCCACATTGGGACTCGATCCGACTGGTGTCACGCTGGTTCGCAACCTCGTGAAGAAGATGCAGGATGAAGGTATGACTGCCATCGTCAATTCTCACCAGCTCGATGAAGTCGAACGTGTCTGCGATCGCGTCGCCTTTATAAAACAAGGAAAGATCGCCTCCGTCGAGAATTTGCACTCCGGCGCGGTCAGTGATTACCACTTGCTTATTCGCTGGCCCGAAAGTCAGCTCAACGGCAGTTTGAATTCGGTGGTGGCACAAGCGGCGAAGGATGCTTCGGCAGGCGTCGACGAATGCCACCACGAGTGGGGGCGCTTTGCTGTAAAAAACAACAAGATGGCAACGCAGCTTATTCGTAATTTAGTACAACAGGGGCTTCCCATCGAGGAAGTCGTGCCAGAACGTGCGAAGCTGGAAGAACTTTTCTCCGCTTCGCAGCGAGAAGGAGAAGGACAATGAACAGCACGATCATTCGATTTACCGCAATGTCGGCATGTCTCGATCCGATGAAACTTCTCTATGTCATCCTTTTGGGATTCGTCATGCCCATCGGAATGAAGGTCGCCTCCATGCTGCATGGCGCCTCGGATTCGCAGACTTTCGAAATGCTCACCGGCAAGGTCGGTGTTGCTTTTGTTCTTATGGTTCTCTGCCTTGGTCTTGCCGGTAACACCGCAACACAATCGGGACGCGGCGGCGAATATTTGCCGCTGATTTTCACCAGGCCGATCACTCGTTGTGAGTATGTGCTCAGCAAGTGGATAACTATAACGCTTATCGGAGGCGGTTTTGCGGCTTTGCAAAATCTTGTGGTGGCAGGAATTGGCATGCATTTTGGTGAAACGATTACTGCTCAAGCGATACTCAGCATGGTGCTCGAAAGATTTATGGATGCCGCTCTGATTTCAGCCGCAATGATTTTGACGATGCTGAACAGAAATCCGGCGTTCCAGATTGTCGCTGTTCTTTCCTTCTACATCTGGCTCGCCGGGCAGACAATACCGCCCGTAAGCGTGGCCACAGGCGGAAAGGCACTGGAAGATCTTTCGATTGAGACGACAAAATTCATGCTCAATTTGTCGCAGTACATTGCTGACTTTATTTTGCCGACAGTAAACGTGTATGACCTGATCAGCAATCCTGTCACCGCCGCCGGTGCTCTGATTGCATACTTGTCGGCGCTTGCCGTCTATCTTTTGTTCGCCGTCGGCGTCACGAACAAGCGAGAATTTTTCTACGGGACGAACTAGTTTGTGCGCGGTCGAAAACTATCAGGGGAAATTTCAATGACAAGCTCGAAGGAAGTTTCAATGACAAGTTCAAGTGAAAGCTCAAGCGCAGACAAGTCGGTTTCGTATATGCCTAAATGGCTGGTTGCGGCTGCGGCTTTGCTGGTCGTTTTGAGAATTGGCGATGTTGTGCTGAGTAAAATGCACGCCGGCGAACCTGCAAAAACCACGGCAATTTCCTGGTCGCAAGTACCAAGTCGCAGCGAGTTGGTCGCCGAGGCAAAGAGGTTGGCTGCAACTCCAGCCAAGCCGGTGATGGAACTCAGCCCGGAGAGCCAGAAGCATTTGCAGGTCTTGCTGGCCGATGCGAAGGCGCAAAACAAGCTTTTGCTTCTGGAATTCTACGCAGATTGGTCGGACCCATGCAAAAAGATGGAATCCACTTCGCTGAGCAATACGCAAGTTGCTGCGCTCGTGGCAAAGAGTTTCATGCCGGTGCGAATCAACGATACGCAGAAGCAATTCGGCGTCAATGCAAAATTCGTAGCGGACTTGCAAAAGCGCTATCGCGTGTTCGCGTTTCCGACTCTGATTATTGTCGGTGACGATGAGAGCCCCGTCGCCAGCATGATCGGCAACTGTTCGTCGCTGACGACTTACCGTTTTCTAAGTCGCGCTCTTTCTACTGCAGTTATTTCTTCTGCTCCGAAGCAGGTCCACCCGGCTCCTTCTCTTTAGCCTCAAGCTGCTGAAGAGCTGTTTCGCATTTCTGAATAAATGACTTGTTCTTCTCGATGTCTTTGCCGTGATAGTCTTTGAGCTTCGGCAATGCTGCTTCCAGAGTTTTTCTTGCCTCTGCTAATTGGCCCGATTCCAATTGGCACGTGCCGAGGAAATACTCACAGACGGCGGCGTTGTAGGTTTCCTTTGCGCGTGTAAACGCTTCAATGCCCTTCTCGAAGAAGTATCGCGAATGCTTCATTTGCCCGTCGTGCAGTTTCAACGTGATACCAACAATTCTGAGATTATCTCCAAGTTGGTGATCGCTTGCCGAATAGGCCTGCTTCAAAAATGAGTATGCTTCGTCATATTTGCCCTGGCGAGCCAATGCTCGCGCCAGAGGCCATGCGGTCATTCGCCGGAATCTGTTCGAGCCTGGATTGGCATCAATCGTGCCCTTCAACAAATCTGCCGCTTGCGCGAATTTATGTTGTTTGAAATCTTGCATCGCGATTTTGACTGAGCTGAGCGCGATGCGCGTTTCATCATCGGGGAGAATAAACCACTCGAATATCTGCGGGATTTCATAGCGCAAGAACAAGCTCGAAATGAATTCCGGATTGTCTCGCACCGCGTCGCGAAAACTGAAAAAGAAAGTAATCGGAATAGTGGCGAGGCAGACCAGGAGCGCGAGTTTCCAGAATCTTCTTTTCTGCTTGACGCGGACGAATTGACCCATCTTAAAATTCATCAATTCTTTGCGCAGCGCCGCCATCGATTGATAGCGGTCTGCCGGAGATTTCTCGAGGGCGCAGAAGACAATGCGTTTTATCGCGTTGGGAATTTGCAA
>JADYYD010000070.1 GCA_020853845.1 Candidatus Melainabacteria bacterium
ATGCGAAAGCCGCCCGCAAGGAAGCGCCTTGACAGCGAGGCGCCAAATGCTAATTAATTGTATACTACTGATCGGTCAAATGCCCCAGCCATGAGCGCTTTCAGCAGTTTCGTCCTGGGCGCGTTGTTATAGTGAAGTTGTATTAGTTTTGGAGTATCCAAATGAAACGTTGCCTCAGTATTCTTAGCGTCCTTTGTATCGCTTTGACGGTCACCGGCTGCGCTAAATCGAACGTCGAGCATTATGTCTCGGACCAGCCGAAGATTGAGGTTGAATCAAGCAAAATCAACCTGGACGAGGTTCAGAAAGCTTTCTTTGAGTCGAAGGGCAGCGATTTCAAATCCTGGATGGGCGCATTCGAGAAGCGCGTCAACGAAATCTATGAAGGCAAGGACGTCGTGTCTATCGACGCTACGCGCGAAAACAACAAACTGGTTGTGACCGGCTACATCGACAACAAGAAAGAAGCCGGATTTCAGAAAGATGACGAGAAAGTCTTTTCCATCGAGCAAACCGGCGAAGTCGTCAACAATGACATGCCGTATCGCGTCGCCAACTACGACGGCACTACTCACTACGTCGGACACCGCAGTATTCTCGACAATCCTTTCATCCAGATGATGATGTTCTCTCACATGATGAACATGTGGGGCGGTCGCTATTACACACCTTACGATCGCTACGGCACACTCAACAACCACCGCACCGCATGGCGCAGTTCGCCGGCTTATGAAACTCAAAAAACCGCGAATCAAGGTTTCTTCGACCGCTTCAAGAAAAAATCGGGTGGCGGTCTGACCAGCAAAAACACATTCGGTTCCGGCTCGTTCTCGTCGGGCACCACTGAAAAACGCAGAAGCTGGTTCGGCGGCTCTTCGTCCTCCACCTTCGGAAGCTCCTCTTCATCCAGCGGTTCCAGCTCTATCTGGGGCGGCAGACGCTCTTCGGGCGGCTTCAAGATGCGTGGATTCGGCGGACGGAGACGCTAGTAATGCAGTATCAGCTCAGGCTCTCTGATGCAGGAGAAAATCATTCCTGCGTACTGACTTTTGACGAATCAATCGCAAATCAGAACGCCATCGATGTTGTTTTTGATGTAATCGGTTCAGAAGATATCGATGGACTGGTGGCATCAGGAACACTGGCGGCTGGTCAAGTAGATGAGCTGAAAGCTCTTCAGCAGTACATCTTCGGTCGAGACGACCAGGGCGGTTTCATAAAAGACACCCTCGAGTTCAAAGCGAACGGCCGCGACATCAACCCGGATGCGCCGATCAAAAATGCATTCTCAATGTCGGAGCGCGACGGCATGAAATATTTTCGGCTCGATCTGGTGGCCCTCGACTCAGCCATGCCGGTATCATCAAGACCGGTGCAGCAGGCTGTTTCAGGCCTGGAGCAAAACCCGCAAACATTGATGCAAGATCTAGGCCGGGCAATGTTTCTCCACCAGATTTCTGTTGGCGCATCCATCGATGTCACCAAAGACAATCCGGAACTGGAAGAAATGATCGCCTGGGCCGAGAAAGAACAATACATCGAGATTGATGT
Organism: Candidatus Melainabacteria bacterium; assembly: GCA_020853845.1. Taxonomy (GTDB): domain Bacteria; phylum Cyanobacteriota; class Vampirovibrionia; order Obscuribacterales; family Obscuribacteraceae; genus QKMZ01. Next base: position 1,552 of record JADYYD010000070.1, read on the forward strand.
AAAAACCGCCAGCTACAAGCTCACAGAGCGCGGCAAACGCGTGCATGATTCGTATATCGAGGAAGCACAAAACCTGATCAAGAAATTCGATATTTATGGAGACGTTGATCTCGATCGATCTGGTATCGCCCATTTCGATACCGGCGCCGGCAGAGACTTGCGCATTGCAGCATTCGAGATGGAAGGCGTAGATCCTTTCAGAGCGCGCTTTCTGCTCGGTCTAAATGACGGTGAGTGGGACAAGCTTCCGGACTGGAATCACTTGCTCAACGACGAACAATTTTACGCTGAAGTTTTCGCGCCGGTAGAACGCGCTGCAAGCATCGAAGAAATCGGCGAAGACAAACTTGCGACAATCATCGATCAAGGCAAAGCAAAACTGAGGCAGTAAGCAGTGAAAAGAACAGGTAGAGCACTTAGCATGGCATTTGTTGTTTCACTCATGTTGACAGTTGCAGCGCAGGCAGCCGAGAAAAATACAACATCGAAACCAGCAGCCGAAGCAAAAGCTGCCGCGCCGAAAGCTCAGAATAAGGGCGCTGCGAATGGGCAGATAACAGAAGCGAAAGCGTTGGAATTAGTAAAAAACTTGCCGGAAGTAAAGACTTTTTTCAAAAATGTAGGCAAGTCAAAAGTCGCAACACCAACCATCGATGTGGATCGAAAGGAAGGAAATGCTTACGTGGTCCACGTCTACGAGGTGGTCAGCGACGGACCGGACAGCTCTCACACTGCCACCATGAATTGGTTTCATGTTGATATCAAAACCGGCAAGATCAAAAAAGAGTTTTAAAACTCGACTTTCAACGGCTGTTCAAATCTAGTACGCAAATTTCAGGCGGCACGCCTATGCGAATAGGCAACACGCTGGTTCCGATTCCTGACGTCACAAACAAGTGCTTGCCGCCTTCGACTATGAGCCCGCGAGCATAGCGTCCATTAAATCGGCTGGGAACAATAGGTGGTCCGACAATCGGCAGAGCAACTTGTCCGCCGTGCGTGTGTCCTGCAAGTGACAGGCTGACTGTATCAGGAACTTCCGGAAACATATCCGGGTTGTGCATGAGCATTACGCACGGTGCACCGGTCGGAATTTTATTCAGCGCCGATCGTATGTCAGCCACTCTCGTCCACTCATCTGCAAGCCCTGCTATCCAAAGCGGCGTGCCGTTTATATCAACCTTCTCAGCACTGTTCTCCAGAACGTGAATTGGCGTCGTCTGCAATTTGGAGCGAACATCCTCGCCGTTGTACCACCAATCGTGATTGCCGAGCACACAGTAGACACCATAACGCGCCTTCAGCCCGCCCAGCTCGTGCACAAAGGTCTGCGGCTCCAAAGATGCTTTTCTTCCATGGCTGGCGACGAAATCACCGAGAAGAAATATCAAATCAGGCTTCTGCTCGTTTACCGTTGCGACAATGTTGTGCAGTCTTTCCACTGTGTTATGAAGAGTGCCTACATGCAAATCGCTCACTACCGCTACTTTCAAATGATTCAAAGCCGGGGACCAGTGAGGCAAGCGCAAATACTGACGATTAATCACAAGCTGCGCCGGTTCGATAAACACACCGTATGCCAGCAAGAGCAACCCAATAAGAAGTGCTCCGAACGAAAACAGCAATTCTCGCTTGGGTAGTTGTTTAACTGACACCATACAGTTTCACAACCCGCAATCAGCCTTGCTCGGAAACGGCCGCCGGCTGGTAGCGTATTTGGTGCCAATACTCTTTGAGAAATTGAGCATAGTTGTCGCGGCAAATGTA
>JADYYD010000071.1 GCA_020853845.1 Candidatus Melainabacteria bacterium
AAAACACCTTCAGCCACCCGCCTGTCAAGCATCAACTTCTTCTGTTCGAGATCGACTGCCACTTCCGTGCGATCGTGCAAAGTCTGATTGACACGATTGCTGAGTCGCTCGAGATCAGCGGCAAGCATCAACGCGCTGTCGAGAGCAAACGAGCCGTCTGCCTTTCTCGTACTGGCGGCGCTTTCCTTGATGTGCTGCAACTCTGCTTTCAAACTTGCAGATTCGGCGTCGGTAAGACGGCGGCTCGCAGTAGAATCACTGATGCGCTGTTCGATATCGGCAACACGACCGGTCACTCCTAGCCACGCATTGGCACGGCCAACCAGCATTCGATTTATTCGTGCATCGAGCATTGAAAATTCGACGGAAATTGTTTGTTGCTCTACCGGTGAAAGTCTTCCATCAACAGCTCCCATATCGCGGATCAATGTTTGTATACGATCGAGACTGGATTTAAATTGCTGCGCTTCGAGCGGAGTCAGCCGTCCTTGCACGAGAGCATCGGAAATCTTGGTTTCGATTTCCGTGCGCCGCAAACTTACCTGCGTAGCACCACCTGTGGAGATTTGCGAGTTATTGAGTTTCAGCTCAATCTGCGTATTCAGCCTTTCCAGATCGATAAGAAGCGCCAAGCGATCAGCGGCAGAAATACGTCCACCCGATGCTTTAAGCGCCGCTTCGCGATCAGCGATTCTGCTGAATTCCTGCTTCAACTGCTGTGCTTCGTCGCCGGTCAATTTGCCAGATGAGATTCCATCGCTAATTTTCTTGTCCAACTCCGCCAGACGCTCGTCGGTACGTTGAACAGGAACATCTCTGTCGTGCAGCGAACGTTCCAACTTCGCTCCCAGGCGATCCAGCTCAATCGCCACTTTCAATGCTTCTTCGTAATCCAACCGACTGTCCTGGCGATACATTGCTTCAAGCGATGCGGCGCGATCGAAATCGTATTTCAAATCGTCATACTCTTGCTGCGTCAATCTGCGCTGCGCCAGACCGTCTGTCATGCGCTTCAGCAAGTCTGCCTGGGCAGCATCGATATCTACGGATCCGGATTTGCGATCGCGCAGGTGCGTTTCAAGGTCGCGGCTCAATTTGTCGAGGTCGAGCGAAAGCCTCATTGCTTCCCAGGTCGACAATTTGTTGTCGCCGAATTTGTAATCGGCTTCGTTGCGCTCGATCACTGCGAGCTGTTTCAAATAAACATCGCCTTCCGCCCAGGTCAAACGCCCCGATGAAACAGCGTCTCGAATCCGCCGTTCAATTTGCACCTGCCGGTTATCGACATCCGTGAATCCGGTGAGTCCGCCGATTAAATTGGTCAGGTCATTGGCATATGCTGGTTTGATTGCCAGTCCGGGTTGCAATGCCAGAAATAAAGCCGCCATAGCAAAGACTTGTGCGCGACGCATTACGATATCCTCCAATACATACGGTCTTCGGGTAATGTTTCCCAAAAGTGCCGGCGAGATGTAAAGCAACCGCAGTTACCAAGCGGTGCGCCGTATTCTTCGTTTCGGCAGATGAGATTGTACACACTTTACACAGCTACTTCTTCAGGATGCGGCCAAATGTATACAAGAGGTACTTATTTTTTGTACGTGATGCGGTAGATGGCATTGCCGAAATCGTCGGAAACAAGCAAAGAGCCATCCGCCATCTGGCAAATATCGGCAGGACGAGCGGCGGGAATCCCAGATTTGTTGATAAAGCCCTCGGCAAACACTTCATAGACCGGATCTTTTCCCGGAGGAAACTTTACGCAGGTGACGCGATAACCCAGAGGAGTGCTGCGATTCCACGAACCATGCTCGGCTATGAAAATTTGATTTTTGTATTCAGGCGGGAACATGTCTCCCGTGTAAAAGCGCATACCAAGAGCTGCAACGTGAGGTCCGAGTTCGACACGGCAAGGGGTGAAATCGGCGTCATTAGGACGCTTATTTCCGAAATCCGGGTCTTTGACATTCTTTCCATAGCGGTAAGGATAGCCGAAATTCATTTTGGGACGCGGCGCGCAATTCAATTCGTCGGGTGGCAGATTGTCGCCAAGCCAATCTCGACCGTTATCGGTAAACCATAGTTCTTTCGTCACCGGATGCCAATCAAATCCGACGGTGTTTCGAATACCCTGCGAGTAAAGCTCGAGATTGCTGCCGTCCGGCTTCATACGCATCATGCAAGCGTATCGCTTCCAGTCACGCTCGCAGACATTGCAGGGCGCACCGACCGGAATGTACAACCATCCGTCCGGACCGAAACGAATGTATTTGTGCCCGTGCGCCAGATCTTTCGGCAGAGTCAGATTAACGACGGTCGGTTTAGGCGGGTCCTTCAATTTGTTGTCTATGTCTTTGAGCTTCACAACTCCGTTGATGAGCCCGATATAGAGGTCTCCATCCTTCCACGCCACGCCCATGGGACTGTAGAGATTAGTGGCAACGACGTAGGTTTCATCAGCTTTTCCGTCTTTGTTGGTGTCAACCAGCGCAGTCACGTTGCCGTTGAGAAGCCGCGAGCCGACATATAAAATGCCGGACGGACTGAGCGCCATCGAGCGGGCGTTCTTGACGTTGGTGGCATACGGCGCGATTGAAAAACCAGGCGGCACCTTGATCGTACCGATGCTCGTCGCCTGCACGGAAAAGAATGTCAGGTAACCGGTCGTGACTATCAACCCGAGCAGGAAGAATATCCGCGGTTTTTTAGGTTTATGGGCTGGTGCTGCTTCGGTCGTCATACAACTCAATATATAATCGTGTTCGTAGCATTTGCTATGCATTTGCCGCGTTTGCGATGCAAACGACTATATTACCTAAACCCTTCAGCTAACGTACGCAAAAGGCAGTGGCGCGAAAACTTAATCCAGGCGGCGGCTTCCCAGCCATCATGTATTCACTTGAAAAAGCTTTTCAAGTCGGGCCGCTGCGCCTTCTCAAGCGCATGAATTCGAAAAACGCCTGCAAAACCTGCGCTGTCGGCATGGGCGGCATGAAGGGCGGCATGGTCAACGAAGCCGGACACTGGCCTGAGGTCTGCAAGAAAAGCTTGCAGGCACAGGTTGCAGACATGATCGACGCTTTGCCGGCGGATTATTTCGAAAAACATTCTCTTGTCGAGCTTGAAAAGCTCACGCCAAAACAAGCTGAAGATGCCGGCCGCCTGTCCTATCCTGTGGTTTTGGACAAAGGCTCCACGCATTTCAAGCCGATCACGTGGGACGCAGCGCTGAGCCACATTGAAAATGCGCTCAAAACCACGACTCCCGATCGCACTGCATTCTATTCGTCCGGCCGCTCTTCAAATGAAGCGGCGTTTTTGCTGCAAGCATTTGCCCGCGTTTACGGCACCAACAACGTTATGAATTGTTCTTACTATTGCCACCAGGCCTCAGGAGTGGCGCTTAAAATGGCGTTCGGCACAGGCACCGCAACGGTCGAACTCGAAGATCTGGCCAGATGCGATCTGATTGTTTTGCTGGGAGCAAATCCTGCTTCCAATCATCCACGCCTGATGACGCAACTGGCAAACTTGCGCGCCAGAGGCGGCCGCATCATCGTGGTTAATCCGGTGCGCGAATCGCCACTGGAAAATTTTCACGTACCGTCTCAAATCAAATCGCTCTTTTTCGGCACCAAAATCGCATCCACGTATGTACAACCGCTGCCCGGCGGCGACGTGGCGTTTCTAGTCGGCGTGCTCAAAACTCTGCTTGAAAAACGGCGAGTGGACACTGAGTTCATTGACTCAAACTCAGAAGGCGCAGCCGAAGTTCTGGACTACGCGCGCAATGCTGATTGGTCGAATCTCACGGCAAACAGCGGCACGACGAAAGAAGAAATGGAAGAGTGCGCCGACATTATCTACGACTCGAAGCGCACCATTTTTGCATGGGCGATGGGGCTGACGCACCACGCATCGGGTGTCGACAATGTTCTTGCCGTCTGTAATCTCGCCATCGCGACAGGCAATGTCGGCAAACCAGGCGCCGGACTTTTGCCGATTCGCGGGCACTCCAATGTTCAGGGAATCGGCTCTGTGGGCGTCGCTCCGGCACTGCAAGACAGCGTTCGCAAATCTCTGGAAACTATTTACGGCACCAAAATTACTGACGCGCCAGGATTGGACACGCATGCAATGATCGACGCTTGCGGCAAAGACGAGATCGATTTTCTCTTTGCGCTTGGTGGAAATTTGTGGGGCTCCAATCCCGATTCGACGTGGGCAGCAAAGAGCATGGAGCGGGCAAAGACAATTGTCTATCTGTCGACGAAGTTGAACCCGGGTCACTTTCACGGCAAAGGGGAAACGACAATAATTCTGCCCGTGCTCGCACGCGATGAAGAACCACAGGCAACCACGCAAGAGTCCATGTTCAATTTCATTCGTATGTCCGAAGGTGGCAAACCGAATGTACAAGGACAAATGAGAGCAGAGGCGGAAGTAATCTGCGACATTGCCAATCGGGTTTTAGGCAAAACACCTTTCGACTGGACAAGTTTGCGAGACTACAAGAAAGTGCGCGAGATTATTTCAAAGACAATTCCGGGCTGGCAAGAGATTGGCACCATAGACGATACCAAGAAAGAGTTTACGATCACTGGCCGCGTTTATCACACTCCAAAGTTCAATACAAAATCCGGCAAAGCGCTGATGCATCCGACCCCGCTTCCTGAACCGATCAAAGACGGGCTTGCTTTAATCACTCTGCGCTCGGAAGGTCAGTTCAACACCGTCGTTTATGATGAATACGATTTCTATCGCGGCATGCCTCACCGCTTTTGCATTTTGATGGCCGAAAAAGACGCACGAGAGTTGAACATCAAAGATGGTCAGCGCGTCGCAGTGCGCGGCGAAGCCGGTCGGATGGAAAATATAGAAGTCGTGGTTGGCAAGATCCGGCAAGGTGCGGTTGCCATGTTCTACCCGGAATGCAATATCCTCATCAAAGCAAATGTGGATGCGCGCTCAAAGACGCCGGCATTTAAGAGCGCGCCGGTTTGGATAGAAGTTTAGAAGCGCGAGCACGAATTCTTTCAATGTGCAATAATCGCCCCTATCGGAGAGGCAAGCAGCGTGGTGTAATTCCACCTTCGTTCTGCGTATTGGCATCCGATGGCACGACTGTCAATCGTACCGGGTTCGACTCCCATTGCTTTCGTCTTGAGGGGCTGCCGCAAGGCAACACGGAATGAGCCCTGCAGGTTAAGACCTCCGCTCAAACCGTGAGCCTCTTAAGATGGAGCGTATAAGGAGGTTGCTATGAAACATGCACCAGAAATTTTTGCAATCGTCATCTTGGCGATTGTGGCAGCTATTGCGATTGCAAGGCTGATTGCCAAAGTGACAACGAAAATCACTGTTTGGGAGTATGAGAAGGCCTTGCTCTATAAGGACGGCAAGCTGGCAACGATTTTGAATCCCGGCGCACACTGGATCTGCCCGCTCTGGGACCACGTGGTCAAAGTTGACATGCGCGAGCGCAATATTTCCATTGCAGGGCAAGAACTGCTCAGCTTGGACAATATCGGGCTCAAAATATCGATTGCAGCCGGTTATAAATTGATCGACGCGAACCTCGCGATAAATAAAACTGAAAATTTTTATAGCGCACTATATACGGTGATGCAATTGGAGTTGCGCGAGATTGTCGGCACTATGAATCTCGACGAGCTTCTCGAAAAACGCAACGAGATTGGTGCGAAATTCCTGGATGCTTGCAAGCCGAAAGCAGCGGCAATCGGTTTGGAGCTTATCTATGCCAACGTCAAAGACATTATGCTCGCTGGCGACATGAAGAAAGCATTCGGCGAAGTAATCAAAGCGCAAAAGCAAGGACTTGCCGTTCTTGAAAAAACGCGAAGTGAAACAGCGGCGCTCAGAAGTTTGGCCAATGCTGCAAAAATGCTGGACGACAATCCACATCTACTGCAATTGCGCGCTCTGCAAACTATGGGCGAAACGACAGGCAACACCATGATCATGAATGTCGGACAAGACATGAGCGCTCTGCCGATCAGAAAACCATCGGGCGCGGGAAGAACTTCGAAATCGACAGCAGCAGCCGAACCAGACGAAGAGACATAACTTAGTTCTGTGTTTCTTGCTTGCCGTCGGAAGGACTCTTCTGGTCGACTTCTTTCTGTTGTTTTGCGTCCTTCTTTTCTTTCGACTGCAGCTTTGCTTCTTTCTTCACAACTTTGTACAACTTGTCTTTCAGTTTTTTGAATTCATCAACTTGAATGTACAGACGAGTGACCGCTTTCGCGATGTCGTCATTTTTGTAATCGGGCCCTTTTGTCACTGCTTCCAAATCGCTCCACGGCGGGTTGAATCCGCGCGCGGCATCGAACATCTCAGTAAACGACTGCAACACCTCCGTATCATTCGGATTAGGTCTGGGCAGTCCATTTAATTCGTGATCGAGAAGAGGAATAATCTCCTCAACCTGCGACATGAAGTAATCCACCCACTTCTTGCGCGGCGGCAGATATCCCATGCTCATCATTCCGGAAGGTCCCGGAATGGCAGGAATCACCATCGGTCCAATCACATTCGGCTGAGAGACAACGACCATATCCTGGCGTTGTGCCTCTAACAGCAATCCTTTGAGCATCTCTTGCAGGTGATGCACCGAAACGCCCACATCATGCAGCCCCTGCAGGATTACAGGCGCTCCGCCCTGGACATTTCCCTGCAGCGATGAAGCAGAACTCGGGGGATTGAGTTTCACAGGAACTTTATCGACACTATTGTCGGCAAGGCATTGCGGCATAGCCAGGCAAAATGCCGCAATCAAAACAGGCATCAAACTTCGCACAATTATTTCTCCTCGAAATTCTCTGGCAATATACCCGCTTTGGATCGCCGACGCCTTGCCTCAAAAGCGGACGGAGTAGATAATAGCGATCGTAGGCTTGGAGAATTTTCCATATGACCAGTCCTGTCAGGCATTCGAGACTTATCCTTTCAGCAGCCCTTCTCTTGTCGCTGGCAATTTCCGGTCCCGCCCTCGCTTCCGACGTTAGTGCCGGACTTAAGTTTTACAACCAGGGAAAATATGAGGAAGCCCGCAAGTCCTTTCAGCGTGCGCTTGCCGCCAATAAAGAAGATGCGCGCTTGCACTACTGCCTCGCCAACACTCTCATGCAGCAGAAGAAAGTACAGGAAGCCCTGCGCGAGTATCACCTCTGCGTCCATTACGGAACCGGGACAATCATCGCGGAGCATTCCGAGGCAGCAATTAGAGCTTACGAACAACACGCCGTTCCCTTTGACAGAGAAAAGGCTCTAGAAGCTGAATCGAGAAGGAAAGAAGAGCAGCGCCAGAGGGCAGCGGAGTTGATTCACAAGCAGGCCGAAGAAGGCGCCAACTTGCATACTTCGGAAAGAGAATCACAAAGAAATTCAATCCTTACGAGAGCAAGCGAGAACGCCAAGAAAATCCGCGACCAAGCCGAGGATGAGGCGAACGGTCTTTCATACACGTGGCGCAGGCGGCACTGGGCACGACGAACTGCCGATGACATTCGCCAGCAAGGCAAAGCGGATTCCGATGCTTATTTGAAGAAAGCACAGCAACAGGCGGAAAATTACGATCGCGATGCACGTGACAGACAAGCGCGAATGTATGAGGCGGAGAGTAATTTAAACAGTCAAATGATGCAGCCGGTAAACGGCAGCAAGATGCGCCTCATCCCTGAAGGGACCAATCTTTATATTCGCAACTACGGTCGCTAAGTTATTTCTCTTCCTGCTTTTCAGCAGGCAAATCGATTTTGGGTTGTTCAGCGACAGTTTCTGCCGGAGTTTCTGAAACAGTTCCCGCCGACGTTTCTCCATGAGTCGGTGAAGCTGGTGCGCTCGAATCAGCTTTGAACGGCCAGGCATCTTCGGATAAAAGTTTCGCTACGGCATCGTCGCTCAGAGGTGGTGGCGGCAACAGATCAGACAATTGAGGTGTGTTGGCCAGCAGTGAACGATAAGTGGCTGCCAGCGCCACACCGTTGATCATGAATGCCGGGATCTGACCAACAAGAAAACACATGGTGCCGAACACATTGATCAGTTGGCAGAGAATTCCAAACAAAACCAGATGCCATCGAGCGCCGTCAGAAATAGCCCAACTCGCTTTCAATGCAGCAATCGGTCCAAGACGCTTCTCGACAATGAAAAAACCGGCAAACTGAAATGAGATGAGAAGGATAATGCCCGGAATGATAAAACACAAAAAGCCCAGGCCGATTGCTGTGCGCGAAAGCAGCATAGCTACTGCGTACGAAGGTAGAAACTTAATGCACTTGAAACAGTCATCAGGGGAAAATTTCTTGTTGTCCAACGCCATCAAATTGACATTCATAAAGCCCAGCTCAATCGTCAATGTGATGATCAGCCAGATGGTGCCTAAAAGCAATTGAGTGCCAAGATTTTCGATGGAAAGAGTTCCACCTGCACCGATGACAAAATTCGCCATAGGCACCAGCGCCGCCACCAACCCGGCGACACCCATCACGCCAAGCAACGGCCAGAACTTGGCTTTCATTACTTGCCATCCGTTTCCTAAAACAGTGTCGATGGCAAATTTTTCGTCGTCTTTTCTGAGCGTAACTATCTCATGCGTCAAGCCGACTCTCCTACGCGATCGCTGGCTCTGCGCGCTTGAGGCGTGCCGGGAAGCACTTCCAGCAAATCACCGAACAGCCAGCCTTGTCCATAGTGAACGCCAATCTCTTTGAGCACGGGAATATCGTCGCTGCTCTCAATGCCTTCCGCCACAATTTCCGCGCCCAATGACTTGGCGACATTGGCAAGCCGTTTCATCAGGCGTGCTTTGGCCGGCTCGATGGAAACACCGGTTACATATTTGCGATCGACTTTCACGAGATCAGGTTCGAGTAAGATCAAAGTTTCCAACGAACTTCTTCCGAATCCTACATCATCAATTGCCACAAGAATTCCGGCTTGCTTCAACGCGTTAACGTGATCGCGCATGTACGCTGGATCTCCGACGAACTGCTGCTCACTGATTTCCACGCAGAACACACGACCGTCTGTTTGCGCCGGGAACAACGAAAGCAGTTGCTCGATGGGAGTATCAAGCAGCGTAGAAGGAAAAATATTGAGGTGAAAGCGCATGTTCTGCTTGACACCATTAGTCGATGCAATGCACGATTTCACACAGGAAAGATCGACGGTAGTGAGAATATTATTCTCGACGCATACCCTGAAGAAGTCTGCCGGGCTCTCGAAAGCACCATCTGGACCTCTGGAGAGAATTTCGTAGCCGGAAATTTGTTCGGTGGAAAGATCGATGATCGGTTGAAAAACCGTCCGGAAAGCAGTGGCATCGCACAGAACATCAACGATGTCTCGCGCCACGGGATTTTCGTCGTCGGAGGCACCATCGCGCGCGACAGAGACTTTGTTCTTGCCGGACAACTTGCTTCGCTTCAGCGCCGATCGAGTGAGGGTTAAAACTTCCTCGAGCGCGGAAACCTTTTGAGGCAGCGTGGCAACACCTGCGCTAACAGTCAAATGAATAAGATCGGAAGCGTTCCTGAGCGGACTGTCAGAAACGGACAAACGAATTCGCTCTGCAACTTTCATCGCATATGCGAGTTGAGTATCGGGCAACAATACGAGAAACTCATCACGCCCGATGCGCCCTATATGATCGGAAGGACGAAGAGTGTTGCCAATGCGGCGCGACAGTTCCTTCAAAATCACGTCGCCCACAGCGTGCCCGAGTCCTTCGTTTACACGTCTGAAATTATCTATATTCAGCAGCATTCCGACCAACTGCGCACCGGCCCGTCCGGCTCTGTTTTGTTCTGCGATCAAAGCTTGTTCAAGACCGCGAACGTTCAGCACTTCAGTCAACAAATCTTTGTTCGCCAGTTTATCGAGATGGCTCTGCGCCGAGCTCAATTGGTCTTCCAAAAACTGATTTCGTTCTCTCAAAGATTCGACGGCATTTTGCCAGTTCTTGGACATGAGGAATGTACCCAAGCCAAGCAAACCGAGGAACGTAATCAGCAACACGCCGACCAGGACCTGATAGTTAGGCAACGAACTGTATTGTGCAATGCGTTCTTCAAGCAGCTTTATCTGATCGTTTTCGAGACGTTCGACAGATGCGGCAGCCGCATTCGATTTCACAAGCGCATTGTCCGACATTTCAATCACGCTCGCCGGCTTTGCACTTTTGTCCCGACGAGAATTCATGGCCAGACGCATAGAGCCAATCGAATTTTCCACTTCATTCTCTAACTGCCTAACGCGCTCGGCAGTCGGAGTTTCGTCGGAATCCAGAGTACGAAGAGAAAAAAGTCTTTCGTTCACGCGCGAGACGGACTCATTGAAATCATCGGAATGGCGAACATCTCCCGACAGCACATAGTCGCGGTGATAAAGCTGCGCCTCGCGAAAATCCGTAAGGATGCTCTGCAGATTATCGAAAACCTTCTGCCGGTGCTCGATCCACTGCTTGATTTCCCGAGCGCCGGGGTGCACCAAATACGGGCTGAAGAGCGCCAGAGCTACGGCAATCAGGGCTATCCCGAAGCCGGTGACAATTTTCTTTTCGCTCGACCAACCGTTGAGCATCGCTGAACCAGGAGGAGGGCTAACTGTGACTGATATCTCTTTTAGCCTTTACTAGTACTTCACCTATAGCATGCCAGAAGGAGCAACACACATCTTGACAAAGATTATATTGGAATCGAAGACTGAAAAGCTTCCTTCTCTATCTACCCAATGCCCGCAATGCCTGGATGGCGGCGACTTTTAATCTTCGTGCCACAAGTTTGACTGTTTCGCCGCTTAAATTTGGCGAACTAGCATTCCGCCCTTACTACATATCCATCGTCTTTCCGCTTTTGCGAGCAAAGGAGAGAACATGAGCGCAGTTTTTAAAGCACCGGAAAACGGTGATCATTCGATTGCGACCGAAACTCTAACTTCCGACAAACCACAGTTCGATCTGAAAAGTCTTTACTCAGATTTCGGCACCGCCAATGGCAGTTCGAATTCATCGAATGAAAACGCTTTATATCAACTAGATTTCGATGACAATGTTTACTCACAAACTTCGCGCGCTTCGGGTGGCCAATTGAGCTTCGAACAGCGCGGCGCTATGGATATAGCAAGCAGATTTGCATCATTTGACAATGACACCGAAAATAATACCGCTATGTCAAACTTCGACAGAGAAGATGCAGGGCGGCTCGTTGAAGTTTTCGGCGACATGCTGCAAGTGCAAAACTCAATAAATGAAGGCGACAAAAAAGATGCCAGCCAATGGTTGGGTGAATTGCGAAGGGATCTGGCGTCTTTTGCCCGAGGAATTTTTGATGAGCCTGCAACTCACGACGGCTGCAATTCCGAATCGCATGAAAATACCGAACACGGATCTGAAGAACATGGATCTGAAGAACACGGCTCGGAAGAACACGGCTCGGAAGAACACGGCTCGGAGAGTGGTTATGAAGATTCTGGTTCGGAATATCATGAAGGCGGTGAAAATAGCGAAAACAGTATCGAATATACCGGTCCCGGCATGGACGGATACACTCCTGAAGACACCATGGTGTTATTGTCCAATGACATGCAGGAGCTTACAGACGCGCTAAGCAGCGGTGACATGAAAGGCGCACAGCGCATCATGGCACGAATGAACCGTCACATGGC
>JADYYD010000072.1 GCA_020853845.1 Candidatus Melainabacteria bacterium
GGTCTGTAAAATCCAACATCGGGCACACCCAGGCGGCCAGCGGCATGGCTGGTTTGATAAAGGCCGCACTTTCTCTCTATCACAGAGTTTTGCCCCCGACTCTCAATGTTTCGCAGGAGAGCAAATCAGTTGAATGGGACAAACATCCCTGCCGCATCAGCGTGCAGACTCGTCCTTGGATCCACCCCAAAGTGCATCCCAGCGTCGAACAGCATGAGGATGCCGGGCTGAAAACAACCGTCGAGCCCAGACGCGCCGGCGTGAGTGCCTTCGGCTTTGGCGGAGTCAATGCGCACGTAATTCTGGAAGAGCACGAAGACAGGGACGAATGCAAAAGACAGGCGCTTTTCAAAGAATGGGAAAGCGAGCTGTGCGTCTTTTCGGGCGGCACCAATCATGAATTGAACGCACAGATTCAAAACACGATCCGCTTGATCGACAGTCGCAGCAATCTTCAATTGCGCGATCTTGCCTGCAGCCTGAGCAGAAAAGCCGCCGCTCAATTGCAAAATCATCGCCTGGCTGTGGTGGCAAAATCGCTTGAGCAATTGCGCAAAGAACTTGTCGCCGCAGCCGAATATGTCGCGGCCGGTGCGGAAGGGCAAGTCACCGACAATATTTATCTGACCGGCAAAGAGTCGATAACAAAGGGCAAACTCTCCTACGTCCTTCCGGGACTGGGAGCTGCTTATCCGAATATGCTCAACGACCTCTGCCTGCACTTCCCGGAAGTGCGCATGGCTTTCGACTACATCGACCAGATGGCGCTCACTTACTCGCACGAAGAGAAGCAAGCGCTGCCGTTCAGCGAGTTGCACAAGATTCTGCCGAGCACAAAAATATTCGGCACTCCCAGACCGGGCCGCCCGGGACCTCAGGTGACCGCAGCACTGCTTGCCAGCATGGACTCCGCCGTTGTGACTGTTTTGCTCGCCGAATGGTCGCTGTATCGATTGCTGAAGAATCTGGGAGTGGAACCTTCGTCAATCGTAGGTGTGAGCACGGGCGAATTTGCCGCGCTGCTCATTAACGGCGCCGCCGACGTTTTGGAGACGGCCCCTGTCTTCTACCGGCTCAGCACTGGCGTTGCTAAAGCAGTTTCTATCGAAGAATTGGCTAAACTGCGCTCGATAAAAGTGACCGGCAATTGGGATGTAATAGAACCAATTTTGCAGAAGCTCCCGCACACCGTCTACCTGGGTGCCGATCTTTCACCGAAGCAAATGCTTCTGTCGGGAACGGTCGAGGCCATAACTGCTGCGACGAAAGCCATTAAGGAAGCCGGTTTTGAAGTGCTGCCGCTGCCGGTGGCCATTCCCTATCACACGCCGCTGGTGGAAGGAAAAGTCGACGTCAGCGACGATGCCGTGCAAGCCGTCACGGTCTCAAAGCCGGAAATAACCACCTGGGCATGCTCGCTCATTGATAAATATCCTGAAGACACCGAAGCGATTCGCAAGATTACGACTGAACTCTTCACGCATCCGATTCACTTTAGAAAAACGATTGAGGCGATGCACAAAGAAGGCACGCGCATCTTCGTGGAAGTCGGTCCGCGCGGCGGAATGACACCGGTCATCGATGAAGTTTTAGAAGGCAAGGAATACGTCGCCCTGGCGTCCAATTTGCAGAACGAATCAGGCATCACGCAGCTCAACCGCACGCTGGCAAGCCTCTTCTGCCACGGAGTTCCGGTCAAGTTCGATTATCTTTTCGAGCGCCGCGCCGAGGTAATCGACCTCGATGCCGAGGCGCGCCCGGCCAAATCGACCAGTATGAAACTTTCTTTGCACTATCCGGAAATCGAGCTGCAGGAGCGCCCGAATCTTCCATCGATACAGAACGACAATTTGCGCAAAGCCGAGTTTTTTAGCGATGCACGATCGTTTAACGAACAGCCGGACGACGACCTTCCGTATCCCAATTCCGAAATCGCCCAAGTTTACGAGCAAGCAGAGGTTGCACCAGCGCCGGTGCCGGAGGACGATCCGTTTGCTGTTATTGATGCGGTGATGGACAACTATATAAAAACTCTCGAGAGTTTTCACACCAACATAATGGCTGTGCAGGCGCAGATTTTCTCGCAATTTTTCCAGGGCAATCCGGAACAGGGCGGCGAGCCGAATCTAATCGGATACGAAGCCGATGCTCAGGGCGCGGGCAGCGAGTTTCCCATCCAACCGGCCGGATTCGAAACGACACCACCTTTGATGCCCGGATCTTATCAACGCACGAGCAACATGTACTCGCGTTTGCCGGCATTCATGGAATCTTCCTTCATCGTCAACAGCGCACCCGGCGAAATTGAAATTCTCTTGCCTTTGACCCTGGATTCTCATCGCTATCTCAAAGACCATGCAATCGGCGGAGCGGTGCGCTTTGGCGCCGGTCCCAGCTTGAATTCGCCACAAAGCGAAGATGAGCGCGTTCATCTTTTGCCTCTCACTGTCGCCATAGAGATGATGACCGAAGCGGCTTGCCTAGTTAATCCCGGCAGCATTGTCACGGCGGTGGAAAACATCAGAGCGATGCGACGCATTCGCGTAGGTCAAGAAGGCGTCTGGCTGCTGATCTTTGCAAAGCGCGAAGCAAAGGGCAACACGACCGCCGGCTTGAAGGTCGTTCGTCAGGACGAATGGCTCAGCCTTGCCGGTGGCGGGGAGCATTACAGCGGTCAGCACAGGCTCGATGCAGCCGATATGACGGCACAAATAATGGTCGGCAAAGAGCGCCAGGAGAAGATTTCGAAAAACATCAAGCCTGCTGACGGTCGCGCGCCTGTAATCGCCGACAATCAATTGTATGACGAAGGCAATATGTTCCACGGACCGCGCATGCAGTCGGTAAAACATATAGAAAGCGTCGGCAAGCGCGAAATCACCGGCATCGTATCGGCACGAACTGCTGCCGATTGGTTCGGTCCCACATTGCCGTATGCAACGCGCACCACGCCGACTTTCGTCGCCGACCCGCTCTTGCTGGACAATTCCACCCAACTGGTGCTGTTTCACCTGTACGAACATCAAGAGAATTGCACCGCGCTCCTGCCTTTCCACGTTCAATCCCTGACGCTGTACAAACCGCTCGGCACCATCGACGGTGATGTGAGAGTTTTCGCCAGATTGCGCTCAATAAGCGAGCGGGGCACAGAGGCGGACGTAGAAATCTCCACGCTGGACGGTCAGGTTATTGCGGAATTCGAGTCAATATCAAGCCGCCGCATCGCGCTCTCATCTAGCATAAAAGATTTCGTCCGCGTGCCGGCATCGAATCTGGTGGCGACTCCGATTGAAAGTATTTCCTTGCCGCATGATTTGACTTCGCAAGTGTCGGTGGCTTGCATAAAGCCGCAGGATATTCCCGATGATGAAACGATTGCGACCTGGCTTTCCGACTACTTCTTGACCGGGGTCGAGCAGCAATTCATGGCGGATTCGATAACACGCCGCGAACGTAAGCGCGAATGGCTGCTGGGCAGAATTGCAGCTAAAGATGCCATCAGAAAATTGTACGCCGGCACTTTCAATGCCGCGCTGCCGCCCTTGGAACTCAGCATCCTTCCTGCGCAGAATGGCGCGCCGGTAGTGCATTCTCACCTGCTGCAAAGTCAGGGTGTTACCACGCAAGTTTCGATAACACATAAAGCCGGATACGCGATAGCGATCGCTGCCTTCGTCAGAGGCAATGCTTCGCCCTTCGGTCTAGGCATCGATTTTGAGCCCTACTCCGAGCGTGAGGAAGGCATCGAAAGGCTGATTTTAAACGAGGCAGAGACGCATTTTTTCAACGGTGTAAACGCTGCCGATCGCAATGCGTTATTGACAAGAATATGGGGAGCCAAAGAAGCAGCCGCCAAAGCGCTTGGCACCGGCATTGGTGGCAACCCCACAAAGTGGACAGTGCAGAGTTTGACCAAGGAAAACGGCAACAATAGCTCAATTTACAGAGCGACTGTTGTTTCGCCCGCGCATCTGACCGGACAGCAAGTGAAACTGTCGGCGAGCATATCGGATGAATTTACCGGCGTTTTGACAATCGCAATGGTTGCTGCCGAGCAATAGGCAACCTTCCAGAAACTATACACAAACGCCCTGAAGAGCCGCCGGCACGCGTCCGGTCGCAAACAATTACCATTTGGCCAAAATTAAGGTATCCAAAGGGGAACTTTTGGCCTGTTGCGGGCTCTTACGTCTGGCGGCGACTCTGTGAAACTTCAAAAAAAGGGGTATTTATGTCGCTTCCGGAACTAGAAAATTCAACTGTCTCCATACTGCTAATTGAAGACTCGAGAGCTTGCGCACTGGCGATAATTTCGATGTTTCGCAACTCTTCGGTGGTTGCAGCCACTGCGCATACACTGGCGGACGGACTGCTGAAACTCGCAGCACACGAATTCGACGCCATACTACTAGACCTGACCTTGTCCGACAGTCGTGGATTGGACACGCTTGTGGCAGTACGAAATTGCGTGCCGCAGATACCAATTGTCGTACTAACGGCTCTGGACGAGACCGAAGAAGCAATAGAGCTTGGCGCGCAGGAATATCTGTTGAAAGAGGAGGTAACTCCGACAATTTTGCTGCGGGCAATCTGCCGTGCCAGAGCCAGAATGAAGAGCAGAACCGCCGAATCGGAGAGATTGAAACTATATGAAGAGCGTGAAGATTTCATGGCGACGCTCACTCACGACCTGAAAAATCCGATCATCGGCTCCAATCGCATCCTCGATCTTATGGTTCAACAAAAGCTCGGCAATTTGAGCGAACAACAGTCTGAAATTTTGGCAGCGATTAAGTGCAGCAATGATGTGCTGCTGGAGATGATCTCTAACTTTCTAGATGTTTATCGCAATGAGAAAGACATGCATGACCTCCGACTGGAAGTCATAGACATGCGAGTGGTGATCGCCAAACATCTGAAGTCGATCCAGCCTTTGATTGAAGTGAAAGGCATCAATCTCAGTGTCGACCTGGAACGGGAAGAGGTTCCGATTCGAGGAGATCAAACTTCCATGATGCGGGTGCTGGACAATCTTGTCGGCAACGCCGTCAAATTTGTCGGCGAAGGAGGCTCGATATCCATTCGTCTGGAGAAACACGACCGCAAAGAAGCGCTTCTGCAAGTCTCCGATACCGGTCCGGGAATTCCGAAAGAGGAACAAAGACACGTCTTCAAACGATTCTGGCGCAGCAATACAACACGCACCAGCAGCTCAGGGACGGGCTTGGGACTTTATCTTTGCCAGCAAATCGTGGAAGCGCATCGCGGCTCAATTTCTTGCGAGGCGGAGGAAAGCAAGGGCACGACCTTTACCGTTCGATTGCCTCTGGCGGCATAGAGCCGCATAGTCTCACGGGTGGGCGGCAGCGTCTTTCATCAGTGATAAGAAACATGCCCGCGCTCGACATGCGCAAATGATCGCAGGGTATGCGGTTTGGGCTCCTTCAAATTCATTATGTGCTTGACGGCAAATCCTCGCGCCACCAATTCATCGGCGATCATCGAACGGTGGCACCGCCACCAAACAGCCTCAGAACACATAATTGCGATTCTCTCTTTTTTAGACTGTTTCACAAGAGCATCAACCGCGTGGCGAAACTCGTCCGTCTCCATATAATCCGCATAGCCACGAAAGGAGGCGTTCTGCCAAACATTGTTCTCAGAGTCTTTGCGCGCGTGTCGCAATCCGCCAAGATGCGTCAAGTGCTCATATTTGATGCCGTATTCTTTGAGCGCATCGCCAAGCGTTTCTTTGTTGAAATGCGGGTTTGTCCGTGATTTAGGTACAGTGCGCACATCCGCCAAAAGTGTTATCTCATTGGTCTGAAGCAATTCGACCAGCTCTTCGAGCGTTCTTGTCGAGTGTCCGATGGTGTAAATCACCGGTGCTTTTTTCTCTCGTTTGTCCGCCATGAAAATAGTCTTTTGGGAAAGGAAACCGCAGTTTAATCTTCAAATTTAACTGTTCAAAAGGATATCCGGTGTTTACCCTGTTTCCAGAGAGTCTTAATGCAAGTAGTGTATGAACCGCTCACATTTACTAAGCGAGATAACGCGATGCTAAAACAGTCAACTGCTGTTGCAATATTATTGCTCACACTGCCCGCGAGTGCTTCGGCACGGGACAATTCACTGAATGATTTTTTGAACGGCTCTGCAAATTCGTTCAGTGGCGTCGATTCGCAGCCGGGCCCTGACCAA
>JADYYD010000073.1 GCA_020853845.1 Candidatus Melainabacteria bacterium
GCCCGGTTTTCGGTTCTCGCCTCGTAGTAGGAAGCCGCTTCTGATGCGAGTTTATGCGCTTCGTCAAAAGATCCGGTTCTCAGCTTGAACATGGCAAAGCACGTCAGAATGTCCGGATAGAGCAAAACTACGGTTGACTGAATGTCGTTACGCTTTGCTATCTGGAGTGCTTTCAAGAATTCTGCTTCCGCTTTCGAGTCGCTCTTCAGCTCTTTTACGCGCGCTTCATAGAAAAGTTGAAACGCTTGCTCGATGCTGTAACTGTTCGTGAGATCATCTCTTACCCAGCGATCGGCTGGATTGGCATTTTTGGTCGCATGCGAGTGTTCGATCGCCTTTGCCAGACGATTGAGGAATTTTTCCGATTCTTGAATTCGTTCCAATTCGATAGCGCCGTACAGCATGCCCAGCAATCCGGTTATGTAAGCCGGAGAATCCCGTCTTGCCGCCTGATCCAATTCGTCCAGGCATTCACCCAGCAAACTGAAGCCGCGGTCGTAGTTGCCCAACTCAACGTATGTGGAACCCAGTGTTGAAGCTTGAAATGAATGACTGTCCTTATCGCCCATCGAGTCCCTGTACAAATATTCGCCGTATTTCACAGCGGTTTTCAGGTCGCCCTTGCGAGCGCTAAGCAGTTGCAATTGACTTACTTTCAGTCCCAGCATTGGTCCTGCGTTAGCCGGGAACTTGCCGGACAAAATCTCTGTTATCGGGTCTCTTGCGCCTTCTTGCGAAAGGGAGTAAGAGACTTTCCATAGTCCGACTTGCTGGCAGGCGTTGGAAAGGGCGGAATTCCACAATTCTTTGATCGGTGAAATTGCCACCGAAAAGATAAGGCCGGCGACCAGTGAACCGGCAAATGCAAAGGCAGGATTCAAACGAAAGACAAAGCTGAGCAGGAGCGCCAGCGTTATGGACAGCCCGAGGATCAAGGCGCCGTGCACCCTGAGAATCATGAGCGCCAACTTGCGAAAAGCAATGAATTTTGCCAGCGCAAGCTTGCCGCTGTCAGCGGCGTCTAAATCTGCCAAAGACGAACCGAGATCTTGCCCGGGAGCCGCTTTGAGCGTCTTGCTGTTCAACCTTTGCTCTTATCTGGCGAAGGAGGTCCTTCTGTAGGTCCGGACCGGACTCCGGGTTAGCCTTGTCGGATTCTTCGGGCATGTTCTTCACCTGGTCAGGTATCGAACCTAATATTCCCTGACCAGGCTAATATTCTTTTGCGGCGCTGCCACTATTCGACAGTCACCGATTTTGCCAGGTTGCGCGGCTGATCGACGTCTTTGCCGAGGTAGTCGGCTATGAAGTAAGACATCAATTGCATCGGCACGACAGTCAAAAGCGGGCTGAAGAATTCATCGACAGCCGGAATGCTCAACACTGTGTCGAAAGTTCTGGCTGCTTGCTCGTCGCCTTCCACTGCAACTGCGATCATTTGTGCATTGCGTGCTCTGGCTTCTTGGGCATTGGAGAGCGTCTTCTCGTAGACGACTCCGGGAACAAGCACAGTCACGACCGGTACTTTCGAGTCGAGCACGGCAATGGGTCCGTGCTTCAATTCGCCTGCCGCGTAGCCCGAGGCGTGTATGTAGCTGAGTTCTTTCAGCTTCAATGCACCTTCCAGAGCGGTCGGATAGTTGAATCCCCGTCCAATGAAAACGACATCATGGGCATCGGCGTATTTGAGTGACGCCAGGCGAATTTCGTTTTCTTTGGCAAGAATCTGTTCCAACAATGTCGGAATAGCATTCAAGTCTGACTTCAGTTTTCTGGCTTGCTCAGTGGTTATTGCACCGCGAGCTTCAGCCAAGTAGATGCCCAGCAGGTAGAAGGACGTCAATTGCGCGAGGTAGGTTTTTGTAGCAGCGACGGAAACTTCGATACCGCATTCGGTGACAATCAAATTGGATGTGATTTGCGACAAATGCGAATCGGGTCGGTTGGTGATGCCTAGAGTGAAGGAGCCAAGCTTCTTCGCTTCTTCCAGGGCGGCCAGCGTGTCTGCTGTTTCACCCGATTGACTGACGGCGATCGTGAGGCTGCTCTCGTTGACCATCAATCTTCTGCCGCGAATTTCGGAGGCGATATCAACCGCCACCGGCAAATTGCACAATTGCTCGATGATTAGTTTGCCGACAAGACTGGCGTGATAAGCGGTTCCGCACGCAACAATTTGAATGCGGTCGATGCCTTTCAATTCCATCTGCGTGAGATGAACGCCGTAGCTCTTGCTGAGTTGATTTTCCTCTTCGTTGTTGGTGGCGGCACCATTCGAATTGGGCGTGATGTGCGGGATGAAACTGACCGGCTTGGTCGGATGCACCAGATATTTTGCAAGAGTCTGGCGCAAAACCAGCGGTTGCTCGTGAATCTCTTTGAGCAAGAAGTGCTTGTAGCCGCCTTTATCGATCACATAAGGATTGCTGTCCAGGGACATGGGACGGCGCTTCACTTCTTTGCCGTCGAAGGCGAAAAGGCGAACACCATCTACGGTGATTTCGGCAATTTCGCTTTGCTCCAGGCGCACCACTTTGTTGGTGTACTGGCGAACGGCCATGCTGTCCGATGCAAGGAAGCTTTCATTGTTGCCCAGACCAACACTCAATGAATAGTGCTGATTGATGGCGTAGATTTTGTCCGGATGCTTTTGGCTGACGACACCGAGTGCATAAGCGCCACGAAGCAGACCGACGGTTTTGAAGATTGCTTTGAGCATATCTTGTTCTTGTTCGTAGACTTTCGAGATGAGGTGCGCAATGACCTCAGTGTCCGTATCGGATTCGAATGCGTAGCCTTCTTTGATGAGCTGTTCTTTCAGTTCTTCGTAATTCTCGATGATGCCGTTGTGAACGACCGCGATTGTTTTCGACGCATCGAGATGCGGGTGGGCGTTTTGATCGTTCGGCACGCCGTGGGTCGCCCAGCGGGTGTGACCGATGCCGACCGTAGCAGTAGGCTTGTTGTCGGTGATTAGTTTTTCCAGATTGTTCAATTTACCGGCAGCTTTGAGCACGCTCAACTCGCCATCTTGAATGATGGCGACGCCGGCCGAGTCATAACCGCGATACTCCAGGCAGCGCAATTCGGAAAGAAGCACCGGCGCTGCTTTGGAAGGACCCAGATAGCCCACTATTCCACACATTTAGAGTTACCTCCCAGACTTAAACTTCCATGACTTCTTGTTCTTTGTCATGGACTTGCTTGTCTATTTCTTTGACATACTTGTCGGTCAACTTTTGCAGACTCTCTTCTTGACGCTTCATGTCGTCTTCCGAAAGTCCAGTGCCTTTCAGCTTCTTCAATTCATCTGCGCCATCGCGACGGATGTTGCGCACCGAGACTCTTGACTCTTCGCCGAATTTTTTGACTTGCTTGGTCAGATCTTTGCGGCGTTCTTCCGTGAGCACGGGAATTGTGATTCTGACTACGGTGCCGTCGGAGTTGGGTGTCAGTCCGAGACCTGATTTGTGGATTGCCTGCTCGATGTCTTTGACCACATTCTTGTCGAATGGCTGGATCAAAAGCGAACGGCCGTCAGGCACTGAAATGTTTGCCAGACTCTTGAGCGGTGTCGGGCTGCCGTAGTATTCCACTTCGACGCGATCGAGGATCGCCGGATTGGCGCGTCCTGTGCGGATAGTTGAGAATTCTTTTTGCAGATTTGCGATTGCTTTCTTCATCCGCTCTTCGGCGGATGCCAGCACTTCAGTAGCAGTGCTCATTTTGTTCCTCCAACACGAGTGCCGATCAGTGTTCCCACTTTTTCACCCATGACGATGCGTTCGATGCTGCCTGATTTGGCAAAATCGAAAACTACGATGGGGATATATTCATCCTTGCAAATTGATACCGCTGCGGGGTCCATGACTTTGAGACCCTGTCTTATCAAATCTTCGAAGCTGATGCGTTCGATTTTTTTGGCATGCGGATTTTTTCTCGGGTCGTCGTCATATACTCCGTCGACTCCGTTCTTCGCCATGAGCACCGAGTCGGCTTTGATCTCAGCGGCTCTCAGTGCAGCGGCCGTATCGGTGGTGACGTGAGGGTTTCCGGTGCCGCCACCGAAGATGACGATGCGTCCCTTTTCCAGGTGGCGGATGGCGCGCAGTCTGATGAAGGGCTCAGCAATGGATGGCATAGCGATAGCCGTCATGGCTCGCACGCTGGCACCTTTTGATTTCAAAACTTCTTGCAGAATGAGGCAGTTCATCACCGTCGCCAACATTCCTACGTAGTCGGCTGCCGCTTTGTCCATGCCCCAGGCGCTGCCGGTCACGCCCCGGAAGATGTTGCCGCCGCCCACGACTATAGCGATTTGAATGCCCAGTTGCTGTGCCGCGATAATTTCATCGGCGATGGGGCCGATTACATCAGGCGCGATGCCGAATTTCTCAGTGCCCATCAGCGCCTCTCCGCTCAGTTTGAGCAGAACTCGCTTATACATTGGCTCTTTGCCTTTATTTCCGGGCTGGCTGTTCACTAAAACGGATTCCTTTGTGCCTGACATTTTTGCTTGGCAACCTCGAATTGCTCGGTATCTGCGCTGGATCTAGGGGCCGATTTTAACGGCAGATTTTAACAGGAGATCATACCGCAACCCGCATAGCGCCTTCCACTCATGCAGTCTCATTAGTTGCGAACTGATGCGCAAACGAAAAGGACGACGCATGGCGCCGTCCTTTCAATAATTTGGACTTGGCAGCGATGAGACTTACTCGTCGCCGGTTCCATTAGAGTCAGCTTGGGTTTCGCCAAGAATAAAGAGAGAGAAGCTCTTCACTTCCAGTTTGGCGCCTAAGTCAGTTCCGCTTTGGGCGAGATGCTTGCTGACGGTTTGAGTCGGATCTTTGACGAATTGCTGTTCGTTCAGGCAGCGTTCGGCAAAAATCTTGTCAATACGACCTTGCACGATTTTCTCGCGCATTTCCGGCTTCTTGTCTTGCAAGTCTTGCTTGCCGGCTTCAATGCGGCGCTCGTTTTCTATGGTGTCGGCCGGGATGTCGTTCTTGCTGACATATTGAGGCTTGGCCGAAACGATATGCATGGCGATATCTCTGCCGAGAGCGGCGCCCTTTTCGGCGTCGATCTTCTTGTCGGCTTCGATGGTCACGAGGGCGCCCATCTTGCCGCCCAGAGCGTGTACATAGATTCCAATCACGCCTTCTTTGCCGCTCAAATCTTCCAGTGCGGCACGGCGGATGATGATGTTTTCGCCGGTCTTGGCAATGGTCGCGGTGACATGCTCCGACACTGTGGTGCTTTTGATAGCTTGCTTGTTGAGTGCATCTACCGAGGCGGACTTGGTGGAAAGAGCTACTTCAGCGAGGTCCTTGGTCAACTGGACGAATTCTTCGTTGCGGGCTACGAAGTCGGTTTCGCAATTGACTTCGATGAGGGCGCCGGTTTTGCCGTCTTTGGCGATTTGACCGACAACCAGACCTTCGGAAGCCGTGCGGGACGACTTCTTGTTGGCGGTGGCAACGCCTTTCTGGCGCAGGATTTCAAAAGCTTTTTCGGAATCGCCGCTGGCTTCAACCAGTGCTTTCTTGCAATCCATCATTGCGGCGCCGGACTTGTCTCTTAGCTCTTTGACCATTTGAGCCGAAATGTCTACCATGACCATATTTCTCCTCGCAATATTCACTTGTGGCATGCCGCGATGGTTGTGCAGCTTGCCTTTGAGTACTTATAAGAACACCAGCAAGCGCTATTAGTCTTCTGCTTCTTCCGTGAGGGCCTCTTCGAGATCCTCGGCAGCAGCGGCTATGTTGGCGCCGACAACGGCATGAACTTTGGTCTCTTCTTCTTGAACGAGAGCTTTCTCTTCTTCGAAGGTGTGAGCCTGACCTTGTTTGCCTTCCAAAATTGAATCGGCGACTTTGGTCATGATCAACTTGATCGAGCGGATCGAATCGTCGTTGCCCGGGATGACATAGTCGATGCCGTCCGGATCGCAGTTGGTGTCGATGATACCGACTACGGTGATGCCGATTTTCTTGGCTTCGGCTACAGCGATGTCTTCACGCTTCTGGTCGATGACGAAAAGCACGTCCGGGCGACCACGCATATTCTTGATGCCGCCAAGTGACTTCTCGAGCTTGAACAGCTCGCGGTTGAGAACTGCCAATTCTTTCTTGGGGCGGCGGTAGAAGTCGCCGGTGTCACGCATCTCTTCCAGTTCTTTCAAACGGTTGATGCGCAAACGAATGGTTTCAAAATTAGTGAGCATACCGCCCAACCAGCGACGGTTCACATAGTGCGCTCCGCAGCGCTTCGCTTCTTCTTCGATGATGTCGGCGGCTTGTTTCTTTGTGCCGACGAAGACGATGTTCTTCTTTTCAGAAGCGATCTTTCGCAAGAATTCGCAAGCTTTGTCGAGCGCACGAGTCGTCTGCTCTAGGTCGATAATGTATATCCCGTTGCGCTCTCCGTAGATATACGGGCGCATTTTAGGATTCCAGCGGCGGGTTTGATGTCCGAAGTGGACCCCGGCTTCCAACAGTTGTCTCATTGATGCTACTGACAAGGCTGACTCATGCTCCTATTTCAATGTGAGTACTAGCGAGGGGTATGACTGCTTGTATATCGATTTGATTTCACAGATCACTTATTAACCCATGGCACCGCAGTAGATACCGAAAGTGTTTATGTTTCGAACACGTCCCCCATTGAGTGGATGACGCCCCAAACAAAAAACTTCCTGGGTCGGAAACTTGTGGTGCAGATACTCTGCAAACGCTGCAAGCCGTGACCAGTTGCTCTGTTCGCTCGGAACAGACAAGTCTCCAATTCTAACACGAAATCCTCAAAATACCTATTTATGGACAATTTGGGGATGTGATCGTTATAATGTTTCTACGTAAACAAATGCTAAGTAGCATGAGGAGCGGTCTTGTCTAAGGTTTTAGTACTTAATGCTTCGTATGAGCCTCTAAACATCTGTACGTGGAGACGTGCTGTTGTGCTCTTGCTCAAAGGAAAAGCTGAGCAAATCGAGGACAACGGCAGAATTGTTTACGCAGACTTCCCGTTGCCGACTGTGATTCGACTACGAAGTTACATCAAGATTCCGTATAAAGAGATCAGTCTGTCCCGGCGCAATGTTTTGCACCGGGATTCTTATACGTGCCAGTATTGCAGTGAAAAGCGGCACGACCTGACGATCGACCATATCATCCCGCGCTCCAAAGGCGGAACGGACAACTGGGAAAACGTCGTGGCGGCCTGCTTGAAGTGCAACGTCAAGAAGGGCGATCGCACTCCGAAGGAAGCTGGAATGCCGCTGCTCTGCGCGCCGCGCCGCCCTCAAAGTCACGTGCATTTCGAGATTTCGAAACACTCGGTGTCCGGTGAATATGCCTGGAAGAAATACGTTATCGGTGCTTAGCCGCATCCCAGAGCGTACATAAGAGCAGATACGCCGGCAAAAACTCTCAGGCGCAGCGCGCTTGTCATTAATTCTCCGCTTTGCAACGGCGGAGATTTGAACTTTTTGCCTGCGGATTTCGTTTTAAAGAAAAGCAAGGTCTCAAAGGGAGGGCGTCCCAGTGCCATCACCTCTATACTCATTTGAGAAAAGATTGTTTCAAGGACGGCGATTTAGATTGACCGGCAACCAGCCTGCCAGCGTAGAAACTCAGCCGGGCATCGACACGGCGCCGCTTTACGCGAGTGTCGCTCTCGATGTTCAAATTCGCGACCTGAAAGATCGTCTCTTTACCTATAAAGTCCCTGAGCACTTCAAACCCGACGCATTTGTCGGGGCTCAAGTCCTGGTGCCGTTTGGCGCGCAAGGGCTGGTGGCCGGTTATATCGTCTCGCTCACGCATGCTCCCGAACTTTATAGAGATGGTAATGTCAGCTTCAAAGAAATTTCCGACATCCTCGTTCCGGAACCGGCTTTTGATGCCAATTACGTTCGACTGCTTCACTGGATAGCCGATTTCTATCTCTGCAATATATCCGATGTGATACAAGCGGCTATCCCCTCGATTGCCGCTCCGAAAACCAAGCGCGTGCTGGCGCTGAATGAGACTGCTTTTGCAGTCGTGCCCTTCGAGATGCAACCTTTTTATAGAGATAAAGGTGCCAGAGCGGTAGTCGAGGTATTAAAAGAATCGAAGTCCGGAATTTTGGCTGTAAGCGCGGCAAAACAGCGTTTTCAAAAGAAAACTAAACTGAGCCAGGGACAATTTTTTAAGGCAATAACTTTATTGCGGCAGGAAAATGTCGTCTCAGTATCATCGCAAACGGAAGCCGCAGCGCAGCCGAAAACACAAAAGTGTGTTGCCGTCGGCAGCGGCGATGCCAAAACTTCGCGACAAAAAGAAGTCGTTGCAGTTTTGAATAGTGTCGGCGGTCAGATGCCGCTCAAGCAATTGCTGGAAGAGGCGCGAACTACCCACGGTACCATCAAAAAACTGGCTGATGACGGCATTGTTATTCTTGTAGAAGAAGAGCTGGTCCGGGATCCGATGGCAGGGATAGCGACTGTCGAGTCTAAAGCTCGCGGTGCTATTACTCTTACCGAGCAACAAGAAATGGTCTTTCAGTCTCTAAAGCAATCACTTGAAGATTGCCTGGACGGAAACATTCGTCGTCTCGAAAGAGACACATCCAAGCCGGGAGCCGAGCTCAAGAGCGCCAATTCGAGCCCGTGGCTATTGCATGGTGTAACCGGTTCGGGCAAGACGGAAATTTACATTCGTCTGATGGAAGAATGTTTGGAGCGCGGCCGCAGCGCACTGCTGCTGGTGCCAGAAATCAGTTTGACGCCTCAACTTTCCAGATTGTTAAAAACCAGATTCGGTGGCAGTGTCGCTGTCTGGCACAGTGCTCTCAGTCAGGGCGAGAGGTATGACACGTGGCGCAGGATCAAATCCGGCGATGTAAAAGTTTTGCTCGGAGCGCGATCGGCAATTTTGGTGCATATGCCGGATCTGGGTTTGATTATTCTTGATGAAGAGCATGACGGCAGTTACAAGCAATCGAGTCCCGCGCCGCGTTACCATGCCCGCGAGATCGCCGAACAGAGAGCTGAGAGGGAAGGCGCCCTCCTGCTTTTGGGCAGTGCCACTCCGGATGTGGGCACATATAGAAGAGCGATTGAAGAAGAAAGAATTTTAGAGTTGCCCGAGCGCGTATTCAAGCAGGCACTGCCTGCGGTGAACATTGTCGATATGCGTCAGGAATTTTCGGACGGCAACCGCAGCATCTTTTCATACGTGCTGGCCGGCGCTGTCCAGGAGCGTCTCGAAGCCAATGAGCAAGTCATACTTCTTATTAACAGGCGCGGTTATGCCAATCATGTTTTCTGCCGAGCCTGTGGTTTTGTCGTGCGCTGCAAAAACTGCAGCGTCTCTCTGGTTTATCACCAGAAGCTCGGCCAGCAGGAAGGCTACATGGCTTGCCACCATTGCGCTTACACTCTTGCCGGACTGAAGCTCTGCCCCTCCTGCAAGGGACCGTTCATAAAACAATATGGACTCGGCACTCAGCGCGTGGAAGAGGAAGTTCTGGAGCGTTTTCCCGACGCCAGAGTAATCCGCCTGGACAGCGACGTTGCGCAGACCAAGGGGGCTCACGAAGCGCTGCTTTCGAAGTTTGCCTCAGGGCAAGCGGACATACTTATCGGCACGCAAATGGTGGCTAAGGGGCTGGATATCGAGCGTGTCACACTGGTTGGAGTATTGGCGGCGGATGCCGCTTTCAATATGCCGGATTACCGATCGATGGAGCGCGGATTTCAGTTGTTGACGCAGGTGTCAGGCCGCGCCGGGCGTGGAAAGCATCCGGGCTCGGTAATTTTTCAAAGCTACAACTGCGACATGCCGGCGATAGCATGGGCTCAGACGCATAATTACAAAATGTTTGCCGGCAGCGAATTAGAATCTCGCGAACTATTTCAATATCCACCTTTCAGTCAGATTATTCGCGTCGTTATTGCCGGTGTCGATCCCGTGGCTGCTGAGGCCGCCTGCGATCGGCTTGCTGAAGAAATCGGGCATCAACTCGAGGAAACAATAGGACTGAATGACGTAAAAATTCTGGGACCGGCGCCGTGCATCATCGAGCGTTTGCGCAATAAATTCCGCTTTCACCTGATTATTAAAAACCTTGCCGGAGAGGACGGGCGCAAGCTTATTGGCAATTACTTGCGGGCAAAACGCATGCCGGCGGATCTCCAGATGGCTGTCGACGTGGGCGCGCTGGATTTGCTGTAGCGATCTCATTAGTCTACAATTGACTAACCAAATCGCGGCAGGGTTTTCACGGCTTAATGCCAAGTAGCGCCAACAACAAGTTCTGGATCCTCTGTGGGCTGTGCTCTATCGCCGCCTCCACGATGATGGTCGAGATCATCTTGACCAAATTCATCGGCTACAAAGTTTTCTACCACTTCATCAATTTGATCATTACAACTGTGATCCTCAGTTTTGGTGCGGCCGGAACTTTCTTGTATTTGAAGCAGGCTAAAACCGCTC
Source organism: Candidatus Melainabacteria bacterium (assembly GCA_020853845.1). Taxonomy (GTDB): domain Bacteria; phylum Cyanobacteriota; class Vampirovibrionia; order Obscuribacterales; family Obscuribacteraceae; genus QKMZ01. The sequence continues at coordinate 10,488 of JADYYD010000073.1, forward strand.
CTGATGCGAGTTCTGAACCTTCTTTGTCGGCGGATGGTGAAAATTCAAGAGATGATTCGATGCAGTGGCACAGTGCCGCCAGAGAAGCGGCACTGTATTCGGTGCTGCTGACTGCGTCCATATTGCTTTTTTGCTGGATGCCTCTTGACCCCTATAACCCTGAACTCCACTCGCTTATCCGTCTTTCATCACTGGCGCTCTACTTTATAATTTTTGCTTTTCCATTTTTCTTCGCCGGTCTGTGTATAAACAGAGTGCTTGCTAACAGCAGCATTCCCGCCACCCGAGTCTATTTTTTTGATCTTGCTGCAGCCGCTCTGGCAGCCGCCCTTACTCCCATGGCTCTGGAATTGCTGGGAGGATACGGTGCCATTGCCGCAGCTTCGGCGCTCGGATTTTTCGGTTTCGTTTCTTTTCAAAAAGCCTCCGGCAAGTTTCCCCCAGCAAAAGTAGGAGGCTGGACCGCAGGCTTTATTGCCGCTACAGCCCTGCTCTTCATCTATCCGGGCTGGGCTTTGAAACAATACGGCTTCGACATTCGCTCGAGCAAAGAGCCGGATCTGCGCAATTCATTCAAGGGAGAATTCCACGGCATCCAGCAAACATACTGGAATCCGCTCGCCCGCATTGATGCATCGGGAACCACTCTTACCAACAATTACATTCTTTTGTACGGTTATCTGTTGAAGCCCGACCGCCCGAAAATGGAAGGGCGTCTGGTCATTGTGGACGGCAGCGCTCCGACCAGACAGTTTGCGGCTAACGGCGAAATTAAAGACCATTCGTTCTTCAAAAACATCTTGTGGGCGAGCCCCTACATTTTGAAGCCGGAAGCGAAAGACGTCCTCGTAATCGGCGGCGGCGGCGGAATAGACATCATCATCGCCAAGTATTTCGGCGTGCCGAAAGTGTCGGTTTTAGAACTCAACCCCGCCACTTACAAACATCTTCTACTCGGTCAAGACGATCCGGAAGCCGCTCGCTATCAGCCCTGGCTGAAGAGTACAGATAAAACGAATGTGACGATCTTCAATAAAGAAGCGCGCCACTTCGCCTCCATGCAAAAGGAACATTCTTACGACATCATTCAAGCCAGTGGTGTGGACACTCTGACTGCGGTTGCATCGGGAGCCCTGGCGAATTCCGACAACTATCTCTATACGATTGATGCAGTCAAAAGTTACTACAAAATGCTCAAGCCCGATGGGCTGCTGTCCCTCACGCACTGGCGGTTTCAGCCGCCGCAGTTGGGCCTGCGGATGTTCGTCACTTACCTGGAATTCCTGAGCAGCCTCGGTATAGAAAAACCATCGCAGCATGTTGTTGTGATTGGCAATGAATGGACCGACACAATTCTGAAGCCGACGCCTTTTAGCGAGCCGGAGCTGGAGAGAATCCGGCAGTGGTGCAAGGAAAACGGCAATGCGCTTGTTTTCGATCCGGGCAATAAAGATGCGATGACTCCGGGCGTAGAGAAAGAAGAAATCATCTATCAACAGTTGGCGTATGCATCACCGGCGGAGCGCAAAGAGTTGTTGAACAAGTATGAGTTCAACGTCACGCCTGCCACCGACGACAAGCCTTATTTCTATCAAATCGCGCGCAGCCAGAGCATAGTCGGCTCCTATCGCTGGGTTTCGGAGACGATGCTCACTGTCTACATCACGCTGGCGTTGGCGCTCATCCTCTCTTTTGCACCGCTTATCAAATTGCGCTCCAACAAATTAACCAGCGATGTCGGCGCCAATCTCGCCTTCTTTGCCATCAGCGGATTTGCCTTTCTGCTTTTCGAAGTGACCATCATCCAGTTGTTCTCCATCTTTGTCGGCGGTCCTGTTTATTCCCTGGCCGTTGTGCTTGTAACGGTATTGGGCGGCTATTCACTGGGTTCTTTCGTCTCCGGTCATGTGCCGATGAAGAGAACTTCTTTCATCGCAGCCGGTGTTGTACTGTGTTTGATGCTCCTTGGCGCATTCGCCTTCTTGTCGCAGACGCTTACTTCAATGATGTCGCTTCCCTTTGAATCGCGTGTCATGGTTTGCGCAGTCATCGCATTTGCCATGTCAGTGGTAACCGGCATTCCTGTCTCCTTGGGTATGGAGGCGGTGAAACGCTCGAATGCCGGTCTGGTACCCTGGATGTGGGGCGTCAGTTCCGCCTTCAACGCGCTGGGCTCGGCTGTTTTTGTTTTTGTCGGTCAGCAAATCGGCATCAATGCCATCCTTGCCGTGTCAGCGGTCCTCTATCTTCTTGCCTGTCTTGTTTTTGCTATGGGCGGGTCGATTACACGTTTGGGCTCGAGCGGGCAAGATATTGCGGCTTGAACCTCAATAAAAATGCCCGCTTGAAAACCGCGCTTCACTATTAATCACTTTCTCTGGCAGACGAAGAAGGACGCGGTTACACTGAATCCTAGTGACTGCGCTTTATTACATCGGTATTACCCTGCTCTTGCTGTTCCTTTGGCCAGTGCTGATTTTCAGCAGTAAAGCCCGATTCGGAGTCAAGCAAAAACTCGGATTAATCCCGGATGAAGTGCGCAAGCGCCTGAAGGCAAGCATCGTCAAACCGATCTGGTTCCACTCCGTTTCGGTCGGTGAATTCAATGCTGCCCTGCCGCTTATCAACGCTGTCCACGACAAATATCCCAGTCGCCCGATTGTCGTTTCCACAACGACAGGCACCGGACAGCAGCTTGCAGTCGAGCGTGTCGGCGATTACGCTCAGATTATCTATTTCCCTTATGACACTTACTTTTCGGTAAAATCCTGGCTCGATGCCATCAATCCTGCTCTCTTCGTGATTGTGGAAACAGAGATGTGGCCCGGATTGATAACCCAGTGCAAAGACCGTGGCGTGCCCGTGGTAATCGTCAACGGCAGAATCTCGCCGCGTTCATTCAAGTCTTACCGTCGCATCAAATGGTTCTTCCATCGCTACGTAAAAATGATCTCTCACATAGGCGCGCAGACCAGCAATGAAGTGGAGCGTTATCGTGATTTGTGCGACGGCGAAGTACCCATAGAAGCAATGGGCAATCTCAAGTGCGACGGGCTCAAAGCGAAGTCTAAGGCGGATATTGAGAAACTGCGCGCCAGTCTGGCATTGGGCGCCGATGACCTGGTCTTTATCGCGGGTTCCACGCATGAAGGCGAAGAGACTTTTGTTCTCGATGCCTATGCAAAAATTTTGAAACTGATGCCGGGCAAAACAATTCGTTTGATCATCGCACCGCGGCATCCACAACGTTTCGATCGTGCCGAAGAATTGATCAAAGAGGCAGGGTTCACCCTGCTTCGCAACTCGCGCTGCCAGCGATTTAAAGACGACCTGGACGTTTACCTCATCGACAGTATCGGGCATCTGGCAACTTTCTATGGAATTGCCGATGTTGCTTTCGTCGGCGGCACAATCGCTCCGATTGGCGGTCACAACGTGCTCGAGCCCTATACTTATAAAGTGCCTGTGATTTCGGGACCCCGTCTGGAAAAAACGCGTGATTTCGCCCGCATGCTGGAAGAGCGTGAGGCTTTGTTCGTTGTGAAAACCCCTGAGGGCATGGCTGAGGAATTGCAGCGGCTGCTCAGTGATGACGCGCTCAGGCAGGAGATTGGAAACCGCGGCAACAAACTGCTTATAGACAGCCAGGGCGCAGTCGACAAAGCTCTTTTGATTTTGGAAGAAACGCTTGGTCTGAAGAAAGGACCCTCCAGCGATGCACCGCAACAGCCTGCACAAGGAAGAGGTGTGAAGGCATGAGCTGGGGGAATCCTCAAACGTCGCAAGAGAAATTATTCTACGGTTTGTTGAGTCCTCTGTCCGTGGGCTATGGCGTAGGCTCCTACTTCCGGCTGGCAGCTTACTCTAAAGGTTACGTGAAGCGCGTGCGTTTGCCGATTCCGGTCGTCAGCGTCGGCAATATCACCTGTGGTGGCACAGGCAAAACACCCATGGCGATTGATATAACTCGCAGACTGATCGCCGCCGGATACAAAGTTGGGGTCCTCAGCAGAGGATATGCGCGCAAGTCCAAGCAAAAGGTGACTGTCGTCTCGGACGGCAAAGGCGAATTTGCAATTTGCGAGGAAGCTGGAGACGAGCCGCTTTTAATAGCTCTTTCTGTTCCCGAGGCGGTTGTAATCGTCGGCAGCAGCAGAAGTGAAACGGCGGCTTTGGCGATAGAAAAATTCGGCGTCGATGCGATTGTTCTTGATGACGGATTTCAACATATAAGATTGGAGCGCGATCTCGATGTCGTGCTCATTGATTATAACGACGACCCGGAAAACGATATGCTGTTGCCGGCAGGGCGACTGCGCGAGCCGCTTTCGGCTCTCAATCGTGCCAAAGTCGTAGTCATAACTAAAGTTCCTCCCATACCCGATGAGGAGCGAATGGAAAAGTTGAAAGCGGTAATTCGCAGGCATGCTCAGCGCGCAGAAATCGCAGCCGTTCGTTTTGTTCCCAAAAGATTACGCACTAACAGTGGTGCTGCTCCACTGGAGCAATTGAAGGGGCAGCGCGTTGTAGCATTCTGCGGCGTGGCGCGCCCGGAAGGCTTTGCTGCCACTCTCAATCAATTGGGTTGCACGGTCGTTCAGATGAAAGGGTTTTCCGATCATCACTGGTACAATCCGGACGAATTGAAAATGCTGGAGAAATTGATGCGAAATTCAAATGCATCAGCGGTGGTGACAACCGAAAAAGATATGGTCAAGATCGCGCCGCACGATCGTCTCAACCAGCACCTTGTAGCTGTGGAGATTGGCGTAGAATGGCTGGGACCGTTGCCCTCTCATATTTCCAATATGATGAAAGGGAAACTGGAAAGTGAATTGAAGCGGAGCTGAAATTGATGTCCGCTTCGAATGCTAATTTGCTGCATAATGCCAAACGTATTCTAGTCGTCAGATACCGTTTTATCGGCGACACGATATTGACCGTTCCTTTCTTGCGCAATCTGAGACAGGCTTGCCCGAACGCCGTCATTGACGTTCTCACCGGACCTCAAAGCGGCAGCGTGCTGGAGAATTGTCCTTACGTGAATGAGCTCATCGAGTTTGATACCACTCGTTTCCACAAGTATGACAGCGGCTCCGGCAAGAAGAAGAATTTTTGGCATTATGCTTTCATGCTGAGAAAGCGTAAATATGATTGTGTCTTCGTTCTGAAACGCTCTTTGTCTTCCGGCTTCCTGTCATGGTTTACCGGCGCACCTCTGCGCATCGGTTATGCCACTGAAGGAAGAAATTTCTTGCTTACTCATCCTGTGAAGTGGAGAAAAGAAGTTCACGAAGTCGAATCTCTTTTCGATGTTTTGCAAGCTTGCGGTGTCGAAATAACAAGCAGAGAATTAGAGGCCTGGCCTTCCGCCGCGGAAGTCGCGCGCGTAAAAGAAGAGCTGCCGGAGCTGGAAACCGCTGGCATGAAAATCCTTATCCATGCCGCCGCGGCACATCCCGACAAAATGTATCCGGCGAAAAATTGGCTTGAAGTGCTTAATGGTCTAAAGGACAAATTCGATGCGACTTTCTTTTTCTCCGGCGCAAAGAGAGATGTCGAACTCAATGCAGAGTTGATTGCCGGCTCCGGTGTTCGCGGCGTCAATGCCGCCGGGCGACTCTCGTTGCGCGAAAGCATGGCACTTTATTCCCTTATGCAATTGTCTGTCTGCGTCGACTCGGGACCGGCGCATCTCAGCGCTGCCGCCGGAGTTCCGACCATTGCAATTTTTGGTCCTACAGACCCTAATCGCTGGCGCCCATACGGCTCTCAGCATCAAGCCGTTTTCGACAAGTCAATCAAGTGCCAAGCGTGCGAAGAGAAAAAGTCTTTGACGCGGCATGACTGTCTGGCGAATCTGCCGCCGGAAAAAGTCGTCGAAGCGGCAGTCGCCAGGTTCGCGTCAGTTTGAGCAATTAGTTTTTGGTTCTTCAGTTCTTAAGGCCTTCAATTCTTCGAAGCATCTTCTTTGTGCGCTTCTTCAGGCTTCGCCTGCGCCGCCGGTTGGTCTGTTTTAAATAAAAACGACGATTCCATGAGCACGGGCAGTCCTCGCAAAACGCAAAATGCCGCCGTGATGTAGACAAGAATGTCCGCCACCATGGGCAGTGCGGTTTTGGAAAACATTTCAGTGCGAGCGGCGATGAGAAAACAGAATGCCAGCGCTTTGGCGACAGCATAAGTGAAGCGGCTAAAGTTCGAGGCGACCAAAAACTTGCCCAAACCGCTCTGCATCATCGTCTTTGCACCGAAGGCTGTAAAGCCTTGTTCGCTTGCGTGCGAGCGGATGGCATCGACGAATGTGCCTCTGACGGTGAACAGCAAGGGCACCCAGAGCGGTACCCATTGAAAGGCCGCAAAGGCGATCCAGTAAGCCATCTCGACTACCCTGTCCCCGGCGATATCGAGGATGCCGCCGAATTTGGATGTCTGATTGAGCTTGCGTGCCAGGTATCCGTCCAGCGCATCGGCGTAGATAACGAACGCGGTGAGCCAGAAAGCCGCCCATCTCACACCCTCGCCCGGAAGGCTGAGCATGTAGATGGCGATGAGCGCCAACCCCACTCGGGAGACGGTGACTATATTGGCTACATTGACCATTGGTCTCTTTCTTGCCTGTCGAAAGACTGGAGCTTAAACGTCGAGGCTTGCCAGATAGGAGTTGCTCTCGATGAATTCGCGCCGTGGTCCGACCGATTCACCCATGAGCAAGTCGAAGATGTGCTCGGCTTCCGTCGCATCTTCGACGGTGACTTGCTTCAACGTTCTTGTTTCCGGATTCATTGTGGTGTCCCACAGTTGCTCCGGCATCATTTCTCCAAGACCTTTGAATCGTTGAACATTGGCCTTTTCGCCGAACTCAGCAAGAATGGCTTCCAGCTTGTGCTCGTTGTAGCAGTACTCGACTTTGTTTTTGCCTTTCTCGACTTTGTAGAGAGGAGGCATGGCAATGTACACGTATCCTTTCTCCACGAGCGGACGCGCGTAGCGGAAGAAGAATGTGAGCAGGAGCGTGCGAATGTGGCTGCCGTCAACGTCTGCGTCCGTCATGATAATCACTTTGTGATAGCGGATTTTCGAGAGGTCGAGGTTGACTGCATTCGGACGGAGCAACCCGGTGCTCTTGCCGCCTGTTTCTTCATCGTCTTCTTTGACGACCAGTCCAAGCGCCTGAATCATTGCTTGCACTTCGGCGTTTTCGTAAATGCGTGTTGGTTGCACCCGTTCGACATTGAGGATTTTTCCTCTCAAAGGCAGGATGGCCTGGTTGTCGCGGTTGCGTCCCATCTTCGCCGAGCCGCCTGCGGAATCGCCTTCTACCAGGTAGATTTCGCATCTGGTCGGATCTCTGTCCGAGCAGTCGGCCAGTTTGCCCGGCAACGAGGAATTTTCCAGTGCGGATTGCCGGCGCACGAGCTGTCTGGCTTTCTGTGCCGATTCACGCGCTTGCCTTGCCAAAACCGCTTTCTGAATGATGTTTTTCGACTCTTTTGGATTGAGTTCCAGCCAGTCTTTCAGTTTTTCCGTCGTGACTGTTTGAACAATGCCCTGCACTTCTCGGTTGCCCAGTCGTTCTTTGGTTTGACCTTCGAACTGCGGTTCGGAAACTTTTACGCTGACGATAGCCGTCAAGCCTTCGCGCGCATCTTCACCGGTGAAGTTGGCGTCCGCTTCTTTGATCAGGTTTTGCTGACGCGCATAATCGTTGATTACGCGGGTGAGCGCGTTGCGGAAACCGGTAAGGTGGGTGCCGCCATCGCTGGTGCTGATGTTGTTGACGAAAGTGAAAATGGATTCGGAATACATATCCGTCCATTGAAGAGCGCACTCAACAACGACGTCGTCCTTTTCCAATTCAAAATAGAGTGGAGGCTTGTGCAGCGCCGTGCGGGTGTCGTTGATGTATTCGACGAAACTGGCAATGCCGCCTTCATAATGGAAGGTCAGTGATTTCGGTTTGCCGTCTTCCATTTCGCGCATGTCGGTAAGCACCATGCACAGACCTTTGTTGAGGAAGGCCATTTCGCGCAGGCGGTTGATGAGAACGTCGAATTGGATGACGATGAATTCTTTCTCGTTATCTTCATTGATATCGTGGAAGATCTCGTTGTCCGGCCAGAAGGTCACTTTCGTGCCGCGATAGTCGGTGGTGCCGACCACTTTCAAGCCGCCTTCGGCATCGCCGCGCTTGTAGACTTGTTTGTGAATTTTGCCTTCGCGGTGAACTTCCACTTCCAGCTTTTCTGAAAGTGCGTTTACAACCGACGCGCCGACGCCGTGCAAGCCGCCCGACACTTTGTATCCGCCGCCGCCGAATTTGCCGCCGGCGTGCAAGACTGTAAATACTGTTTCTACGGCGCTCTTGCCCGTTTTTTCAACGATATCGGTGGGGATGCCGCGGCCGTTGTCGAGAACCGTTACTGAATTATCTTCATTTACTGTTACTTCGATGCGAGTACAGAAACCGGCCAGCGCTTCGTCGACGGCGTTGTCCACGATTTCCCAGACGAGGTGGTGCAGCCCTTTCGGACCTGTCGAGCCGATATACATACCGGGTCTTCTGCGAACGGCTTCCAAGCCCTCCAGGACGTCAATGGTAGCGGCTGAGTAATCGCTGTCCTTGCCTTCCACCCGTTCTTTGGGCTGCTTTTCGGCCTGCTTGTCTGACTGCTCAGCTTTTTCCGGCTCCTGGTCCTTTTGGTCCTTTTGATCGTCAGTCACCGCGGTAGAACCCTCTTTTTTCGCCATTTAAAACCACCAAATAGATATCCAAAGCACGATGGATGAGGTTCCTCAACGAATCTCGGTGGAAACCGGCACATATCGCGGTGTTACCGCACTATTTGCCGAATGCCGCACAGAGAGAGGCTTTGATCTCTTTTCCCTCAATGATCGCCAGCTCAAATTTTAGCATGTTCGCAAGCATAAATGAAACGATGAAAACCGCATCACGATTAGAGAAATAGCTATCTAGCATCCCCCCAACCGTTGGGATAAAATACTTTGCGTCCGGCAACATTTATAGTTGCCGGCTCAGCTATCCAAGGACTTCTGACTTGAAAGTTTTCACCGAAGCCAACCCAGGTCTCATTCAGAGCTCCGCTATCGCCCTCGGATTCTTTGATGGAGTTCATCCAGGACACCAGGTTGTCATCGGCAAGGCTGTCGAGGAGGCGCGCCGGCTCGGGGTAACGTCCGGAGTAGTCACATTTCGTGACCATCCACGCGCTCTGACCAGAGGCGTCCATCCTTTGCTTTTGACGGACATCGATCAGCGCCTGCACCTGTTTGAGAGCCTGGGCGTGGAGTCAACGCTGGTGCTGACTTTCTCCGAAGCACTCTGCCGCCTTTCCCCGCGCGAATACGTGGAAAACGTCCTTGTCGGCGCCATGGGTGCCCGTTCAATATCAGTTGGGCATAACCACCATTTCGGCAGAGATCGCGAAGGCAATCCCGACTTATTGCGCGAATTCGGCGAGTCCATGGGATTTTGCGTCCATGTGGCGCCGATGGTCTTTGTCAATGACATGGAAGTTTCCAGCTCGGTTATTCGCGAGAGCATTGTCGATGGCGACATGACGAAGGCCGCCAGCCTTCTTTCCCGCTGCTATTGCGTGGGAGGGCAGGTTGTTAAAGGCGATGGGCGCGGCAGGCAGATTGGTTTTCCGACCGCAAACGTGCAGTTGCGCGAATTTCAACTCGTCCCGAGAACCGGTGTTTATGCAGGACGTGTCCGTTTGAGCAGCAACGAGACATTTGGCGCAGTCATTAATGTCGGTTATCGTCCTACTTTCAAAGTTGCTTCCGGGATAAATGAAGATCCGCTTGTCGAGGCGCATCTATTCGATTTTGACAGGGATATATACGCAGAAAAATGCAGCGTCGAATTTGTCGAGTATCTAAGAACCGAGAAGAAATTCGACGGCGTGGAAGCGCTCAAAGAGCAGATCAACATCGATGCCAAAAAAGCGCGCATCGTGCTCGAACATGATACAAGTGCAGCAGGTGGGGAGCCGAATCCCGGCGACAAGAGCAAGCAACCGGCTTGAGATCGTGCGCATAACGAATATTCGTCTGGAAAATTTTCGCAATTACGAATCAGCTCTTATGGAGCCGGATGCTTGCGGCAATATCATTCTGGGTGAAAACGCTCAGGGCAAGAGCAATTTGCTCGAAGCAATCGAGTTTGCCGGAACCGGCAAAGCGTATCGCGCCGCCAAAGATTTTGAGCTGGTGCGTCACGGCGCAGACAACATGCGCCTCGATATCATGTTCGAGGCGGAAGGAATGCCCGAATCTATTTCCGTTTCTCTGAAATCGAAAACCGGGATTTTGCATGCTGACGCGCTTACGGCCTCGCTTCAGCGCGAGATAAAGGTGAATGGTGTCAAACAGTCATCAACCGCCGCTCTGAAAAGGCGATTGATTGTCGTCAGTTTTAAATCGCAGGATTTGAACATCGTGCGCGGCGGACCGGCCTTTCGCCGTGACTGGATCGATGTGCTTTTGTGCAATCTTCGTGCGGCCACATATGGAAGATTGCAGCAATATCAAAAGATAATTGCACAGCGAAACCGGCTCCTGAGAACGATTGCGGAGAGCGGGCGTCTGAGCGCCACCGATCGCGAACAACTGAAAACCTGGGATATTCAAGTTGCAAAATCCGGTGCTGAAATTATCAAAGAGCGTTTAAACCTAATGAGTGAGCTGATTCCCTTGGCCGAATCTCATCACGAGAGGATTTCGGGAAAGAGAGAAAAACTTTCCTCCGAATACATTTTTAAAAGTAAATCTGCGCGCGAGGGGTCTTATAACTCTGATGACGACGAGGAAGACAGCGGCAACCTGCGCGAGATGATGAAGTCATTTAATATCGAAGACCTGAAGAACGCCGACACCAAAGACATAGCCAAGATTATTTATCTGATGCTCAAAGACATACGTGGCGAAGAGATCGCGCGAAAACAGACACTTATCGGCCCGCACCGCGACGACATTTCTTTCTGTCTGGACGGTAAGAGCGCGATGAATTTCGGCAGCCAGGGACAGCAGCGCTCGCTTGTCTTGTCGCTGAAACTGGCCGAGTTGGAGGCTGTGCGCGGCGCGCTCAACGAGCAACCTGTCCTGCTTTTGGACGATGTGCTCGCCGAGCTTGATTTGCTTCGGCAGGATGTTCTCATGGAGATGGTGGGCAGCGGCATGCAGACGTTTGTCACCACCACGCATCTGTCCAGTTTCAAGCCTGAGTGGTTGGCTGATTCGCAGTTTTTCAATGTGGAGAATGGCTGTTTATCAGCCATTAGGGAGCCCATCCCCCGCTAGGGCGATTTTTTCGAAAACTGGTCAGATTATGATGAAAACTGTGAAAGTCGCCGTTATGGTATAAGTGCAGTGGGTACATTAATAATGCTTAACCATGGCGCCTCCCCGCTCATGGACCTGGCAAAAGCCAGGAAAAGCGCTGTGGATTGCATCGAGCAACTGAATCAAAGCCCTGCTCGACCTGAGTAATCGAAGGGCAAAACGGAAAAGGAAGCAATAAACGCGTGTTTGCCGGAAATACAGAACGTGGGCTCGATCAGCGCATCTGCGTTGAGTGCAACAGGCAATTCACTGGCTTGTATACAGCCTGTCCTCATGATGGCGCCCTGCTGCGCCCAATAATTCAGGATCCGCTCATCGGAACTGTGCTGGCCGGCCATTATGAAATTCTAGAAGTGCTCGGTCAGGGTGGCATGGGCGTTGTTTATCGCGGCAAACACTCTCTCATGGAGAGAATTGTCGCAATTAAGATGTTGCTTTCTCAGTTGATATCGGACACCAACAGCGTCAAGCGCTTCCAGCAGGAGTCGAAAGCGGCGGCCCGTCTCAAGCATCCGCATATCATCGATGTGTACGATTTCGGTATTTCGCCCGCCGGTCAGCCGTACATCGTTATGGAATTCCTCGAGGGCACTCCGCTTTCGGACCTAATTAAGAAAGAAGGTCAGATTGGTGTTGAGCGCTCCATCAAATTGATTTCTCAAGCGTGCGACGCGCTTGATCACGCGCACAAGCAAGGTGTAGTGCACCGCGACCTTAAGCCCAGCAACATCGTGCTTACACAATACGATGAAGAGAAGGACTACGTGAAGGTTGTGGACTTCGGTGTGGCTAAACTCATCGAAGCAGGCAATAACAATGAAGGTCAGCGCCTCACTCAAGCCGGCGAAGTCTGCGGCAGCCCTGTCTACATGAGTCCTGAGCAGTGCATGGGGCAAGATCTGGATGCGCGCTCCGATATTTATTCCATGGGAATTGTTCTTTATGAAACATTGACCGGAAAGCTGCCGATTCTCGGCAAGACCATGGTCGATACTATGTCTAAGCACATTTCCGAGCCGCCCGTACCTTTCAATGAAGCAAGACCGGACCTATATATTCCGGAGCGTCTGGAATGGGTAGTTTTGAAAGCGATGGCGAAAGATCCGGCACAGCGGCATCAAACCATGGAAGAGTTCAAGCTCGACCTGGATCTGGCTATTCCGCGTCCTGGAAGAAGCACCGTACTGCGCACTCAAGAGCAGAAGTCCCCAGTCGACAGTGTTCTGGGATTCGTCAAAGAAGTCCCGATCTGGACCTGGGCGGCCGCAGTCGCTTTGATGGTTGCTGCCGGCGGCATCATCATTCATGCGGTGACGGACAACAAAGCCTCCACAGCGCCGGCTGTTCAAACCGCGGCACCGCCGCAAGCTCATCCCGCCCCATCCAAGCAGCCACCCGCCTCTGCAGCGACAACGCCCAGCGCCACTACAACGCCCAGCGCTGCTACAACTCCTGCGCGCGTGGAAAAACCTGCCGCAACCGAAGCGCCTGTTGCTAAGACTCCCAAACCACCGCCTGCGGCAAAGCCTATCAAAACGGCTGCCTCTCGCGAAACGACCGGCGAAGTCGAAAAACCGCATGGGCGCCGCGCCTACAGCACCACTACTTCGGTCAGCGACGACTCCGACAGACCGGTGCGTCGAGCCCACGATTCAACAGAAGTCTTGAGGCGTGCTGAAAGAAAAGCGGCTCGCAGAGCCTACAGCTCGCACTCAGGCGGCTCTCGTCCGGCAGCCAGCTCGGGCGGCGGAGATCCATTCGCTGCTTTAATGCGCTCTCGCAGTGGTCACGGCGAATAATGGTTATTGAAATTTAGATAGCGCTTGAGTGAGCTTTTTCACTCGCGCGGCGTCGACTGGATTTTCCCAGTACCCGTCATGCTTTGCAGAAGAGCCTACAATCAGCCCGTCCACAAGCGGAGCATATCTTGGAATATTGTCCGCTGTGATTCCGGAGCCGATCAAGACGGGCAAACCGGCGTGTTCTTTCAGCGCTTCCACATCGGCTAGAACCGGTTCTTTCCCTGTCGCTGAGCCGGTTACAATCACACCATCAGCCTTGAAAAACGCGGCCGCTTCGGCCGTTTCCACCAGACTGACATCACCCGTGATGGCATGCGCCGAATGTTTCTTTTTGATGTCTGCAAAAATTTTGATGTGTCCGGCTTTTAAATATGCGCGTTTTCTCACGAGTTTGGCCGCACAAGAGTCATGCATTCCTTCGTCACCGACATGCGCGAAGACAAAGCCTTCCACGCGAATGAAATCCAGATTGCATGCCACGGCCACGCCCAGAGCCTCAATATTTGCGCCAGCCAGCAGTTGCACGCCGACCGGCAATTTCGTTTCGCGCTTGATGGCACTGGCAACAATTGTCATAGCGGCTGTTGTTTCCGGCTCGACAAAGCCTGTCAGATACGGCACATCATGCATGTTTTCCACCATGATTGCATCGACGCCGTTGTCCCTGTACACGCCTGCGTCCTGCAAAGCCGCCGACAGGATTTTTTCCATGCTGCCTTCAAAGCCGGCAGAGCCGGGTAAAGCATGAACATGCACAACGCCGATGAGAGAGCATTTTTTGCCGAGCATAGAATTTCCCTCAGCCGGTAACCAGGTCTTTTATCAATACGGCACGAACAGGCGACGCCTCTAACTCGGTCAGTTTGAGCGGTGCTGCAGAAAGGAAATAGACCCCTTGCGGCGCATTAGTCAAATCGAGATTTTCCAGCCAGCAAAAACCGTGTTTCATCAGCGCGTGATGCACTTGCAAATCTTTCGAGTCTATATGATCGACCGAAGGAGTATCCAGCCCGACCATCATTACTCCCAGCCCTTTCAATGCTTCTATCAGCTCAACGGTGAAGTGGGCATACTTGCCTTCCCACACATGAGGACGCAGAGTCGTCTGTGTTTTAAACACCACCCGTGGTGGCAGGTCGCTGAGGCGCGCCGCAGCCTTTTCGAAATGTTCTTTTGTAATGCCCTGCGACAGCGGTGAAACATCCAGCACGGCCGCGAGGCCTATATAAGGAAGCAGCGGAATTCCGGATGCCATACCTTCAGTGTCTTCCATGCGCCCCTGAATATGGCTGGGGGCGTCGGCGTGCGTGCCTACGTGCGGGCTCATGGTGAAAGACGTCAAGTTAACGGTGGCGCCTTCTTCAAGTCGCAAATTGACCTGGCGACTGAATGGCGTATCGCCGGGAAAACAGGCTGTGGCCGAAGAGACTGGTTGCGAGATGTCAATTATCGAGTAGGGGGTCGGCATAGGGGAGATATTGTAGACCGTTTCGCAAAAACATACGGGCTGGATAAGCAAGCTGCATTACTAAGGCGGATAAGTAAGTCGCGGCTCTGGTACTATTTAGAGCCTCATATATCGGAGAGATGCCCATGACAGCGACGCAGTCGGCGGGACGCAAGCAAATCAATCCGGAAGGACGCGCACCCAAGGCTCTGGGTTCTTATTCGCACGCAGTGCAGGTCGGCAATCTGATTTTTGTCGCCGGGCAGGGCTGCCGCGATCCTCAGACCGGAATCGAAGCAGGCATCACGCTCGATGCCGACGGTAAAGTGACTGCCTATGACATCGATGTGCAGACGCGCGGGGTTTTGAAGAATCTGTCCACTGTTCTTGCGGCGGCAGGACTGACGCTTTCAGACGTGATCGATGCAACTGTTTTTCTCAAAACAATGGACGATTTCGATCGGTACAATAAAATTTGGGCGGAGCATTTCACCTGCGAATGCCCACCGGCACGCACTACGGTTGCAGTAGCCGATCTGCCGGGGCGCAACTATATTGAGATTAAAGCCATTGCGATGGCACGTGATACCGCCGGCAAAAATTCTTAGTCAAATCAAAGGAGCAGAGCGTGACTACACAAGTGAAGCGCAAGGTCAGACACTTGCATCATTTTATCGGCGGCGACTATGTCGCCTCCAAGTCCGGCGAGAGCTTCGAATCGTTCAATCCGGCTACCGGAGAAGTGCACGCTACTGTTGCTCTGGGCGGCAAGGAAGAAATCGATCAAGCAGTGGCAGCCGCAAAAGATGCTTTTGAAAATGGGCCATGGCCGCGCATGTCGATGAAAGAGCGCTGCGAGATTTTACGTCGCATCGGTGACTTGATCCTTTCGCGCAAAGAAGAATTGGCGCAGGCGGAAACGCTCGACACGGGCAAGCCGATAACGGAAAGTTTGACCGGTGATATACCGCGCTCAGCTCTCAATTTTCACTTTTTTTCGGATTATGCGCAGTCACTCAGCGACGAAGTGTACACATCCGCTCCCGGTGAAAAGCATATCGTCAGCCGCGAACCGCTGGGTGTCGTCGGCCTGATCACGCCCTGGAATTTGCCGCTCTATCTGGCTACGTGGAAAATTGCCCCTTGTCTGGCAATGGGCAACACCTGCGTATTGAAACCGGCTGAATGGACGCCGTACACCGCATTTCTTCTTGCCGACATCGTTTCGCTCGCCGGCTTGCCGAAAGGTGTTTTGAATATAGTTCATGGTCTGGGTGCAGACAGCGCCGGCGAAGCGCTCACTCGCCATCCTGATGTGCGCGCCATTTCCTTCACCGGCGAAACCGGCACCGGAAAGGCAATTATGTCTGCCGCTTCCGCGACTCTCAAGAAAGTCTCTTTCGAATTGGGCGGCAAAGGCGCAACGATAATTTTTGCCGATGCAGACATTGATGACGCGGTGGACACAGCAGTGAGAGCCGCATATCGCAATCAAGGTCAGATTTGCCTGGCCGGCTCGCGCCTATTTGTTGAAGAGAGCATCAAGAAGCAAGTCGTGGACAAGGTTTTGCAGCGTGTCAAGGCAATTCGTGTCGGTGATCCTACTAAAGACATGACTCAAATGGGAGCGTTGATCAGCAAAGAACATCTGGGTAAAGTGGAGAGTTATCTTGAAATCGGCAGCAAGGAAGGCAAGCTGATGACCGGCGGGCAGCGCATCAAAGAGCTTGGCGAAGGATATTTTCTTTCGCCTTCAGTATTTTGCGATTTGCCCGGCGATTCCAAATTGATCAAGGAAGAGATTTTTGGACCGGTACTGCCGGTGGTGCAATTCTCCAGGGAAGAAGAAGTCCTCAAAATGGTAAATGACTCTCCCTATGGCCTGTCGGCCTCGGTGTTCAGCAAAGACGTAGATCGCTGTTACCGCGTGTCCAACGGCATACGCACGGGGCTCGTCTGGGTAAATTGCTGGTTTGCTCGCGACCTGCGAACTCCTTTTGGCGGCATGAAATCCTCCGGCATCGGACGCGAAGGTGGACGCTACAGCCTGGAGTTTTTCTCGGAAGCGAAAACAATTTCTTATAAGTACAAGATCTAAAAGAAAGCAGGGGCTCAAAAATGGATTTCGGAATCAAAGGCAAGCGTGCACTTGTTTGCGCTGCCTCGCGCGGGTTGGGTTTTGCCATTGCCAAAGCGCTGGCTGAAGAAGGCGCAGACTTGATCATCAGCGCTCGTGACGAGGAAAAGCTCAAGCAAGCAGCCGATGTTCTGAAGAAACTGTCCAAGGGGAAAGTCGAATTCATCGCCGGAGATTTGAGCGTGGATTCGGACAGAAAGAAATTGATCGAGTTTGTGCAGGCGAAATTCGGCAATCTGGACATCATGGTGCACAATGTCGGCGGTCCGAAAACTCAGGCTGCTCAGGCAACAGATGGTGCCGACTGGCAAGAGGCTTTCGACAAGCTGTTTTTGCCGATAGTGGACCTGAATCTGGCTTTTTTGCCGGCCATGAAAGAGAAAAAGTGGGGGCGTATTCTAACTGTGACATCGCTTTCCGTAATCGAGCCGATTGCCAATCTGGCCTTGTCAAATGGTATTCGCTCGGCGGTGACAGCCATGTTGAAAACTCTCTCCGACGAAGTTGCCGCCGACGGCATTACGGTCAATTGCCTGGCGCCGGGGCTTATTCAAACTGCCCGCACCGACGAGCTTATGGAGTCCAGGCGCAAACTGACGGGGCAATCAAAGGACGAGTACATGAACGATTACGTCGCTTCGATTCCGGCAAAACGCCTGGGAGATGCCGACGAATTCGGCGCAGTCGCAGCATTTCTAACATCGCAACAAGCACAGTACGTGACCGGTCAGACTATTTGCATCGATGGCGGCAAACGCCGGTCAGTTCACTAATGCTGTAGAATATTGCAGTCCAATTCGAGGTAAAAGAAAGTGAAATTTCTGGTGCTTGGTGCCGGCCGCATGGGGTATGCCGCAGTTTACGACCTGATTAGAAGTCCCAAGGTCGAGAAAGTTGTTGTGGCAGACAAAGACGCCAAGTGCGTGAAAAACGCGGTAGAGCGGCTTAACGACCCCAAGATTGTTCCTGTCGAACTCGACATTACCAAAGAGAATGACGTCATCGCGCTCATGAAGAGCGTTGATGTGGCGATCAGTTGCGTTCCGTACGACAACAATTACGAACTGGCTAAAGCGGCACTCGAAGCAAAGACACATTTTGTCGACCTGGGCGGCAACGAGTCGGTTGTCGAAAAAACATTTTTGCTCAACGATCTCGCTAAAGAGCGCAAGATCACCATCATGCCGGATCTTGGATTGGCTCCGGGGTTGGTATCAATGCTGGCTGTTGCAGCCGCCGATATGCTGGACGAGCTGTACGATATTCGCATTCGCGTAGGCGGCTTGCCTGTGGACGGCGACAACTTTCTCGGTTACAGCCACGCCTTTGCATTAGAAGGACTGGTCAACGAGTACGCCGAAGATGTGACACTTATTCGTGACGGACGGATGATGCAGGTGCCGCCGCTTACCGAAGTCGAAGAAATCGAATTTCCAAAACCTTTCGGCGCGCTGGAAGCTTTCACCACTTCCGGCGGCATCTCGACACTGCCGAAGACATACGAAGGCAAAATCCAGCATCTGGACTATAAGACCATTCGTTATAAGGGACATTGCCAGCAAATTTCTCTTTTGCAGGAATTAGGTTTGATGAGCCAGGAGCAAATCAAATTAAAGGGCGGCAAAGTCGTGCCTCGCGAACTGCTCATTCATTTGCTCGATCAGAAACTGTCGAAAGACGAGCCGGACGTCATTCTCTTGCGCGTTACTGTGACAGGCGTGAAAGACAAAGAGCCCAGACAATTCGTATGGGAAGGCATCGAATTTTCCGATCAGGCTGAGCGCTTGTCCGCAATGATGCGCATGACCGCGTTTCCGGCCTCAATCATTGCCCAGATGATTGCCCGCGGCGATATAAAGGAAAGGGGGGTCTTGCGTCAGGAAACCTCCGTTCCGGTGAAACTTTTCCTTGCCGAAATGGAATCACGCGGTCTGCATTTGACCATGGCCGACCGTGCTCCAGTGCCTACGGAATAGTTTCCTTCGAAACGCTGAAATCCGCACAGGAAAGGCTGAAACGTCCACCTGGGCGTGTTTTTAGATTTCTCAACAAAATAGATTAAATGTCCCTGTTTTATGTCCAGGGTTATCCCTCGTTCGGCTAGATACCAGAGTTGGACAAACACCTGTTCCCTCTTTCTCGGCCGGACACCCCGGAGGAAGCCTGATGACCTTACTAGAGTCCGCTCGCGGCGTAAACACCTATGCGCCCGAAAAAATGGACGACAGATCCGTCTTTGACGGTCAACTTCTGAATTCGAACGCTTCCGGCGCCTGGGCTCCTCGCAACAGAGAAAAGCCGCTGCTTACAGTGGAAGATGCAACTTTGCCTTTCACCAGATTTGCCATCGCCAACGGCGAAAAGCTCACAGAAGAGTTCAGAATCGGCTCCAGAGCCTGGGGCTACGCTCGCCAGGATTCCGTCTTGAATCCGGAGGGCGGACGTTGCAACGCTTCTACGACTTCTATGAAGTGCGGTGGCGACAATAGCTCGCGTCAATATAGAGGAACAAATGCCGACGTTCCACAGCTTTACGCTAATCAAGAAACCTTCAACGGCCAGCCTGTAACCAAGCAATACTTTGCTCCGGTCAACGAAGTACCGTCCGTTTCGCCCGAGAACCACCGCTATTTGACGTCGGGTTCTGGCGCTGAAAAAGGACAGATGGTCAGCTACAACAATTCGGAAGTTTCACGAGTAATCGACAGATCCGAGCGTTTCGAGCATGGACTGGACAGCCCGATTTCCTGGCGCAACAACTCGCTCGAGGCTTTCGTCGAAGCAATAGAAAACGACAAACCGATGGTTGTTGTTTTTGGCGACAACAACTCGCCGATGTTCAGAAAGCAAATGGCAGAGTTGCAAGCTGACAAAGAGCACAAGATGGCCAGCCTTTCCCAGCGTGCAGTATTTGTTGTGGGCAAACCGTACGAAGATGAAAACGCCCGCCGCATGGCTTCGCACCTGAAACTTACCGACTACCCGACCATTTCGGTAATTGCTCCCCGCACGGACCAATTGACTGAAACCTACCGTATGGAAGGCTATTTCCCAGTTTCGCAAATCTTCGACGACCTCAATGCCGCATTGCCGGCAGCAAAACCAAAAACCATTCCGAACACGGTTGTCGCTTAGTCAGTCAGTTCTCGCAGCCCAAACCTTTTCTCGCCATAATTGTCAATTGTTGAAATATAGGACGCTTTGGTCCACCATAATCGTTCGCGCTGAAAAGCAGTGCGCAACTGATTTGGGAGAAGCGTCATGCCAGTCGACAGCACAACAGAACTCGCTCAGTACATTTCTGATTCGCGCAAATCGTTCGAATCGGATTTGAAAACAATGGTCGACCTTGCCGGAGTTTCAATGGACCCGGAGCGCAAGGGTGAAATCATGCGCACCGCCGACAGTGCAGCAGCGCTGGTGAAACGCATGGGCGGTGAGGCTGAAATTGTCCAGACCAAGGGCAATCCGGTTGTGATCGCTTCATTCATGTCAGACAAATCTGTTCCTACAGTATTGGTCTACAACCATCTTGATGTTCAACCTGCTGATCCGTCCGAATGGAAAACCGAGCCGTTCTCTATGACGATTGACGGCGATACTTACAGAGGGCGCGGCAGCACCGACGACAAAGGTCCGGCGCTGTCCGTGCTCTATGCTGCCAACTACGCGCACAAAAACAAATTGCCGATCAACATCAAATTCGTTTGGGAATTGGAAGAAGAAATCGGCAGTCCGAATTTCGAAGAGTTTTTAAAACAGAACAAGGACAAACTTGCTTGTGACTCGATTGTTATTTCAGACACCATCTGGGTTTCACGCGAGCGTCCGGCAATTCCGTATGGCTTGCGAGGCTTGCAGGGTGTTTTGTTGAAACTCAAAACAGCAACGAAGGATGTTCACTCAGGGCTGACGGGCGGACTAGCGAGAAACCCGATTGGCGAACTTTGCCAGCTAGTCAATGATTGCTATGACGCGAAAACCGGCAGAGTCCATATACCTGGTTTCTACGACGGCATGCGCGAACCGAGCGATGAAGAGGCCAGTCAATTTGTCAAATCGGGCTTCACTATTGATGGTTTCAAAAAAGCGCATGAGCTGAATTTGCTGCGCACTGATGATGCAAAAGATGGCTCGCTGCGAATTTGGGCGAAGCCGACATTTGAAGTGCACGGCATCACCGGCGGCTATCAGGGACCCGGCGTGAAGACTATCGTGCCGCATCAAGCTGAAGCAAAAGTCAGTATGCGCCTTGTACCCGATCAAGACCCGGAAAAGGTCTTTCAAGCACTGGCGAAATTCGTCAAAGAGAAAGCACCGGATGTGGTTGTTGAGCGCGAAGGAAGCTTGAAGCCTTTTCTTGGCGAATTTAAAGGACCGTTTGCGGATGCTGCAGTCGGCGCAATGAAGGAAGCTTTTGGCGTGGAACCGGCCTTCACGCGCGAAGGCGGCTCGATAGGAGCAGTCGTGAGCATGAAGGAAGTGCTCGGCAAACCGATTGTTTTCCTCGGACTGTCTTTGCCCGAGCACGGCTACCATGCCATTAATGAGAACTTCGATTGGCAGCAGGCTTCCGGCGGCATGAA
>JADYYD010000074.1 GCA_020853845.1 Candidatus Melainabacteria bacterium
CGCGCACGCGCGACCGTTTCCTAAACAGATGCTTGCCTGGTTGCGGACCTTACTGGCCCGACGGCGTCTTGCCGCGGTTGAGAAGCCCGCTCACCCAGTCCCAGATCTGGCTCAGCCCGAGCACCGCATACAGTGCGTAGGCGGCGTAGATGACTATGCGGATGCCGGAGTTGAACGGGAGCAGGAACGGCGTCAGCATCGAGACGACCGTGAGAGCCACGAAGAGGAACGCGACCTTGCGGACGGCCGGCTGGCGGCTCGGATTCTTCACGACTTTGCTGAGCCCGTTGACGATGACGCGCCAGACCTTGAAGGCGCCCAGAGCGATGACGGCGAAAAGAATGAGGGAGACGATACCGTATGTTTGCACGATGTGTCCTTTCAGGCGGTTTCCGACCGCCGCGGAAAGTTTTCCGTTTTTGGTTGAACACCGGAGCGCCCGGCGTTATTTGCTGTCGGTCGCACCACTCACCGGGTGGACTCGCTGCGCCGCATCACTTCTTTTCTGTAAAGCTCTCTGTAGATGCGGGCCGCCGCCTCGTGGTCGCCTTTGTTCATCAAGGCTTGCGCGAGTTCGCTGCTGTCGCTTTGGCGCCCCACTTGAGCTGAAGAGAACCAGGTAACGGCGTCGTGATGCCGTCCCTGAATCGAACACGCCCGTCCCAGCAGTTCCGACGCAAGGCAGAATTGTTTGTAGCTGCTCAGCTTTGGCAGCGTTTTCGTCAGATCTTCATGCGCCTCCCGAACAAGATCTTCGTTGCCAATGATAATTTTCAGCTCCGCGATCTCCAGCCGCGTGTGCGTGTCCTGCTTCTTTTCCCTCTTCACGTTAATGAGCTTGATCACCAGATGTTCTTCGAAGCTCTGATTCCTGATGTTGAAACGCACCATCGCTTCCAGCACCTCTTCCCGGAGCGCCGCTCCTGCGTTGCCGCTGTCCCAGACCGTTTCTGCGTCAGCACTGTTCAGAAGCTCGCGTTCGGCACCGCGGGCGACGTTGTAGGCCCTGAGCGCGGCGGCGGCGCGCAAGTAAGTGCGCACCGCCTTTTCCTTGCGCCCGCGATAGTGGACGCTGGTGAGCGAGTTGATCTCGCTGATGAAGAGAAGTGTGTCGAAGTTCGACGGTAACGCGGCACCGTTGCGCATGAAGAATTCGAGCGTGCTCAGCAAGCATTCGATGTGCAAGTCGCCGTCGCTGCCTAGCGCTGTTGCCGCACGTTGCAGCGCATCGGAAGTGCAACTGAAAGCGTTTTGTTTTCCCGTCTTGTACGGGCTGAACGCGTTGACCACATCTTCGAGCGGTAGAACGATACTACCGGTTTGTGTGTTAGCCTTGGTCGCCATTTGTAAGTCCTCTCGTGCTCGCTCTCTCGAGCACCTTTGTAGCCGTTTGCAAAACCTGCGCTGTTTTGGCCTTTGCGAAGGCGCGGGCAGACTGAGGTTAGAACTTGCGGGTCCTGATACTGATGAGCTGGAGTTAGCGAGCCTCTTCGAACTGCCCAGCGCGATTAAAACTGCTACCGGACACAAGATGTGCAATGCGCCGCCACTTACCGGTACGGGTCGCGCTTGTCGTCCAGCTTGCGCTCGCGGCGATTGCGGCGGCTCGCCTTGGCTCCGAATGCCTCGCTCGCTCGGTGTTCGTCGAACTCGGCCGCCAGCCGACGCCATTCGATTTCGGCGGATTCGCGGCGGGTGTCGAGCGAGCGGCTGCGGCGGTTCGTGCGCTTGTTGCAAGACATGTCAGTCACCATCTCTTCTTTGAGAAACGTGGTCGGAATTTTCCTGATAGTCTTCACGCCGCAAGCATCCTGGCGCGGTTGCATCAAACCGCGTCGGGCCGATTGCGGGCAAAAACCGGTGAACGGTGAGCGTAGGACCGAGCGTGTCGGGCGGAAATCGGTGCGTTTGGTGTGCGGGAATTTGCTTCTGAGTTTTGGTTTTTCGGTGCGCAAGGAGAAAAATGTATTTGCAATCTATCCCTTGGTAACCGGTAAAAGGAAGAACCTGCCTGAGTTTTCTTGCCGTTTTGTCGAGACTGCTTATAGCGCGCTAACGATCAGGTGTGCACGGCTGTGCTCACCAACTGCTGGAAACGCCTGTGTTGAGCGAGGTTCAGAAGGTTTGATTAATTGGCAAACCAGTTGAGCGCCCGACTGCGGTATTGCAAAAACCGCTTAGAGAGCGTTTTCACAAACCAGTCGCAAACTCACGCTCGCGCTTCTTATTTTATGTGCTTTCGGAGCAATCCGCCTTTCTACCAGCCGGGTGCTAATTTGCCAGACAAAATCGCGCCGCTTCTGCTGCTTGACGGTGCGCCTCGTCCCGAATTCGACCCTTGATATACTATAGTCATTAATAGAGCGGCTGAAAGAAAGAAACGCCCGAGGTGAATGGGGTGAAGATGGACTTATGTCGCACCTCCACCCCTTCACCAGAGACGTTTCGGGTCAGCTCAGGGTCACGCGAAAGCGCCGATCAGAGCAACGAGGCTCAGAAGGGCGACCACCGCGCTGGCAATCGGCAAGAAGAGCCAGGTCGTCATGTAAGCCATGAGCTTGAGGACCTGAATAAACGGGTGTCCACCAGGCTTGGGCGCGAACAGGAAGTCCGCGATTTGCTTGGAGAACAGCGTGATGCTCGCCGAAAGGGCGAAGATGATCGCCAGAATCGGCCAACTGGCGTGCAAAATTTCGTTCATAGTACAGCCTCATTGCAGTTCATAGAACCGCACGAGAAGCGGCATTGGGCCGCGGTGGTGGTAAATCGAGCAGGCAACGCCGTCCTTTCGAACAGCGCTGCCTGACTCGCGTGATGTCGTGGTTGACCTGTCTTAGACTTATCGCCCGATCGGCTTTGTGAAGTCGTTCCACAAGCCGAAGGCGAGCAAAGCCATGAACAGGAAGAAGAAGATCTGGTAGAGCAGACCCTGCGTTTGAGGCGAGAGTGGTCTGCCGCGCACCTTCTCCAGAGCGAGGAACACCAGGTGCCCACCGTCGAGAATCGGGATGGGCAGCAAGTTGAACACCGCCAGGTTGAGGCTGATCATGACCAGGAACATGACGAAAGGCGCCATGCCCTGCGCGAACATGTCCGCACCGTACTGAACGATGCCGACAATCGCGTGCACGTCGGTGGCACCGTCGGGCAGATTTGCCGGCTTCTCGACGATGCCGACCATCATGCCCAAGCCGCTCAGGATGCCGGTGACGCCGTTATACGTACCGACAACGGAGAGCTTTGCCGCCTCGCCGACAGAGACTTCCTTGAAAGTCTGTCGCACCTCGGGTCCCATGGCTACGCCGATTTTGCCTTCGGCGGTGGGAGTGAGGGTGACGGATACGGTCTGACCGTTGCGGTCGACGATTACGAGAACCGGCAGCGCTCTGTGAGATGCGAGGTTGTCGCGCACGTCGTCCACAGTCTTGATCGCACGCCCGTCCACCGAAACAATGCGGTCACCGCCCTGAAGGCCGGCGTCGCGAGCGATGGTGACGTTGGTGGAGTCGACGTTGTAGATGACGACCGTGTTGGGAACGGCTTCCTGCGTCGGCACGCCCTTGATGGCGAACATGCCGAAGAGCAGGACGACAGCGAGAACGATGTTCATCGTCACGCCGGCAACGGCTACGACAGCGCGCTTCCAGATGGCTTTGCGCTGGTAGACGAAACCTTGCGGTTCCAGTCCGTTGGCTTTCATGAACTCCTTGGCGCTCGACTCGTCTCCCATTTCGGGGAGCGCGACGTAACCGCCCAGAAGCCATGGTGTGATGCGGAATTCGGTGCCGCGCCAGTGACCTACGACGAAGTAGGGCTTGCCGAAACCGATACTGAAGATGGGTGTCTTGAACCCGAGCATCTGAGCTGCAAGCCAGTGCCCGAACTCGTGCACGATGATGAGGAGCGCCAGGCCCGCGATCATCGCAGCGATACCACCCAGATTGAAGCTGGCGAAACTGAACGCCATCGAGATGAGATCCATAGTGATACTCCAAGTGAATTCCGCCGAGGATTCGGCGGTGATTCGCATTTCAAAAGTGTGCGGACGCAGAAGCGCATGCATGCGTTTGGAACGCATCGCGTCTTTTGAACTGGTGCGTTTCTGCAAGCGAGAATTCGCATGCAGCGTCCGTGCGCCGATTTCTTACCGTCGGCTGAAGAGGTTGCTTACCTCAAGCGGCCGCAGACCGGGCTTTGACTCCCGCTGCGTTTTGCCCGGACGCATCATCTGTCGATGCTTCCGGGCAGGAAGGCAAGGCACCGAATGTGGTGCCTCACCTACCTGAGGAAGAGCACTGAGGACGGCGCTCGCGCGTCGCCCTGCGTACCCTTCGTTCGAGCGCGTTTACTTCTGCTCGGTCGGACCGGCGTCGCCGTCGGTCTTCTCGGCAGCAGCGGGCTGCTGAGGCTCGACAGTGTCCGCCGCCGGGGTCGCCGGGACGGTCACGCCGTAGTCCTTGCAGTCGCCGGTCACGCAGTGCTCCATCGCCTTCTGGACGACTTCGTCACCGCTGGTCTCGCACTCCGAGCCCTTGTACAGCGCCAGCCACTCGTCAGCCAGCAGCGTCTCCTTCACCAGCAGAGCCTCGGAGACGCGGATGAACGCCTCCTTGTCCTTGCTGATGATTTCGACGGTGGCGCGGTAGCACTCGTTGACGATCTTCGACCACTCGGCGTCGATCTTGTTCTTCAGCTCCGGACCCGGATCCGAACCCATCGCCATCTGGCGACCGAGGAACGGACCCTGACCGCCTTCGCTGACGGAGATCGGACCGAGGTCGGACATGCCGAACTCAGTGACCATCTTGTAGGCGATGTTTTTCGCCTGCACGAAGTCGTTCTGAGCGCCGGTGTCGATGGTGTTCAGGAAGATCTCCTGAGCAACTCGGCCACCCATCGCCATCATGATGCGAGCCAGGAGCTCTTCACGCGTGTAGTTGTAGCGGTCGCCCTTGGGGAGCGACTGCGTGTAACCCAACGCGCGTGCGCGCGGCACGATCGTGATCTTGGAGACGGGGTCGCCGCCCTTGTCGAGGTCGTGCATGACCTGCGAAATCCAGGCGTGACCGACTTCGTGGTACGCCGTGTTGCGCATGTCCTTCTCGGACATCCGCTTGGCGCGACCTTCCTTGGCCGGACCCATCTGGACGCGGTCGATACCTTCGGCGTAGTCCGCCATGGTGATTTCCATGGGGAACGCCTTCTTGGCGTCGGCCGGGCTCATGCCGCCCTTCACCGCTTCCTTGCGGGCGGTGCGGACGCGACGCAGAGCGACAAGCGCGCCCTGGTCGGTGAGACCTTCCAACTGCGCACCGGAGAAGCCCGGGGTCAGCTCGGCCAGGACCTTCGCGCTGAAGTCCTTGGCGGACTTCTTCTTGCGCGTGTGGATCTGGATGATCTGCTCACGCCCGATGACGTCGGGGTGATCGACCAGAACCTGGAGGTCGAAACGACCCGGACGCAGAAGCGCGGGGTCGAGAACGTCCGGACGGTTGGTGGCAGCGATCACCACCAGCGAGGTGTTGGGCGTGAAGCCGTCCATCTCGACCAGCAACTGGTTGAGCGTCTGCTCGCGCTCATCGTTGCCGCCGCCGATGCCGGAGCCGCGCTGGCGACCGACCGCGTCGATTTCGTCGATGAACAGAACCGCAGGCGAGTGCTTGCGGGCAGTGTCGAAGAACTCGCGCACGCGGGACGCGCCCACGCCGACGAACATCTCGACGAACTGCGAGCCGGAGATGGCGAAGAACGGAACCTTCGCTTCGCCGGCGACCGCCTTGGCGATCAGCGTTTTACCGTTACCCGGGTCGCCGATCAGCAGCACGCCCTTGGGAGGCTTGCCGCCGATTTCGCGCAGCTCGGAGGGGTCGCGCAGGAAGTCGACGATTTCCATCAACTCGCGCTTCGCCTCTTCCGCACCGGCGACGTCGGCAAACGTCTTGGTATCGGCCGAAGGCTCGATCTTCTTGGCGCCGGACTGTCCGATCTGGCGCTGGATTCCACCGCCGCCCTGCATCCGGCTGAACAGCCAGAAGATGAAGATGAGGGGCAGGATCATGAACGCGACGTTCATGATGATGCTGAGCACGCCGCCTGCGCCGGAGCTCTCTTTCGGAGCCTCGGTGGCGAGGTGATTGACATTGGCGGTGCTGAGCGTGGTCAGCAGGCTTGCAGCGCCCGCTTCACCGGGGACAACAACCGACTGGCGGCTGCCGTCCGTGCGCTCGATGATTGCTTCTCGAACCGTACCCTGAGGGGACTTGAGAAGCGTGACGCTCTTGATCGTAGACGCGGAATCGCGAATCTGCGTCTGCGCCTCGGAGAACGTAATTACGGTCGGAGGAACCGGCTGGGCGCCGTTGGCGCTCGTGTCACCGCTCTTGTTCAGAGAAGTGAACGCGAACACAACGAGCAGGCCGAACACGATCCAACCGAGCCACTTCATAGACTTTTTGTCCATAGTAAGCCTCGTTTTTGTTAGGCAAAGAGTCTCCTAGACTCTCTGCAACATGGGGCCCTTATGGCTAGAACTCAACTCTAGCCTTTGGAGCGGGATTGGTGAGTGACGCGTGAGATTTACGCCTGGACGGAACCGTCGGTATCGCCCTTCTCGCGGACGATGCCGAGATCGACCATCTCGTCCCAGACCTTCTGCTCGGCGTCCTTGAGACCCCACTCCCGGGCAGCCTTGAGCTGCTCGAAAAGCGGCTTCTCGACGGAGCGACCGAGTTCGGCCCAGCCTTCGATGGTCGTCGGAGCGTCGATTTGCTCCTCGCTGCCCGACACGGGCAACTTGGTGATGCGCTCGCCGTCGCGGGTGAGGCCGGCTTCTCCGGTGATGACGTTCAGATCGAACATCACCCGGGCGCCCTGCTCACGCAGATCCCGCTTTTTGGCCTTCAGACCGATGAGACCGAGACGTGCCGGCTTGCCGACCTTCGCCCAATCTTCGATCGTGCGCTTGGTGCCCTCGACTTCGCTGCCGTCCGCAGTGCGGATGACGCGGGCCGTGAGACCGTCGGCGGACAGCTCGTACCGGAAAGCGCGCTGAGAGACGCGCACGCCTTCGCCGAGCTCGAGAGCCTTGATGTAGCACTTCAGTGCTCGAATCGTGAAGCCCTTGAGCTTCTGGATGTTGTTGGTGCTTTCCATTTTTATTGCTCCTCTTTCAATGCTGAGGTTTGCAGCTGCCGATGGAAGGAACGCGCAAAGACACTCCACAGACGTGGAGCATCAATGCAAATCCTGGTGATGGAACGACACCACCGGCAGTGCTGGTTAAGAAGGACGCCTCCACCATGGAGACGCCACGATAGGTACCGTCCAAGCCGAGGACAGTTCCATTTCCCACCCAGCTACGTGTCACCGTCGACTGCAACAACAGCCGAAAAAGATGCTGGCGACAAGCGTGGCAAGTAACAGTCTCTCTGCCTTCCGAAGGTTGAGACTGGGTGAATTCGCGCTTAAAAAAGGCTGCACGAAATGGCGGGGGTGGTTGACGAACACGGGACGCTTAGCCTAAGCGGACCGTAACTTGCTGGAGAAACCTAGACGGTGAGCATGAGGCTCGCGGGCAGGGCGAATCTCAATTACGGAACTCACAGAGGGTGGAGCAGTTGCTCGAGGTGTCTAGGGTCTCACAGGGTTGGAAGGAAAGGCAGGAGTAAAAAATAGAAAAAGAGCCAGGTGTTGTTCAAGGAAGAGCGGTTTTAGAGCTTTTAACAGAGAGGAACCTGTTTCAAAATTCAGAAAAGAGATAGTTATGAGCCGCAGTTGTCAGAAGCTCGAATTGCTGTTCAGTTGCGCATCTCTAAAAAGACTCCACAGAAAAGGGTTGTCAATAATTCGCTCAAAACGCATGATGTGCAAAGGTTTTGGGACGCATGACACTTAGCGAAGTTCGCATACGAAACACTTGGCTAGGTGCGCGCGAGTTTTTCAGCAAGTTATCTTGAATGCCGCTTAACAAGCCGGATTTCAAGTGGTTGGCTCAATTCGCTTTGCGCCAAGTCCACTTTGTGGCATGCCTGCCTTGCCAGTTACAATCGATGTCGCTCGCGCTACAGATCGTGAAAACGTAGCTTGGCGC
>JADYYD010000075.1 GCA_020853845.1 Candidatus Melainabacteria bacterium
TCGATTCACTTTGCCATTAGCGCTCGCACCTGATACGCTTTTGCAATGCAAGAGACCACCCATGAATTCAAGCCCTACATCGCCGCCGAAGCGGCTGTGAAGGAGCTTACTCCGAGGGCTGTTATCCTCGGTTGCATATTCGGTATCCTGTTCGGTGCGGCTTCTGTTTACCTGGCATTGAAAGCAGGATTGACCGTATCGGCGTCAATTCCCGTTGCGGTATTGGCAATTTCAATCGGACGAAAGTTTCTCAAAACGACAATCCTTGAAAACAACATCATCCAGACCACTGCGTCTGCTGGTGAATCGATTGCTTCCGGCGTTGTTTTCACACTGACAGGATTTCTTTTCCTCAGTCTTACGGAAAAGGGAGACAGTGTCGGAGCGCCATTTTTCGACTACTGGACCATCTTTATTCTTGCGGCACTTGGTGGTGTGCTTGGCACACTGATGATGATACCGCTGCGGCGCTCTCTCATTGTGAAAGAGCATGGCAATCTTCCCTATCCGGAAGGCACTGCATGTGGTTCTGTCCTGATTGCAGGAGAGAAAGGAGGCAGTTCCGCCAAAACCGCTTACTTCGGTTTGGGCTTCGCGATGCTCTATGTGTTGCTTCAGAAAGTTCTGCACATCATAGCGGAAGCGCCGACATACGTCACGAAGCAAACCAATAAGTATCTCCCCTCCGCGACTGTCAATGGAGAAATCACACCTGAGTACATGGGTGTAGGCTACATCGTTGGTTTTAGAATTGCAGGAACATTGGTGGCCGGTGGTGTGCTGGCGTGGCTTGGTTTGATACCACTTCTCGCCGGTTTGGTGCCTATGGATTCGATTGCGCAGCAACTTGTGAAGCTGGGTTATCTGCAGAGCTTGACCTCGGTTGGCGGCACCGGAAATTGGGATCCGACTACGCATACTTTTGCGAATACTGCTGAAGCCGTTTATCGCGCGTATGTGCGTCAAATTGGTGCCGGTGCGGTAGCAGCCGGTGGTTTCATCACACTGCTGAAGACCATCCCTACAATTATTTCGTCATTCAAAGACAGCCTTGGTTCGTTCAAAACTGAAGGCTCGGCCGATGCGGTTTTGAGAACAGAGAAAGATCTCTCGGTAAAAACTGTTTTGATCGGCTCTGTTGTACTGGTTATCTTGATGATGGCACTGCCGCAGATACCAGGCGATTCGATCCTACAGAAACTGCTTATCGGTGTTCTCGTCGTTATTTTTGGCT
This sequence comes from Candidatus Melainabacteria bacterium, assembly GCA_020853845.1. Classification (GTDB taxonomy): domain Bacteria; phylum Cyanobacteriota; class Vampirovibrionia; order Obscuribacterales; family Obscuribacteraceae; genus QKMZ01. The sequence continues at coordinate 1,235 of JADYYD010000075.1, forward strand.
TCTTCTTCGTTACCGTATCCAGCCGAATTGTCGGATTGATAGGCTCGAGTTCAAACCCGATTTCAGGAATGACCATTGCGACTTTGATGGCGACTTCGCTCGTATTCATTGGTTTCGGAATGACCGGTCATTTGTATGAACCAATGGTGCTGGTGGTCGGTGGGATCGTTTGTATTGCCGCCGCCAATGGTGGCGCCACATCACAAGATTTGAAGACAGGATATATCGTTGGAGCAACACCACGCAATCAGCAAATTTGTTTGTTTATCGGTGCGGTAGTCGCGTCAATAGTCATCGGCTTGACGGTAAAAATGCTCGACGTGCCCTCGCCGGATATGGCGGCAAAGGGGATTATTCACGCCATCGGCAGCGATAAATTTCCGGCGCCGCAAGGCACTCTGATGGCGACTCTCATCAAAGGAATGCTGTCATTCAACCTCGATTGGAATTTCGTTCTCGTCGGTGTTTTTCTTGCCATCACGATGGAGCTATGCGGAGTCAATGCATTGAACTTCGCAGTCGGCGCTTACTTGCCACTATCTACAACCCTGCCCATCTTTGCCGGCGGGTGTATCAAAAAGTTCGTTGAATTCACCGCTAAGCGCAGAGGCGAGAAGACGGAAGACGATGAATTGGGAAGCGGTAGCTTGTTCGCGACCGGTCTAGTTGCCGGTGGTGCGCTGGCTGGAGTTATCATCGCGCTGCTTTCGATTCCTGAGCCTATATACGCATTTTTGCAGAAAATAAGTTTAGAGCACACCCTTACGCATGTGCTTGGTGCCGGAGGCTACCAACTTGCAGGTGTGCTCTTCTTTGTTCTGATGGGTTTCACTCTCTATCGGATTGCTACAAGCAAGCCTGCGAGTTAAGCCGCTGTTTTCAGGTTTCGAAATTAAAGACCGAACGGTGTGACTGCGTCAACGTCGCCGTTGAAGAATTCAACTACGTGAATGTCTTTCTTGGAGACAGGAAGCGGAGCGCCGAGTGCGCGAAACAGTTCGATGGTCTTTTTGGTGTCCAAAACTACTTGATTGGAACGACGATCGCTGCCGTAAAAGGAAACGGAGCACATCCAACCTTCGTTAGGTTGGCGAGTGATTTGAACGATACCGCGGGTTCCTACTTTGGTTGCCGTGCTCATGATTGACTCCATAATTTGGTGCGCCACTCAGCGGGTGGCTGTTTCTACTACATAACGAAGAGGGGCAATCATAAGTGAGAAGCTAATACCAGTATAGGTTTTACGTTTCAGGCGCTTGACAAACTTTACAATGTTTCGAAAAATACGACGCCCTCTTGCCTCGATTTCTTGAGCAGTAATTTCCCCGAAATCAAAACCAGGTCTATGCTTGGAGTTGCCAAGAGGATTGAAGGTCTGCTTGTAGTAGATTGTTTCTGTTTACAACCAAAACGAAGATTGCATTAAGGGCCAACGGGCTCCTGATGTTTCCTACTCCGGCATTACCATATGGAGGCATGTGACAGCAAGCGAACCGTCGCCGACTGCAAATCCAACGCGCTTAGTCGTTCCCGATCTGATATCGCCGGCTGCCAGCAACCGGGGAACTGTTGTTTCCAGCGGGCACGGAATGCGATCTTTCAGCGGCCAGTGTCCTGATTGGGCAACTTCTGTTCCGGTGAGAATAAATCCTTTGTCGTCACGTTTCACACTTTCAGGCAACCAAGTTGCGCCAGGCTCCGCGCCGATGAAAACGAAGACAGCATTGAGCGCGAGATTTTTCTCTTCTCCATTTTCCATCAGGTCGACAGAATCAATTGAATAATTGCCGCCGTTAACCCTTGTGATATGAGAGTTTTCGTGGACGATAATATTTTTTGTTGCCCTGATTCGCTGGCAAAGATATTCGGACATGCTCGGACCGAACTTGCCCCTGGCGAGCAAATGCACTGTGCGTGAAGGGCAGCAATCAGCAAGATAAGTTGCTGCCTGACCAGCGGAATTGCCCGCGCCAACCACCGCTACATCTTGCGTATCGTGCAACATCACTTCCACGTTTGTGCAGGCGTAATACACTCCGGCGCGTTCATAGTTTTGCGCATTGATAGCATCAAGCTTTCTCCAGGTAACACCGGTTGCAATCAAGACTGTTTTTGCGCTAATAACCGCACCGCAGTCGAGTGTCAATTCATGCGGATCTTTCTCAGTTTTTCCCGGCGTGAATTTTTCGACTCTCGTGGGAGCGATCAAACGCGCTCCGAATTTGACCATCTGCAACACACCGCGCATCGCTAGTTCTGCACCAGAAAGCCCTGAGGGAAATCCGATGAAGTTTTCAATTTTGGAAGAACCGCCTGCTTGTCCGCCCGGTCCGAGTTTATCCAAAACAAGTGTATTCAAACCTTCGGAAGCAGCATAAACAGCCGCTGCCAAGCCTGCCGGTCCGGCGCCGATAATGGCGACGTCGACGCTCTGGCTGGGGCATTCATGCCAGAGACCGCACTCATAAGCGAGATCTTGAAGATCGGGACGGACGAAAACCTGACCGTTGGGAAGTTGGACGATAGGAAACTCTTGATACTTTTCGATTGCCGCTTTTCCAATTTCAGTATCTTTGTCGTACCAGGTAAAGGGCACAAAGTTTTTGTGCAGAAATTCGCGCAGCACCGTTGTGTCGCTGCACAACCCGCAGCCGATAACGTTCATTCCCAGTTTGCCGATTTGGGTGAGAAATTCTCGGCGCATTTGAAATGCAGTGATCAATTTGTCCGCTAGTTTCGGAACTTTGATCATGACCTCCTGCAAACGATCGGCAGGAACTTTGAGAACGTGCGTTCTGCCGCGGGCGATGCCTGAAACAATTGGAGGACGACGAATGATCAGATCGATGTCGCCGGAAAAGCCGCCTGCCTCGTGCACTGTGACTATCGCATCGTTGTCTGAAGGATTGCGTATTTCGATGGCACCGGTTTTGACGACGAACAAATCAATTTCAGTTTGACCTGCTTTGAAAACGTATTCGCCGTCATCAAACAACTGGCAAGTCGCTATTGGCTCCAATTGCCGCAATTCGTCCTCGCTCAGCTTTGGAAATGCATGTTCGATAGTCGCAGTAACCATTTGCGGCTCCCCCAATGAAGGTGCGATGCGCCGCGCTGATTTACTCGGCCGGCACTTTAATGCTTTACCTGCCCGCATTATGACAGACATCAATCGGCACAGTTAGCTACGTTAAGTATCCTGTTGATTACTTGCGAGGCAATAGAACACTGCCCTGCTGCCGTTTTCGTTTAGTAGCTTTGATTTGTCCGCCGAAAAGGCCGTGTAACCACTTGCAAAATGCACTTGATAAGTAGATGTCCGATGCATCTCTAGCTATGATATGTGGCTGTTATTTTCATAAGTCGATCGGTATTCAGGAGATATCTCATGCTCAGCCCGTTAGCCGGCAAGCCTGCTCCAAGGGAGTTGCTCGTCAATGTGCCACGCCTTATCACAACCTATTACAGTGAAAAGCCGGACGTAAATGTCGCAGCCGAGCGAGTAGCTTTCGGAACTTCCGGTCACCGCGGATCCGCCTTCCATCGTGCCTTCAATGAAGAGCATATTCTGGCGATCACGCAGGCAATCTGTCTTTATCGCAAAGAGCAAGGCATTACCGGTCCGCTGTATCTGGGCATCGATACCCATGCGCTTTCGGAGCCTGCATTTGCCAGCGCTATGGAAGTGCTTGCAGCCAACGAAGTCAATGTCATGATCGATCATGAGATGGGCTACACGCCGACCCCGGCAATATCGCTGGCTATACTCACGTACAACAAAGGGCGCACCAGCGGTCTTGCCGACGGTATCGTCATCACGCCATCCCACAATCCTCCGCAGGATGGTGGTTTCAAATACAACCCGCCAAACGGCGGACCAGCGGACACGAATGTCACTGCCTGGATTGAAAAGAAAGCGAATGAATTTTTAGGTAAGGACCTAGCCGGTGTGAAGCGCGTCGGTTATCGCCAGGCAATGAGCGCCGCCACTACTCACAAATTCGACTACACAACGCTTTATGTAAGCGAGCTGGCATCTGTAATTGACCTCAAAGCTATTCAAAAGTCTGGTATCAAAGCCGGTGTCGACCCGCTCGGTGGTGCCGGAGTTCACTATTGGGAGCGTTTGATTGAGACGCACAAATTGCCGATCGAGGTCGTCAATCATGTTGTCGATCCAACGTTTTCCTTCATGACCGTTGATTGGGACGGCAAGATTCGTATGGATTGCTCGTCACCATATGCGATGGCAGGGCTGATCGAGCACAGCAAACGATTCGACATTGCTTTTGCCAACGATACAGATCACGATAGACACGGAATCGTGACACCGAACGGTTTGATGAATCCGAATCATTTTTTGTCCGTCGCGATCGATTATCTGTTCCAGAACCGCAAAGAATGGCGCAAGGATGCGGCAATTGGTAAGACTGTCGTGAGCACCAGCTTGATCGATCGTGTTGCCAGTAAACTGGGAAGAAAACTCGTTGAAGTGCCGGTCGGATTCAAATGGTTTGTCGACGGATTGATTGACGGTTCCTTTGGATTTGGTGGCGAAGAAAGCGCAGGAGCATGTTTCTTGCGTATGGATGGAAGCGTTTGGACAACCGACAAAGACGGCATCATTCTCGCCTTGCTGGCTGCCGAAATCACAGCCGTCACCGGCAAAGATCCAGGCAAACACTACGAAGCGTTGACCGGCGAATTCGGTGCTCCGCACTATGCACGAATTGATGCGCCGGCTACGCCGGATCAAAAAGCGAAGTTGAAGAAACTTTCGCCGGACGACGTAAAAGCGCGAGAATTTGCCGGAGAGAAAATTGTTGGACGCTTTACGGCAGCGCCGGGCAACAACGAGCCAATCGGCGGATTGAAAGTGACGACTGAGAACGGCTGGTTTGCTGCCAGACCCTCAGGCACTGAAGACGTCTACAAGATTTACGCGGAAAGCTTCAAGAGCGCAGAGCACTTGAAAGAAATACAGTTGCAGGCACAAGAACTGGTGACACAGGTTCTTTCGCCGACTGCACAGAAAGCCTAGGCAGACCTGTTAAACCTGATTCTACTTTTTCAAGGAGTATTCAAATGCCCGTTTTGGAGTTGGCTGATACGACAAAGATGACTGGGAAAACCCAGGAAATGCTCGGAAATTTGGAAAAGGGCATGGGCTTCATGCCGAACATCATGAAGCAAATGGCCAATTCGCCCGCTGCGCTTGAATCGTTTCTCTCTTCGCGCGACGCTCTTTTGCGCGGCTCGCTCGATGCGCAGA
>JADYYD010000076.1 GCA_020853845.1 Candidatus Melainabacteria bacterium
CTTGCAAGAAGGCCGGGCTTTTTTCCGGTTGAATATGCACGGTGTCGATAAAATTACTGTTTTCGTCCCACTCGGCGTTGTTGTAGTCGATAAATTGAACTTCCCTGGCAGCGCAAGCAGTTTTGAGGCGACTCAAATAATCTGCGTAATACTCCGGCGGAATCAGCTCTTTGTTCGCCCGGCTGAGCGGCATGTTCACAACCATCAGGTCTACATTTTTTCGGCGCGACAGATCGAGCATTTCATTGAAATACGAAAATTGCTCGTCGACCATTTTTTTGTTGATTGGATGGTAACTGCGAACATACTGCTGATTGGTCTTCACGCTGTCATAGTGGTCGATTGCGTAACCGGGATAGGCCATTGGCGTGCCATGCACTTCTTCAGGGAAAACACCCTTCTTCTGGCGGGACAATGCAAGAGTCGGTCCATACTTTTCGAAAAGAATGAAAGGGCAAATCTTCTCGATAGTTTTCTTCGCAACCAAACCAAAATATGATTTCACCTCAGAGCGATTGCGCCAGAGTCTGGAAAAACGTCCAAGGGCAATATCGAACTTTTTCTCCTGCGACAAATTCTTGTCTGAGAAAACCCGTCCCAGATCGGAAACGTCTGCAAATACTTGAAAGGCGCTTGTCGAATAACTCCCGGGCACGAGGTTGTCCTGAAAATCGCGAGGAGCGACGCCACAGACAAGGGCCGCCGGGACATTTTTAGACTGCAGCAATTCTCGCGCGACAAAAAAATCATCAGAAGCCATGCCACCACCGACAGCGGCATTATAAATGCGGACAGGAACGCCACCCGAAGAATCCGGACGCACTCCGTATGCAATTTTCAACTGCGAGTCCAGCTCGTTTTCGCAGAAAGTAGCTCTGCGCTCGAAAAATCTTTTCAATGGCCGTTTGCGGTACTGCGATTCAGCCTGCACTACCGGTGCTACCATCAGCGAACTTCCCAGCAGCACCACATATGGTTCTTTCTTCGAATCGCTTGTTTCTTTCTTGATGCCGGCAATCGAGTTGAAGGCTTCACCCTGCTCGATTGTGGCTACGGGCAGGCGAGCCAATGGGTGAGCCAGGGCGAGCCAGCCTTCCACCGCCGCCAAAAGGCAGAGTGCCGCCAGAACTACGCCGAATGAACCTTTTGCCAACCCCATTTAAATACTGCTGTTATTAGCCTTTGCATGAGGATGATACCCCTACGCAGGAGCGAAGACTTGAGACAAGTTTCAGAAATCAAGAGCGGCGAACGAGCTTTAACAACCTGTCGAAGACGAATGTCAAGTCCTCGCGATACCAGATGTCATGAAGAAATCGCTCGCCGCCGGGCGGCCATACCGGCTCCTCTCCGAAAAGCTCTTCATCGAGCTCCTTAAGATATGTTTCGTAGCGCTTTTGAGCTTCCGCGCTTCCTGTGCGTTCATCCTCCAAAGCCACCATGTAGCCGCGCGGCAGGAAAGAATCTTTCTTTATTTCCATGGCTTCTTCGACTTCTTTGCGAGCATCGGCAGGAGCATTAGTTGCATTGAGCCAGCGAGCCAGTCTCAAATTGATGCGAAATGCCTTCGGTGAAAGTTTGAGCGCTTCTCTGCAAGTCTCAATGGCTTCCTGCTGTTTGCCCATGTGCCAGAGCGCTTCAGCGCGAGCTATCTTAACTCCGGAAGCACCGTTGCCTTCCTCGAAAAATTTCGTTTTAATCCAGGACATCGGCAACGCTTCTCTCATCAAGATTTCGGCCTGCCCGAAATATTTTTCAGCATCAGCCTGTTTATTTTTGCGTGCGCTCAAGTCCGCGTTGTAATAGTTTTTCAAAACATCCAGATATGTGTATGACGACTGACCGAGGTCGATAAGAACCATAAGCATAATTGCAGCGCCCATTACACCAATCATTTGACTGGCGGAAATGTCTTGCTGAGCCAATTTTTTGACCAACCGCTTGTTTGTCACCAGGTGAGGATTGGCCTGTTTAACGGTGTCAACCAACTGGCGCTGAAATTGCGGCGATACCACTCCTAGTGGCAACTTAAAAATCAAATCGGTCGGCTCCGCCGTTTGCGCATCAGCGTTTGCGGACGAAAGATCGTTTCCGCGGCGGATGGCACGAGTGCGAATATGCAGATTGCCCCATATGGTCAGTTTCAATTCATCAATAGATGAATAGGCAACTTTTCTCAGACCGATGGAAAGAGCCGACTCGCCCAATGTCAGCCAGTTCCAGTAGAGAATAAGAGGCAAGCCGTTGCGCAAAGGAGAAACCGCAATCAGCAACGGTTTTCGATCGAATGAAAGAAGAATTTGATGAGCAACTGGCAAAAGCACGAGAACAACGGGAATGCCCAGGTAACGAATATCAGTCGAAAACCATGAGGTCGTCGAATACAGACTGACGAAAATCAGCTCGAAAATGATAAAAGCGGCGCTTACAAGTACGAAGCCTCGATAACCCCAGGCAGTAGGAATCGGTCGATTGGGATGAGAGTCATCGGTCGGCTCTTCTTTGACCAATTCTTCGTTCTTTGACTTTTGGACTTCTTTGGTCATGCTCTCTTCGTCATGGTGCAGATAATAAATGGCTCGAAAAGCCCAAAAGATGGAGTTAGCTCACCTGCTTGCTAGCTATTCTTACACAACCATAATTAAACGTATCTTTCTGCCTCTACAGTTTGTTTAATAGAAAAAAGCAGCGGGCACAAATGATGGGACGGCTCCACCGCAGCGACTCTTGGCGACCAAAAAAGTCCGGCACGCGAACCTTCCAGCCGATCGGACCGACGGCTTATTAAAAAGAGGCGGATTCAATGTCAGTAGTGGAAAAATCCATCGGCGAGCTTTTGGTCGACAACGGTCAAATAAGCGCCGAAGAATTGCGCCTGGCTGAAAGAGAGGCAAAAAGCACAGGCGAGCTGCTCAGCGTCATACTGCAAAGACTCGGACTGGCATACGAGCACCATTTTAAGAATGCTCTGGAATTGAAATACGGCGTCACCTATGTGAGTCTGGCGCGCACCGACGTGCAGGCGGAGATTCTCAAGAAAGTTCCGGAATCGAAGTTGCGTGAGCACATGATGGTCCCTGTCAATGAGAAAGGAAGCAGAATCACCGTTGTTATGGTGAATCCCGAGCATGCAGGCGGGCTGTCGGCTCTAAAAGAATATTTTGCCGACCGCCAATTCACGCCGGTTGTCTGCACTGAAGACGATTTCATACTGTTCATGAGCAATTTGTACACCAAGCACCTGGACACAAAAATCGCATCACAGCCCGAATCTAATGGTGCCAAGGAAGAAGCCAAATCCGAAAACAAGCCGCAGGAGAGCGCGCAGCCTGCGCCTGCAACAGCACCCGAACCGGAGACTAAGCCTGAAAAACCGCAGGAAATGCCCAAGGATAGTGCCGACTCATTATTCGACAATGTTTTTAAGAAAGAAGTCGAGCCGCCCACAAATGACGAAACAGGCAAGTTTGACTTGAATATGCTTCAAAAGCACATTGAAGAAACTCGCAATAAATCAGGCAAGAAACCCGCAGAAGACGGCAAAAAAGAAACCGCCAAAGACAGGGCGGAGGAAA
>JADYYD010000077.1 GCA_020853845.1 Candidatus Melainabacteria bacterium
CCTTGCTGGGTGTAGATCCATGCCAGCCTGACGAGTCGTTTTTTTGCTTCCGGCTCTTGCTCCATTTCAAACCTCTGATCGTCTTTGATGGCGCGCAGGCACCAGCTTTCGGCCTGGCGCATATTGCTTAGCGCGCAGTAGATTTCAATGATGCGGTCATACAGTTTCGACGCTTCAGCGAAATTTCCCACGCGTTGATAACGGTCGACGCAGTCGCGATAAAAGCCGATTAGCTGCGGATATTTCTGCTGCATGAGATAAACGTTGCCGAGTTGTACGCGGACATTTTCAGCAAGAGCAGTATGAAACTGATCGGCAGAGATCAGGGTTTTCATTGCCTGCAGCAGCAGGTTTTCGCATTTTTTGAAACGCTTTTGCTGGTAGTAGAACATTGAGAGATTGGCATAAACATATGCCAGCCGCGGATCAGACTTGCTGTAGTTTTTCGACTTCTGATATGCGGCGAAGAAGGCTTTGCCGGCGGCGGTGAACTGTCCGCTTTCGTAGGCGGCCAGTCCAGTTGCGATGTAAGAGTTGACCAGATTTTCTGTGACCATAATATGCTCGCGTTTTTAAAGACCTTCTGCGAGCGTAAGAATTTTTCATTGCAATTCCGTTGCAGCTCTTGCGTAGAATTCCCCTCGGCAGAGCGTGAAACCGAGACGTTCCATTCAGATTGTTCTTAACCAGAGTGTTCCAAACCAAAGTGTTCCAAACCATAGTGTTCCAAACCAAAATGTTCCAAACCATAGTGTTCCAAAAATTTCTTGCCATAGAAAAGCCCGGAGACGAAATTCGGCACGTCTCCGAGCTTGGCTTTCAGAAGACAAAGGAACTAGTTGGTTTTCTTCTCTACTTCTAAAGCGTCTTTCTTAGCATCGGCAGTGTCTTCGATTGCTTGCTTGGTCGAATCCGCTGCAGCGTCGATTTGTTTTTTTGTCAAATCAGACTTCTCTTCAGCAACTTCTTTAGCCCGATCCGCTCCTTCTTCAATTTGATCTTTCTGGCGATCGGCAGCTTTGTCGACCTGTTCCTTTTGAGCATCCGCGGTTCTTTCGATCTGCTTTTGCTGCTCGGAAATTTGCTTGTCCGCTTCGCTGCTGCAAGCAGTGGTGACGCCAAGCACGAGGAGCATCGCTGCCGCCAGACTCAAATCTCTCTTATTCATAAAGACAAATACCTCTTTGAGTAACTCTTTTGGCTTGACTGAGGGATGAGCGATTAGTTCCCGCGCATTTCAATCAAGATGAAAGTCGTGAGACCTAGACTGTTGGATGCCCAAATGGGGGAAACCCAAGCGGGGGTGTGAAAAACTATATAGGATAGTGGAAAATGGGCGAAAAACAGAAGAGCCGGTGCGAAACCGGCCCTTCTGTTCGTTGAAAGGCGAGCGAGGATATTACTCCTCGTCCTCGCCTGCGACCATGGCGTGGCTGTTCCAGAAGAGCAGCGACTCCATGTAATCCTCGCCGGTGAACTGACGCGCAGTGCCGCCGACGCCTTCGGGGCGATCGAAGTGCTTGGCGTGGTTGCGTGCCATTGCTGGTGGTGCCAGCGGCGCGCCTTCCTTGCGGATGTGCGCGTTGACGCTGATCACCTGCCAGTCGGCATCCACCGTGACCGGCTCGCTTGCGCCGGGCGGTGTCCAGGTGCGTTCGGCGATTTCCAGCGCATCCCTGTGGTAGAGGATGACATCCACCCATTTGGTCGGCGTCTTCTTGGCGCCGACGACGACGGACTGGATGTAGGGCAGCTCGCCGGGCAGACCGCCAGGACGAACGCCGACCACCGAGCGCACCGTCATGCCCGCCTCGAGCTTGACGATGCTCGAGAAGAAGCGACCCTGGCAGAGCGGCTCGGGCAGCCTCAGGCTGATGATGCGACCGTCCTCCTTGCGGAGCACGGTGACGGCGGCGTCCACGGCGGCGAGGCAAGCGGCGATGAGCTTCAGCAGCTCCTCGAAGCTGTCCCCGCTTTCCGAAACGAAGTGCGAGAACTTCGAGCCTGCGGTTTGCCTGTAGACCATCGGGTTGAGCCCGACGGTGCAGGCACCGTAGTCTGTGTCATTGCCATCGGTCATACACGACCTCCTTTCATTGTTTCCGGCTTGACTTGCGTCAGACCGTCAGCTCACGCCGACGAAAAGCGTGAAGAGGAACCCTGCCGCGGCACCGGCGCTTGCCGCCCAGAGGGTGGTGGAGCGCGGTGTCGAGGTTGCCATCGCCGAAACGATGGTGATCACGCACGCCGCGGCGATCTTGACGAAGACCATCGAGATGGCGAGCATGACCAGCCCGGCGAACGCGTACAGGCTGCCGCCGTCGAGCGAGGGTGTGATCGCCGCCACGATGAGCGCAGCAACGACGTTGCCGAAGCAACCCGCGACGAAGGTGATGAGGACGTTGCCGAGGAAGCGAACCGGATCGAACGAAACTTCGATTTTCATAAGTGCTCCGAGTGGAAGTTTGCGGGACAGCCTCGCCCGCGTGAAGTTGAGTTGGGTTGGCGAGCTTGCACTCCTGGGAAGCGAGCATGCACTGGCGAGCTTGCACTTGCAGTCAGCGACCGGCAGCAGTTCTTGCGTGTTAGCGCTCGAACCGCCGCCGGCCGCGTTTTGCCTCGATGACTAGCAGCACTCTTTGGTGCCCGGTTGCCCGGACGAAGAAGTGCTGCCCGCCACCACCGGTGCCATCACCGGCTTCACCTCGGAGGCGTCGGCTGTGAGAGCAGCCAGCGCAGCCGTGATGTCAGCCTGCGTCATCGCGCGGTAACCTTCCACGCGCTCATCGAGCCACTTCTCGGCGCCTTCGGCATCGGTAAATTCACCGTCCGCCTGCGCTTCGAAACCGGCTTCTTTGATGACGCGGAAGATGGGGCCAGGCTTGAAGCCCCGAGCGATGATCATGCGACCGTCCAGGAGCTGAGAGGCGCCTGCCCTCATGCTCGGAGTCGGGTCGTTTTTCATCGCTTCCAGCAAGCCCAGGTAGTACTCCCTGTGGGAGCTTGCCTGGCGCTCCGCCAGCGGCCTGCCGGTGCCCATGCAATCGGCATGCTGCATCTTGATCAGGTCCATGATGTCCGGCCGAGACATGAGCCGGTTCACTTTGCTGCGGCGGATGGTCGGGTCGTTGTAGTCGTGCATCTGCATGTGCAGGCGCACGATTTCCGAGACCCTCTGCGTCGTGTCGGCGGACAGCTTGAGCCGGCGGCAGATGACTTTCGCCATCTCGCAGCCGACCTCGGCGTGACCTTTGTTGCTGACACGGACCACTTCCGCGCCGTCGATGACTTCGACGCGGGTGGTCATGGTGCGCGGCTTGGCGATGTCGTGGAGGAAGACGCCGAGCATGAACTCGAACGACTTCTCCTCTTCCTTCGCCGCTTGCGCGACCACCATCATGGTGTGCACCCAGGCGCTGCCCTCCGGGTGCCAGATGGGATCGCCCATCGCCTTCTCGCCGGTCATCTCCAGCATCTCAGGCAGGAACTGACCCATCAGCCCCGTCTCCATCAGGAGCTCGAGACCGACGGTCGGCGCCGCGCTGAGCAGGATGCCTTCCAGCTCGTTGGCGATGCGTTCGAACGCCACTGCCGTGCCGGGGCGCAGCATGGCGGCGTTCTGCTTGAGCGCGGTCAGCAAGGTGGGGTGCACCTCGAAGCCGAGCTTGGCTGCGAATCGGGCGACGCGCAGCATGCGCAGCGGGTCTTCGGTGATGCGCTGGACCGGATCGCCGACGGCACGGATGATGCCGTTTTCGATGTCGTCCATGCCGCCGAAGAAGTCGTAGATGACACCGCTGATGGGGTCTTCGTACATGGCGTTGATCGTGAGGTCACGCCGCTCCGCGTCCCGCCTCAGGGCCTCGATGGGGTCGAGGTCGTTGAGGAAGATGACGGAGTCAGGACGGCGAGCGTCGCTGTACTGTCCGTCGCCGCGCAGCGTTGCGATTTCGATCTGCACGCCCTGCCGAATCACCATGATGATGCCGAAGGCTTCACCGACCAAGAGGCAGGTGTCGCGCTTGAAGATGCGCTTGATCTCCTCCGGCGTGGCGTTGGTCACCACGTCGTAGTCCTTGGGCGTCTTCTTGCGCTTCTTGTCGCGCACGCAGCCTCCGGCGAACAGGCCGAGTTTGCCGTGCTTCTGCAGTTTCCTGCAGACGGCTTTTCCGATGTTTCTTGCTTTGTTCATATCGATACCTCCTTCAATTGCGAAGGCTCTCAATTGAGAGCGCTGACCCACCAACAGCCGACGGCTGCTGGATCGGCTATGGCAGTCAGCGCTCGCCGACCACCGTTCGATTACGCAAAGGCACCGAAGGCGATGCCACACAGCACCGCCCTCGCATGTTCTTTGCTTATTGCGAACGGCGTCGCGTCAGGCACAATGCCTGATTCGCGGTCGCCATTCGTGCTCGCGCATGAGCCCCTTCACGTGCGTCGGCCACCCCTTGCGAGAGGTGTCCTCCGGGTGCGGGCGATTCCACCAGCGCGAACCTTCCGGAACATCGCCGTCGAAGACGAAGAATCCGTCGTGAAGGCGAATCACCTGCAAGCAGGTCTCGCCCTCCAGCGAAGGACTGACATTCGTTCCGTCGGCGATGTAAACGGCGTTGCCGCGCCGGAAGAACTGCTTCAGGTCGATGAAACCGAAGCAGCCCACCGGCATGGAAGAGAGATTTCCGGCAAAACGCCCGTGCTGATTGCCCCAGGCGCAGTTGCCGATGATCCGCCCGTCCGCCGTCTCGTCGCGATGCTTTTCGGCGCCGCGCACGAGTTCGTTGACGAAGATGCCGTAGTCGTACGGATACTTGTACACGTCCAGGTTGTTGTAGTTCCACCAGCGGTTGGCCATGAATACATGCTCGTCAAAGACGCGCACGTAGCCATCGACCTTGGTCACCGCCACGGGATTCTGCGCAGACATCTCGGCCGCCAGGCGCGTTTCGCGCATGAGGAAGAGATATTCGCCGTCGCGGCGAAGCTGGTTGGGCTTCGTCCATCCCACGCTGTCATTCGGCTGATCGGCAGCAGGTCCTGCGTAGCCTTCCAGAAGAATGACCAGGGTTTTGGCAGTCTCAGATTTGCTCATATACAACTCCATCGTTGGATGTTGAACTGCAACTCCTCTGTGGTGACAAACGCACCGTGACCGGTCTGTTGTTCACCTGGTCCAGCTAATCCGTGCCGCCCTTCAGCATTGGTGATGCTGAAGAGTTAGACCTGAATTGGGCTGGATATTGGTTTTTAGACTGGTGGCACTAAGGAAAAATTTGAGACAGAGGATAACGATGTGGTATCAGATTTCCCTTCTGGAACCAAACTATTAGGCCACTGAGAAAACGCCCGCGAGCGTGGAAGTTTTTAGGGCTGTGACAGGGTTTTGAACGTTCAACAGCTTTTTCAGATCTCGATCTCATTAGTAAGAGCCGCATGAAACCCTGCTTGGTGCAGGCATACGCAGCTTTGTGAGGCCGCGCTAATCTTTGCGTTCGCTCGCTTTCTAACTCGTTCTTGTGGGTGCTGAAAAAATCGTTTTTGCATCCCATTAGAAATTTTCGAAAATATCTTATGGAAAGCCCGCAAAGGCTGACACCGCCTTCGTTTTGCGGTTTTTGGCTGAAACGCAGCCGGGTTGGGCGTTTTGGCCGTTTTCATAAGAAAAATTCGAAAATTTCTAATGGGGTGGCGAGGCTGATTTTTTGCCCTTCCGGAGCGCTATTTTTTCGGAGCCGGTTTTTTAGCCTCTGAACATGCGCAAATTTAGTTCTGCGCGAGGCGAGATAAAAGGCGAACATTAGAGACTGCGCTAGCTGGGTGAGCGGCGGTTCATAAAACCTGCGCTGCCTGGCCTAGAGCCAATTTTAAGCATAAATACCTGCCAGCATTGAACTCATGGGGGTTTTGAAAAAGAACTTCTAGCAAGCGCCTGTCACGCTCTCTCTTGACTTCCGATCGCTCGGTCTGAATAGCATACGAATACCATTTGCATACTTCTACTTAGAACCACCTCCAAACCCAACCAAAAGCTGACACTAAGCGACTCTCTTAACTCCAACCTCCTGGTTCTGCCGGGGCGCGAAGAGACCGCTTGCGTTTGCATTGCGAAAGCCATACAAGCGCAGTTCGCGCTTCCGGTTTTAGCTTTGAGGTTGAGTCAGGTTAGCGCTCTGCGTTAGCCGCAAGGGTGGGTCGGATGTGGACGTTTGCATAGTCGGAGTAATCCGGCGAGCAACTGTTCGGACTGATTCCGAGCGGTCGCTCTGGGACGAACGCAGGCGGCATGGTGCCGACCTGCATATCTGTGAAACCGGCAAAGGCATTGAAGGGCTCTCGTTGAGCTCCTTTCGTGCTGCGCCAAAAAGGAAAGGTGAACACTATGGCTCGTTCCAAGAAAAACACGTTGCTCTGCTCGGTCGGCAACGTCACCGTCGCCCTCGGCGGTGCCAAGACCGACACGGACCATCCGGGAATGACCAACCCCGAACACCGCACGCAAGTCGTGGTGGTCGGCAAGGGCAGCGAGAACTTCCCGTTCGACAACACCAGCACTCTGGTCAAGAAGGTGCTCAAGCGCGCCGACGACAAGAGCAAGAAGCGTCGCAGCCGCGCCAAGAAGCCGAGCACGGTGAAAGGCGCCAAGCAGATTGTGAGCGATGCCGTCGCTCAGACTGAAGCCCTGCGTTTTCGACTGGCCTCCACTGTCCACAGCGGTCTTCTCGCTGACTGGCAGCAGCAGTCCCCGCGTGCCCAGGAGCTGAAGAACGACTTTCAGCTCGGCATCGCTGCTGTGATGGAGGCCTTCACGACGGCGAAGGACGAAGACGAGATCGTGTCGAACCTCCAGAAGCTCGGCCAGGCCAGCATCGTTCCGGTGCTGCCGCAGGGTGAGACGAAAGAGACGTACACGGACGGCAAGACGCTGCTCGGTGTCGCCGACATCATGCAGTCCGCGATGATGCTCCGTCAGTTCGATGGTCTTTACGAGGCGCGCTTCGGCCGGCTCGTGACCGCCGTCGAATGGGCGCTCGCCAACATGGAAGCCGAGTACCAGCCGGCTTTCCAGAGCCTGAACGTGCAGCTCGAGAAGCTCATCACGAGCTACAAGGAGGCTCTGCCGCAGGTGATCGCCGAACTGGCGAAGCGCAATCCCGGCGCTCCGCTGATGGCGATCGTCGAAAAGGCGATCGAGCTGCTCGACGAAGAGCTCGCGCAAATCCTGTACGTCCTGCGGGTGTACACGGACTGCGTGGAGCAGCGTCGTGACGGCAAGTTCGCGCGGCAGATGGCGTCGGTCGCGTTCTTCTTCAAGCAGATCCACCAGATGTACTGGTCGGGCGACCTTGAAGGGGTGATCAAGACCGGCGAAGTGAAGTCGCCCATCAAGGATGGCGAGGAGAAGGTCGGGGCGGTGTTCCTGGCGCGGGTGACTGCGTCGGGTCTGGCCACCATCCCGGGCTCTCGTGGGCCGATCGGCGCGCATGCGCTGCAACTGCCCTACGAGATGCTGGACATCCTCGTCATCAACTACCCGCTGTTCTGCCACGAGTCCCGGCACAACATCTTCCACGACGTCCTCGGACTGGAAGACGAGTCGCTGCAGGCTCTGGCGCGCGACATCCTGGAAGCGGAGAAGACCGGTGTCTTCAAGCCGTCCCAGGAGTACATCGCGGTCGGCAAGCAGAAGCTCCCCGCCATTCAGTTGCTGGTCAAAATCCTGACCGACTGGATCGGCGAGATCGATGCCGACGTTCTGGCGGCTCTGTTCACGGGTGAAGCGTTCGGCTTCAGCATGGTCGCGTCCTTCCCGGCCATGATGATCCGCGATGCTGCGGTTTCCACCAAGACGAAGTTGCTGCGTAACAGCTCGCACTTCCAACTGGTCAAGCAGCGCAACGGATCGGTGGCTCTGCAGTTCGAGCCGCACCCTGTGGACTACGTGCGCGTGTACATCGTGGCGGCGATCTTTGACGAGATCGGCTTCCCCGAGGTCGCCGCGCGTCTGCGCAAGCTCGCCGACTACGCGGTCGGTGAAGTGATCCCGGATGTCGCCACGTTCGAGAGCGGAGACGCGAAGTCCAAGCTCACGATCGAGGTCCCGACCAAGGACCTCCTCGGCCTCGCGCCGACGGTGGTGAAGTCGCTCATCCGGTCCAAGTACCAGGCGCTCGGCGGCAAGTCCAACGGCGATCTGGTCATGTGGACGCAGAAGCGGCAGGAGAAGGTCAACCTGCTGAAGGAAACGTTGAAGGCCGGCAAGGCGGATGTGCCGGAGGACAAGGGTGACATCTTCGTCACCTACGTCGCTGCCGCGGCGATTCTGGCTGCCTACGAGCTTGTCGCGGAAGACAAGGCGAAGGACGTCGGAGCGTTCAAGGCCATCAACGAAGACGCGATGACCATGCTCGAAACCTTGAAGGCGCGAGCCGACAAGGCGGCTGAGTAAGTCGAAGCGCACGGCCGGGTCGGTGCTCAGATGCATCGGCTCGGTTTAGGTGATCGGCACGAAGGGCGGGGGCTCAGGCTCCCGCCCTTCTTCTTCCTCAACCCGAAATCTGGAGAATCGACATATGGAATATGTGTATGCTTTCGGCTCCTTCCTGGTGAATGCACTCGAGTTCATCAAAGACTTGGGTGTCCTCGCCCTCATCGGCGTTTTCATCATGGTCGGTCTGGCCATCCTCGGCCTGATCAGCGCCAAGGTGAAAAGCGGCGTCAACTCGACGGCCAAGTTCAAGAACAAGCACGGGCTCTTCCGCATCCACGACTCGAGCAACTTCGACGTCTCGACGGCGTTCAAGTGCCGGATCAGTGGCGGCTTCACCAACTCCGACCCGGCGGATGACCCGAATCCGGCGCCTGCCGACGCGCTCTGCGCGACGGACAAGCCGGTGGCGGTGCTGCGTTTCAAGGGCGACACCATGGCCACTCGTCGCGAGGCTTTCTCGCGGCTGGTCGACGAGGTGCTCATCAACAAGGAGAAGTGGGGCGGCGTCGTCGTCGTCGTCAGTTCTCCCGGTGGTGGCGTCTCGGCGTACGGTCACGTCTACTACGAGATGCTGCGCATCAAGAACGCGGGTCTCTACCTGCGCGTCTGCGTCGACGACGTTGCGGCTTCCGGCGGCTATCTCATGAGCCTTCCGGCGGACTGCATCCAGGCGGCGCCTCTGGCGACGGTCGGCTCGATCGGCGTTGTCGCCGAGCTGGTCAACTTCCACGAGTTCCTCAAGTCGCTGGGCATCCAGCCTCTGACCATGACCGCCGGCGAGCGCAAGCGCACGCTGACG
>JADYYD010000078.1 GCA_020853845.1 Candidatus Melainabacteria bacterium
CGCCGTTGGCCTCGAAAACCGCCGCGGACGTTTCTAAAAGATTCAAGCCGTCATCGAGTATTTCTTTAAGGAGTGACTCGCCTACTGCTTCCAGAATGACTCGGCTCTCATTGAGCTCGGAAAGATCGCCGTATGGTTGCAGCGCCCGGCTGTCACCATCAGTGGTGCCAAGACTTTTTTGAAGCAACCATTGAATACGATTGAGCGCATCTCGAGCACCCGATTCCAAATCTTGCGAAGGCGGATTGCCTTTGATTCGCAAACAGGTGAGAGTCATGAGATTGGCGGCACGGTCGAGCAAAGCATCTAAATGAGGTTCAAGGTCATCCGCCGCGCACAGATGTTTGCAAACCTCGCTGTACAGGCTGGAAACGGCCTTCAGGCATGGTTCGCATTCGATGAGGATGTTTTCCAGAAGTTCGCAAAGCACGACGGCGCAATCGCGCGGCATGCGCAAATCGGTCGAGAAAATCGCATCGACGAAAACCTGGCTTATGGTTTGCAGCAGGTCTTCTTTACCTGCTGAATAAAGCGATTTTGCTCGCAGTCTTTTCAACCAGCCGGCTGTTACAGCCGCCTCGAGAAGACCGCGCCGAAGCTCGCTTGCGCCGCTACCTACAGATTGAGAGCTACTTGTTGAATCGAGCATATACTCTTTAGCTTAATCTGTGAAAAGCAAATTTGGGGTGCCCAGGGGAGTGATTTCCCTGGGTATTTTGTGCCCACCTGAAGAGTGATATCCAAGCAGAAGGGGGCGGAAAAAGGGCCCAAAAACAACGAGAGAGGGTTCCCCCCCTCTCGCCCCTCCGATATAAATCCTTTCCTCACGCCCGCTATCGCTGTTTCAGCCGCCGCATCGCTTCGATTGCAGTGAGGATGTTTAGAATATAAGTCGCGCTCGCCCTCGAGTTGTTATCAAGTTGTAAACGCGGACTAAATTGAGTTATTTGGCGGATTTGCCTCTTTGAAGCCAGGCAATCGAGCCTTTTAAGTGCCTTATAAACGGAACCAGCGTGACGTTCAAAATGGCCTCGTTGGCAAGAGTTGAAGGGACACCCGGTCGTTTGCTCACTGTGATGTGCAGGGTGCCCTCGTCGAACGGACGTTTGCAAGAACCATCGACGGAAACAACCAGAACTTGAATTTCATCGGTTACGGAAAATCCGCGCGTTTCGAAATTCACGCTGTCACCTACCGAACGTTCACCCGGTATCCAAACGCTTTCAAAGGTCTCGCCGTTTTTCGCGTAGGCAAGAGTCACGTGATCGCCTCTAATCTCTTCGTACAGCGCCAGCTCGCGGACAATCCGGCGGCTTTCTTCGTCCAGCTCGATGGCTAAATAAGTTTCGGGCTCGACTTCCATCACTCTTCCAACCATTCCAAGACTTCCGCTTGACGCCTGATCTCCTCCAGAAGCTCATATAAGGAAGATGCGTCTTGCGCAGGCACTGCTCCCTTAGGCACGGTCAGGACTTTTACAGTCAGGGCTCTTGAGCCCAGCTCCAAGTGAACGAGGTCGCCAACCTTCACCACCAGTCCGGATTTTGCCGGGCGATCGTTGACATAAACGCGGTTCTGGTCGCAGGCCATCTGCGCCACTGTCCGGCGTTTAATCAAACGTGATACTTTCAGCCACTTATCCAGTCTCATGCCACTGCTCTAAAATTGCGACTGGAAAGATTAAACCAGAATTTCGCAAATTTCTGCCGAATTTCCGGCATCAATAAACAGCATGACTTTCAGCGAAAGGAAGCGAAGGCAGGCTGTCGATTTCGATACGCACATTTTCAAATTTACAACCGGACCGAACGATGTCATCTCCTTCAACAGGATGAATCAGGTCGTTCAAAATCGGGCTGACCATGTGCAGCCTTGCTTCCAGCTTCGTCATTTTGCCGGGAAAGGCTTGCGGGCTGAGCGGGCAAGCGACGTCGAAGTTGTGCCACTCGGAAGAGGGCTTCAAAATTCGCGGTGCCCACGGCGCATTGTAAGAATATTCCTGATTATCTTCCTGCGACTTGGAAATCAGCTCGACGCCCGGCGGAAGATTTTTCCCGCTGGTTTTGTAACGCCCGGAAATTCTCACCAGCCATCGATCGCCTGGTGCATAGTTCGGCAGCGGGCTCATTATTATGGTTTTGAATGTTTGATTGGTAAGTGATGCTTTCGGCTCGACATTGACCTCGTGCACTTCTTCAAAGGACAATTTCCGGGCCGGTTTCAACTGCCCGTTGTCGGGCGCCGGCAAAAGCAAGCGAATGTAGTGCCCGGCATCGCCCTTGCGGGTCTCCAATTTGCGATCCGTTCTTGGATCGCAAATATTTCCGCGCCGCTCGACTCCATAGAAAGCTTTGTCCCATGAATAGTATTGCCATTCAGGCACTATGACCTCGCCATCGTCGCGCAGCAGTGCTTTGAAAAGACGTGTACGGCCGGGCTCAGTGCGTTTGATCGTAATGCGCATCGAGCGTTTGGAATCGTCGGAAATCTTGGCGCCGGGCAACAATTTCCCTGTGTTCTCTTTGGGAATCGCCACTAAAAACCACTGGCGAATATCATTGTTGGAAACGCTTATCACGCTGGAAAAGCTTTCGAAAATGCACTCCGCTACTCGCGTCAGGTGATTGTCCCGCCGCTCAAAATGATTCTGATCGTCGATCAAAGAAAGCCCTGGAAGATAGGGCCCGTCAAGAGTCTGCCCGTCGATGGCAATCGACAGTCCGTTGTTGATGCCGTCCAGACCTTCCGCATCGATCATCAAATAAGCGTTTCC
Organism: Candidatus Melainabacteria bacterium; assembly: GCA_020853845.1. Lineage (GTDB taxonomy): Bacteria > Cyanobacteriota > Vampirovibrionia > Obscuribacterales > Obscuribacteraceae > QKMZ01. Next base: position 2,774 of record JADYYD010000078.1, read on the forward strand.
AGACCGGGCCTCCTTCGCCACTGCCGGCGGTGTCAGTAATTCGAAAGTTATCCCTTCGCCCTGCTTGTTCAAAGTATTGGCTCTTTCATACCATCGCCCGTGAGCCCGCACCGGCAGGCAAATAGACGAGAATGTCAAAATCGCCAGCCCGCACAAAATCAAATTGCTAAGAGAGCGCGAATAAAATCCTGACTGCGTTTTATTAATAAGTGCATAGGTCAAACCGACCACAAAGAGGAAGAAAAACGCCTTAATTCCAGTTGCGCAAATGATGCCGATCTCGGCAGCCTCGCGCTCACCAAAAGCATTGAGCAGCATTCCGGTGGGGTCTGCCAGGACGAAGATTACAAAGAGCAGATAAACGGAAGGATAAGCCAGTTCCAGAACATCCGACGAACCGGCGCTCCAATTGCCCAGGTGCCTGAGTCGGCGCAATCCCCATGCGCCAAAGACTATGAGAAATGGCATCGCCGTCAGGTTATAGCGACCGACGGTGATGAAAAACAGGTACGGCAAATGCGAGGCCAGCACCACCAGCATATAGATGGTTCCCGTCACCCGACCGCGCCATGTGTTCGAGCCTTGCTCCGTCCCTAGCTGGCTGAGAATAATCCCCGCCACGGCAAAGGCAATTATGAACTGGTGCAAAACATCCTGCGCGGGCGGTGAAAACAAACCCAGCCATGTTTTGAAATCATTCCATCCGCACTTCATCAAGCGGGGCAATTTGTCTTGCAGCAGCCAGAAATAGCCGGCCGGATCTTCTGAAAGAAGCGTCAAAGTTTGCACGTTGACTGTGCGGTCCATAATGGGCTTGAAGTGAATCGGGAA
>JADYYD010000079.1 GCA_020853845.1 Candidatus Melainabacteria bacterium
AGCAAGCGCGCTGTCTGCTTTTTCGAAATCCAATTCGAATCCGGTGCAATTGATTATGTTCGCCACTTTCAATTGTATCGGTTGACCGCCGCCACGCGGAACGATAGTGGCAACCAGTGTTTTGGCGGTTTCCTGAACACTATAAAGCCGCCCGGCGATAACTTTCAATCGACCGCTTTGCTGCAATTCTGCAATGCGGTTGCCGATCTCAGGGGCCATACGATGACGGTGAACATCCCAGTAAGCCTTAAGATGGCGGCAAAACCGTCGTTTTTGCGTTTCGCTCAAAGCACCCCAGAGCGACTGCGAGTGGGGGCGAAGAGAATCTATGATCTGCCGCCAATCGCTCACTTCCATATTTACGCTCGAGGCATTGTCAAACAGGTCTTTATAAGAGCCGCTGCGGATCGCGTTTTTCACCGACTTGAAAAGCAAATTTAAGTCGCTGTACAGTTCGCAGCGCAACTCCGTTTGCGCGAAAGTCGGCAGCGATGTCTTGAGATGCGCGGCGGGCAAGAGTCCGTGCCGCGATATCGCATGAATGTTTCCTTTGAATCCCTGGGCTTCCAGTTCCAATATCTTGTCGATTGCAGTCAGCCCGGTGCCAATCATCATGATGTCACCATCTGTAGTGGCAAGTTGCGGACTTTGCTTTGACCAGGCGTCAGCAAAATAACGCTCGGAACCGGCGATGGTTTCGCTAATGCCCGCCGGTTGGCTGCTTATGCCGGCTTTGAAGTTGCCCGTAGCCAGCACGACTTTATCAGCGACAACCACATTGCCGTCAGCCAGTTTAATGACTGCTTTGCTGGCGTCCTGGATCAGCTTTATGGAAATTGCTTCGCCTCTCAGCGCCTCATAGGCGACAAATGAAGGCAGACTCTTTATGCCGGCTTCCAGCACGTCGTCCAGATACTCACCGTAGAGGCGGCGCGGCAGGAAAGATGACTCGCTCAGGTTTTTGTTGCGCGCACGAGCCCATTTTAGAAAGTGAAGCGGGTCGTCGGGGAATGCGCTCATGCGCCCGGCCGGTACGTTCAGAAGATGATGCGGGCTCTCTGTGCTGAAGGCCACGCCGCAATTGCGTTTTTCGCTGCACTCTATATGCACGATGCGCAGCGGGCAATGCGCCTGATACATGAGATTGACCGCAGTAAGCGTGCCGGCAAAGCCTCCGCCGATGATTGCAATTGTGCTCATATGACCAAACTCATAAAAACAACCCACTGAGGCGTTGACGCAACGAAGAACTTGGAATCAGCGTACCGATGCGGTTAACGCGTCTTCCTCCGTCGAGGTCTCTGAGGTTTCTCTGATTTCCGGCAAGCGAGAATCACTTTCAAAGGCGCGGCCGAGCCGTTCTTGAACAAGGTAGACCGGGCGACCTCGCAATTCTTCCAGGGCGGTGGAGAGATAGATAGCGACAAGACCGACTGCCAGCACTTGCACACCTGATAAAACGCACATCGCCGCTGTGATCAACATGTACGGCTGCATTGCCGGCGCCACGCCGAAAGTGGCCGCCAGAACGAGAAGACCGATTGCACAGACGATGCCTCCTGCTACCGGTATCAAGAAAAGCGGTGCGACGCTGAAGGCCAGGATGCCGTCAAACGCCAGCCTGAGCAGCTTGCGGATGGTGTAAGTGCTTTCTCCCATCTCGCGGGCGCCGCGGTCGACCGGGATGCCTATCTGGTTAAAGCCGAGCCAGGGAACCAGCCCGCGCAGAAAGCGTTTCTTTTCCGGCAGGCGTCGCAATGCTTCCACGACTTTTCTGTCCATGAGGCGGAAGTCGCCGGTGTCGCGCGGAATTTCCACGGCAGATACGGCGCTCAAAATACGGTAATAGAGGAATGCGAAAAGCCGCTTGGGAATACTGTCTTTGCGTGTCGAGCGGGTGGCGTAAATAACGTCGTAGCCGCGCTTCCACAATTCCATCATCTTAGGGATCAACTCGGGCGGATCTTGCAGATCGGAGTCGATGTTTACGACGGCGCGACCCTGGGAATGGTCCATGCCGGCGGTGATGGCTGCCTGTTGTCCGAAGTTGCGCGACAGATTGATCAGCTTTACATACGGAAATTCACCCGCGATGTCTCGAAGCGCTCGCGAGGTGCGTTCCTTGCTTCCGTCATTGACGAACACCACCTCATACTTGATGGAGACCGCAAGAAGGATTTCTTCCAGTCTTTGAAGCATGCGCACAAGATTGCGCGGGTCTTCGTTGTAAACGGCGATAACTACTGAAAGATCGGGACTGGCCACAGCTTGTTTCCTGATAAATCGGTCGATTTCACTTGCTTGTGAAATATGTCTCTCAACAACCCGGAATTGTCTTACAAATTGGAGCTTGCGGTCAACTTGTCAGCTTCTAATGTCAAGCTTTGCCGGACTGGCCAAAGGCTAGTCCTGTGGTAATCCTAAGCAGGATTTAAGGAAGTGATCCAATTCCAGGTCTTGCGCAAACCCTCACCCAGTTCGGTTTCGGCAGACCAATTCAGATGTTTTTTGGCGAGCTTAATGTCAAGAACATTGGCGGGAACGTCAATAGGGCGGCCAGGCTGGTGATTGACTATGACAGGGCGATCGATGTTTTTCTTTATCTCATCCACGATTTCATTTACCGAATAGCCGCGACCAGCCCCGATATTGAAAATGCGGGGGTCTTGCGGACCGGCTTTGTATTCCGCGGCGCGGATAAGGGCCTGGGCGGCATCGGTGACATAGATGTAGTCGCGGACGATTTCGCCGTCGCCGAAAATATTGATTGGTTTACCTTCAGCCGTATTGCCGAGGAAAACGCCGATCACGCCTTGCTTGGCATGAGGATTTTGCAGCACTCCATAGGGATTGGAAAACCGCAATACCACGTAGTCCAGACCCCATTGGGTGTAGAACAGATAGAGATATTTTTCGATCGCCAGCTTGGTGATGCCATACGAGCAAATCGGGTCTGTTGTGTGACTTTCTTCGATAGGTATCGTCCTGGGCACGCCGTAAACAGTGCCGCCTGACGAAATGAAAATCACCTTTTTGACCTTCGATTGGCGGCATTCTTGCAAAAGTTGCACCGAATCGCCGATATTCGAGCGAATGTCATAAACCGGGTCGTCATTGGATGTTTGAGGTCCGGTAGTGTAGGCCAGGTGGAAGACCCAGTCCATCTCTTTAACTGCGTTGGCGACCTCGCCGTGATTGCCAAGATCGCCTGTGACATACTCGACTGCGGGAAGTTGATCTCTGAAACGGCTCGGGTAACGGTCCAGCACTCTTACAGAGTGTCCCGCCTCGACAAGTTGATCGACTAGATGGCAGCCAATAAAGCCGTTGCCGCCAATGACAAGTGTTTTCATGCGAGATATGTTAGCACGGACTATGTAGCTCGCTCCGCTGTAATGCTCTCAGCATCTCAGAAGTGAGATGTCTGAAATCTAATTCGAGGCGTATATCTTTTCGATGTCGTCGACCATGTCTTGAACGCTGCGCTCGTCCTTGATGCCGCTGCGGAATCTGGCAAGCAAATCCGGCTCGCTGATAACGCGCATCAGTTGCTCTTTTAACGAGTCGACGGAATTGAGTTTAAACAGCAGTCCTGTTTGACCATGATCAATTATTTCGGCCATTCCACCTAAATCTGTGGCTATGAGAGGTGTTTTCGTGGCCAGTGCAGATTGCATTACCAAGGGCGTATTTTCATACCATCGCGATGGAATCACCAGGACGTCAAGGTTTGAGAGGATCTCTCCAAATTGCGCTTGTGGAAAAGTGCCTTTGAAGGAAATTTTGTCCGCATTTTTTGAGCCGTCTTTTGCCATGCCCAGCAGTTTCTTGCCATATTCGGGAAACTGTTCGGTCGACCCGTAGATGGACAGGCTGCATTTTGCACTCTCAGGCAAGGCTAGGAACGCCTTGATGAGCAGATCTACGCCCTTGTGCTCGAATAAGGTCCCGATAAAACCAATTCGAATTATGTCCGACGGTACTTTCTCAGTGTAGGGCAAAAGCGCGTCCAATCTGATTCCAAATGGAACGTGATGAATGAGTTTGTCGCTAATGCCGTTTTCAACGAAGACATCGTGCATCAGTTTGGTCGGCACCATTATTGCTTGCATTTTGTTGGCTGCATCGCGCAAATGGGCCGGGCGACGCAGTGTTGAAGCTACGGCATCGGGTGCCTTGGCGGCGATATAAGCGGCATGCAAAGATTTAGCAGCTAGATCTTGCAGTCCACCGCTTCCTTTTGCTGTGACCGGATACTTGCGCCCGAGGGCTTCTTGAAACTCCTCCAGGGGTGGAAACAATTTGGGTGTATAGCAATCCAGGCACTTGAGTGCGCCCGGTCCCGGTCCGCGACAAACCGCTCCATCCGGGCGTTTTAGCTGAACAATGGGGCAGACGAACCAGAAATCGGTGGAATAAAAATAGACAGGAATTTTCAATTCCTTTGCTACATCGATAATGGCCGCCGAATGGTTTTGTGCATGCACGATTTGAATAATGTCTGGTCTGAAACTCTTGCAAAGTTCTCGAAAATGCGCGGCTACGTGCGGGTGATCGTATTCGAATGAAAAGCGATAGTCCTTAAGCCTGAGCGGCTCTTCAATGACATGAACCGGCACGCCTTCGAATTCATAATCGGAAGTCTCTCTTGTCTCGCCCTCTTTTCTTCGCGCATCTACATCCGGCGGATTCGCGGTAACGACAAGGACTTCATACCCCCGCACCTGCAATTCTTTGGCGATGTTGAGCGTCAATACTTCAGTGCCGGCGCGATGCTCCGGAAAAAATTTGTGAACTGTAAGTAATACCTTTTTCATACTGTTTCACAGGGTTGCACACTATTGTGCCGCATGCAAATGCCGCGATTTGGTATCTTTATGCATTCAATATAATTGCCATTTGCTGTGGGTTTCCCTGTGCGCGTTTGTCTAATCTCTCGAGAGTATCCGCCCGACACCGGATTTGGCGGCATTGCCACTTTCACTCGTCATCTCGCCCATGGATTGAAGGCAATCGGCCATGACGTGCAAGTAGTGGCGCTGGCAAAAGAAGGGAACCAGCCTGCGCATCAAGACGATGGCGGCATATCTGTTCACCGCGTCACTCCTCTGCCCATCGGTTCAGATTTGGGCTGGACATCTCTGTGCATGCCGTACAGCCGGTACGTGATGCGAACCAATTCGGCGCTGTTTGCAAAATTCGCAGAGCTTAACAGTATCGAGCCATTCGATGCCGTGGACACCCCGGAGCTTTTGGCCGAGGGCTTTTATCCTGCCATAACCAAATGCACGCCGCTTACTGTCCGCTTATATACACCGCATTCGAAGTTTATCGCCGAGCGCTTGCACAATGTCACAGATACTTTCGATCATCAATTCGTGGCAATGGTGGAGCGCATGGCTATGCTTTCAGCAGATGTGATCACCTCTCCCAGCCTTGATCTGGCGCAGTGGGTCGCCAACGATCTGGGCATCGCTGTGGATGAGATCGATATTGTCTACAATCCCATCGATCCGGCTGATTTCAGTCCCGACGGAGAGCGCGCCGATTTCAAACGAACCGCGCCCTCGATACTTTTCGTGGGACGGCTGGAAGCTCGAAAAGGCATACATTACTTGATTGACTCCGTGCCGAAGGTCGTCGCGGCGGTCAGCGATGCGCACTTTGTTATCGTCGGCGACGACACGCAGAACGCGCCCGGGCAAAAGTCGGTGCTCACGGAAATTAGAGAGCGGCTGGACAGCACCGGCTGCTCCAGATCGGTCACTTTTATAAATCGTATTCCTTTGAGCGATCTGCCCAAGTATTATCGTGCCGCCGATGTCTGTATCGTGCCTTCCCTTTATGACAATTCTCCTTACACATGTCTGGAGGCAATGTCTTGCGGGCGTCCCGTGATTGGCACCGATGGCGGTGGCACAAAGGAGTATATCGTTCATGGACAATCGGGGTTGATTGTTCCTGTGAAGAATGCTGATGCTATTGCTGAAAGCTTGATTCATTTGCTCAAAAACAAAGAAGAAAGAGAGCGGCTTGGACTAAATGCAAGAAAGCGAGTGTTGGAGGTTTTCGATCGAGTAGAGATCGCCAAACGCACGACAGAGCTGTATGAAAAAGCTGCCGAGCGCATGAAGGAACACGAGAAAACCGGTTTGTACGGCGGCGACGCCCGGAAGGTCATCTATGATGCTGACGAGATTTTGTACAAATTCGACAGAATGATCGGCGACCTGGTTCTTAAGCATTCTTCCAGGGCTTACATGGAAAGCATCTTCAAATTGGTTCTCAAACGACCGCGCTTGATCGCGGCAAAGTTGGTCTTGTCGCTGCTGGAGACGGTAGGATTGGGCAGAGGCAAGACGGCTTTAAAATTGAAAGAGCAAATACGCGATAATGAGAGGATCAAACTCATGCTTGCTCAGTCTGAAGTAGCTCGATCTTCTCTTGCCAGGAAAGAAAGCAGTCTTTCTAGCCTCTAAATAAGGTGGTCCACTACTTTTTCTTTCGCTTGAGGCTCGCGAGCAGCACTCCCAATGCAGTGAGAATCGCGATAATCCCGCCGCCATAAAATGATGCCGGCAAGAACACGAATTTCAACTCATGCTTTCCGGGCGGCACCTTCACGGCCCTGAAAGCGAGATTGGCGCGATAAATCGGTTGTTCCTCGCCATCCAGATAAGCGTGCCAGCCACTGTAGAAAGTGTCGGTGAGGATGAGGAAAGCATCTTCGCTGCTGTCATATTCAACCAGGACAGTATTCGGATCTCGACGAGTGACTCGGGGGGGTGTGTATTGCCGGTTGCCTGCTGCCGATTTTGCAACGGCAATTGCGCCCGGGCTTTCGATTATGGTGGTTTTGCCGGGATCGAAGTGCGAATCCTCCATTATTTTTGCCGCTTCAGCGGATGACTTTACCGGCACGATCGCCTTTGCCAGATATGCTTCAGGCATTGCTCCCTTATTTTTGAAAATGAGAACCTGATCGCCGTCTTCAAAAATCAATTGCAGGCGAGCATCGCTGAGATCAACTTGCTCAGATGTTGCCGGGTTTATTTTAAGAAGGTCCACTCCCAGAGCTCGCATCGGCAGGGTGTTTTTCTGCAAAGGAAGCATGCCTTCATTGAAACAACTGAATATTCGCAAAACCGCATATACATCTTGGCTCAATGATTGAAATCGGGGCATTTTAACCGACATCGACTGCTCTGTGAAATCGCCCTTGGCTGGGAGGATTTGCAATCTCTGTCCCTTGGCCAATTCATTGCCGTTCTTATCAACGATATCCAACTCTGCGGCGTACGGAACCAAGTGTTTTGCACCAGTCTGCCAGCGGAATTTTGCAAACAGCTCTCCATTTTTCGAGAGGCAGTAAGAAGCGCTGTCCATGATGAGATTCGCATTCTCGGCGATTAAGGTGCAGGGAAGCGAGAGCGATGGAAACGGTTTGAACGGCAGCTCTCTATCGAGCGCGGAATACTTGGGCCAGCGAGTCAGAACATAACTGACGCTGGCGGCGTCATTGACGGAAGAAAGGTATATGTTGGTGCTGTCTGAACCTTCGTGTGTCTGGCGGATGGCATGCAGCTTGGCGATGGATTTCGGCAAAAGCGGCCCGGTCAGGCGAAAATCTCTCAGGTGATAAACCATGCTGATATTGGGCGGAAAGAAGAGCAGCCCGGTGGCAACAAAACGCTGCCCGGTTTGTTTCAATTTTTC
>JADYYD010000080.1 GCA_020853845.1 Candidatus Melainabacteria bacterium
CCTTTGCGCGCAATCTTTCGGTTTCTCCGGTCACATGGCCAAAATTCTCGTAGTTGATGACGATAAATTGCTCGCCGATTTGGTTTCGGACAGCTTGTCCGGCGAGTATCACACGCTCGAATGCGCTTACAACGGCGAAGATGCCAGGGAATTGCTGAAGAATTATCACTACGACGTGATTGTTCTCGACTGGGGATTGCCGGGTGTCACAGGCGTAGAGCTTTGTCGCGAGTTTCGCTTCGCGGGCGGAACAACTCCGATTTTGATGCTGACCGGCAAGGACACCATCGATGAAAAGGAGAAGGGATTGGACAGCGGCGCCGACGATTATTTGACGAAGCCGTTTCACCTCAAAGAATTGTCCGCAAGAGTGCGTGCTCTCCTGCGACGCTCCGGCTCGACGGCACCAAGCAACACACTCGAAGTGGGCGGATTGAAACTCGATCCGGCAGCGCATAAATTGACGCGTGACGGAAAAGAAATCACGTTGCACCCGAAAGAGTTTGCATTGCTCGAACATTTGATGCGCCACCCCAATCAAGTTTTCAGCGCTCAAAATCTGTTGGATCGTGTTTGGAAATCCGAATCAAACGTCGGTCCGGAAACAGTGCGCACTTGCGTGAAACGACTGCGCCAAAAAATCGACATCGAAGGCCAACCGTCGATGCTCGAAAACATTTACGGTGTCGGCTACAAATTGGTTGTTGATTAGTCGCAAAACAAGAGAGCGCCGAAGCGCTCTCCGTCTCGCATTAACCGATCTCAAACCGTTTACTAACTAAATAGTCCTCCCAAAAGTTTCAGTGGCTTGAGAACATGATTGATTGGGTTGAGCATATCGATCGCCGGGTTACCGGTGTCCGTTACGCTGGTGATCATTTCCATCGGCTTCAAAGCGTGATTGATGGGATTGAGCATATCCAGACCTTGATTGCCGGTGCTGAATAGATCACTTACGTTTCCACTGCGATTGAAATTGGCAACGGGATCAAAGTTAGAACCCGGATTGAAGCTGGAGGGATTGAACATGTTGTTGTAGCCACCATTTCTGTTTCCACTGTTGAACATATCAGCAGGGTTGTACATGAAGTTACCGCTCAACATATTGGCGAGATCGAATGGATTGAAGATATCGTCTCTGCGATCCTGGTTGTACTGTTGCCAGTTGATTCCTCTGTTTCCATTGAAGTTGCCGAGCAAGCGCTCCAATCCAGTCAGTCCGAACTCGCCCGGATTGAGATTGAAATTGCTGCCTGGTCTCAATCTGTCCATAAAGTTGCTGGGATTAGCATAGAGATTAGTAATGTTGATAGTAACTTCGCGTTCGCAGCAATTCGGTTTGCATCCCTTGTCATTTTCTTGATCGTCGTTGGTGTTGTCGCTGTTATTGTTTGAGTTGTCGTTGTTGTTGGAATTGTCGTTGTTCTGATTACCGTTGTCGCAATCGCGATCTCTGTCGCGGTCGCGATCACGATCTCTTGGATCCGGTCTGTCATCGTTGCGAGGCTCTTTTGGCTTGTCGTCGCAAGGTGGCTGCGGTTTGTCTTGCGGTTTGTCTTGCGGCTTGTCTTGCGGTTTGTCTTGTGGCTTGTCTTGCGGCTTGTCTTGCGGCTTGTCGTTGCATGGGGGTTGCGGTTTATCGCAACCGTTCATCTTGTCGAGACCATCCGACAGTTGCTTCTGACTCTTGTCCAAATTCTTCAGCGCTTCCTGCATCATCTGTTTCGCTTCGGCAGTGCATCCACGCTTGAGTAAGTCTTGCGCTGCATCAATCGAAGCATCAACACATCTGGTCGATTGAAGACCTTCCTTGACACCGGACTCATCGCCTTTCTTGTCGGGATGAAGCTTCAAGCCATCTTTATAATCATCGACTCCGCGATGGAGTTCCTTCTCGGATCTCTTCAAATCTCTGGTCGCGCCTTCCTTGTCACCACGATCGATCGAGGTGATTGCGTCATTCAGCGCATCTTCCGTGCGGTAAAGATGATCTTCGCCTTTCTCGAATTTCTTGGCTGCTTTCTCTTCACGCTTCGACGGCTCCTCGGTGCCGCAATAAATATCTTGATCCAGATTGTCGTTTATGTGGCTGTTGAAGTCATCATCGGATTCGCAACCATGGTTCGGTCGGTTCGGACGATGTTTGTCGAAATCCTTTCTATTCCCTGGATCGTAAACGTCGTTGCAGAGAGCATTTGAGTTATCGGTTTCTTTCGGGCACGCGTTGAAATTTTCCACATGAGTGGTCATGAGGGCATCCTCCTGGGATGAAGCACACGGCTGCCGACACGAGGGGTGCGTCAGCAACTGGCTATAGAGATCGGTAGTAAGTGTTGAGTGAGGGAATGCTGGATGGCTAAAGTGCTCCAGCGGGCTTATCTGAGGGCTGGATGGAAGATTAAGGTCCAAAAATGACACTCACGTGACAATCCCCCGAAACCCCGCCTGACAACCCTTCCAAGCCTAGAGGGATGCGCCGATAGGCTATCCTATGTATAGTTAGGTGGCTAAGCTGGGCGGACCGACCATGCAGCCGGGTCTAAAACTTTCCCAAAAGGTATTCTTCCTCGTGGCCGTGCCGGTCTGCGTTCAGTTGACCTTCGTCACAATGATGGGAAGGCTGCTGGACGAAACCGAGAAAGAGCGAGAGAAAGAGGTCCGTGCCCGCGAAATTATCCACCACGTAAATCAAATACATAGACTGATTATTGGTTATATAGCTGGTGTAACTGCAGAAGGACTGATCGGCAGCGGCAGCCGGATGGAGGCTGTCTATTCTCTGCGCGAGGGATTCGCGCGTGAAGTTCCGCCGCTGGAGAAGCTTTTGGAAAACAATCCTGAGGAAATGAATCACCTCAGGCAGTTACAGAGAAAAGCAAATGTTAGCGCGGAAAAACTCAAACAGGTCAAACGCATGTTCAAGCATGGCGGCGATCTAGCGATGGCTTCAGAATTCCCTGCACTAAAGTTGATTTTGCGCGATTTGCTTACAGAGCTGGAAGCCATCTTGTCGGTGGAACGCGAAATCGAAAAAACAAGTCCGCAGACTCAAGCGGATTTGAGAGAGAGAATCAAACTGCTTCTCTACTCCTTTGTTGGTGTCACGATTATTGTTTCATTTTTCCTGGTCTATAAATTCAATAAAGAAGTCACCAGCCGCCTGGCGATTTTGATGGACAATTCAGTAAGGCTGGGTCGCGGGCAGCCGCTCAACCCGCCGCTCTCAGGCAGCGATGAATTGTCGCACCTCGACCGCGTTTTTAAAGAGATGGCCAACGCGCTCAATGCGGCGGCACGGAAAGAGCGCGCCTTTGTAGAAAATGCCGCCGACGTTATTTTCTCTCTCGACCGACATCTCAATTTTACTAAGCTCAGCACCGCAGCGAAGCACATGCTCTACTACGATCCTGCCGAACTCGTCGGCAAGAATTGCCTTGAAATAGTTCTCCAAGATGATGCGGAGGCGACAGTGAGCGCGTTGCAGGAGATACGAGAAGGCAATAAATCGAACGAGTTCGAGAGTCGCGTGATTCGTGCTGATGGAACCGAAATTAATTTGCTTTGGTCTGTACAGTGGTCTGAGCCTGATGATCTCTTCTTCTGTGTTGCGCACGATATCACCGAAAGAAAAGCGGCAGAACAGGTCGTGCGAGAAGCCGAGGCACGCTTGCGCACAATTCTGGAAAGCTTGCCGGTAGGTTTGATGATGGTGGATCTCGAAGGACGGGTTGTTCTTTCCAATCGCACATTCGAAGAAGTTTTCGGTTATAAGCTGCGCGACATTGAAGGCAAAAATGTAGAGACAATCCTCACCGACTCACGCGCGCGCAAAGTAAACATCGCTTATATAACCGAGAACGCGCTGGGAAGAGCGCATGAATGCTTGGCAGAAAAAAGCGACGGCAGTGACGTGCCCGTCGAAATCTCATTCAGAGAGATTGAAACGCTCGACGGAAAACGTTTGATCGGTTTGATATTGGACATCACAGACAGACATGAAGTCGAGATGATGAAAGCCCAATTCGTGCAGATGGTAAGTCACGATTTGCGAACACCACTCACTTCAGTGCAAAGTTATTTGGATCTTCTTGGTCGTGGCGTCTACGGGCAGTTGAGCGAATCAGGCTCGCAAAAGCTGGTCTTGCTGAACAAGAGCGTAGACCGATTGGTAAACATGATCCGCGACCTGCTGGACATCGAACGGTGGGAGTCCGGCCACTTGCGCATCTCGATTGCTGATACCACTCTCAGTGCGATTGTTGAACCATCACTGGAAGCTGTGAATGCGCATCGAGAGGTGAAGAAAGTAACTATTAATGCGCCGAAGAAAGATCTAAAAATCCGCGGTGATTCGGAGCGACTCGTGCAGGTAGTGATAAACCTCCTGCACAACGCGATTAAGTTTTCACCGGAACAAGGCAAGATTGATCTGACCGCCCGACGCAAAAACGGGTTTGTGGAAATCGATATCAAAGACGAGGGTCCGGGCATCCCAGCCGACCAGCAAAAAGCAATATTCGAGCGTTTCAAGCAAGTTTCGGAAGAAGACGCTACAGTAAAGAAAGGTACGGGGCTCGGCCTCGCCATCAGCAAAGCCATCGTGGAAGCACACGGCGGCACAATCGGAGTAACGTCAGAAGAAGGCAAAGGCAGTACGTTCTGGTTTAAACTTCCTGCGGGGTCATGATGCTGAAATCACATGCGTTTCTAATAATTTCCGGACTTCTAGCTTCTCTCCCGGCAGGACTCCTGGTCTCTTTGTCGGCAAACATACAAGTTCTGGCGGCGACTCCGGAACAGACTCCGCCCGCTAAGGCTATCGAACTCAACAACAAAGCTTTTTACGATATCAACAACAAAAAGTTCGGTGACGCTATTCCAAAATTGGAAGAAGCTCTGAAACTGGACCCCAGTTACACTTTCGCTCGTAGTAATCTCGGCATTGCCAGAAACAATTACGCAATCGAATTGAGCAACAGTAAAAACTTTAAGGGTGCGCTGAAACAACTGCACCATGCGTCTTTTACATCGCTGGCGAAAGAAAACAAAGAGCACAAGGGAAACATCGACCAGGTTATTCAATCGCTCGGTATGGACCCTGCGAATGTAAAAGACAGAGAGAAACTCGGAGACAAGGCTCTGCAAGAGGGCGACTTGATTAGCGCAATCGTCGAATACAGAGAAGCACACGATATGAAGCCTGATGCAAATCTTAAGGCAAAACTCGATCAAACTATTGCACGCTTGCAGGTTACCGACAAGTTTATGAGCCGGCTAGACTCGCACAAGGGTGTGAAATAGCAGCAAAAACGTCTAGCTAAGCTTTGCGATACTTCGCGGCTTCGTCATTCTTGCCTTGCTTCTCCAAGCAGTCTGCAAGGCTGTCGGAAGTCTTGTCGACGATCTTCTGAAATTCATCCGGGTCCATTGGATCTTTGACGCTGGAATAATATTCGAGAGCACGGCGAAGCTGGGCTTCCGCATCAGGGAGCTTTCCTTGCAAGATATTGAGGCGTCCGTAGGTCTCGCAAACATCAGCAACCAGAGCTTGGTACGGCTCGTTTAGTTGCTCGGCAAGTTCCATCGACTCGTCCAGCACATATCCTGCAGTTGCCAAATCACCTTTCGCGATATAGACCTCCGCAAGTTTCTTCATGACACCAACGCGATGAGCTGTAGAAACAAGCACAAGATCGCTGACATCGCTCAGCTTCGCCTGCTCATCTTTTTGCAATTGCGGCGGGGTGTCGAAATCTTCTGCAGTTGGCGTAGTCATTGAGGATGGTGGCTCGCCATGAATTAGACCAGCCATCTTCGAGAATCCAACGAAAGGCTTGTTTTCTTGTTTGTCGAGAGCCGACAGGGCTTTCTTGTACAGATCGATTGCCTCGTCATACTTTTCTTGCTTGACGCAAAGATCGGCTTGCCGCATCGAGCGTTGGGGACTGAGCATCTCCATTGTTGCTTTCAATATTTCGTCCAGTCCCGGTATTGCCATCGACGGACCCAATTGGAACATCTTCGAATGCGCAGCTTCAGCTTCGGCATAACGCCCGGTGCTTTCATAAAGCTGGGAAAGCGCCATCCAGCCGGAAGTTTTCAACGGTTCACGCATTGCTTCCAGCCCTTGAACGTTCCCCAACCGATGGGTCTCAGCTACCGCCATCGCAAAGTTCAGCACCAGCTCAGCTTCTTCGTTAAACTCTTCCTGCAAGCAAGTTTGACCCATCTCGATGATGTTGTGAATCGCATGATAGCCATCCATGCCATCGTCCAATCCTTCCATCATCAAACTACGCTGCCAATCGGACATAGGCAACTCGATATGCATATCTTCTCGAATGAGAAACTGCCGCTCACCGAGCCCCTTCTCGACGTCCGCATTGCAGATATCATGCTTCGACAAGACATCCGCCATCTCGGTTCGCCAGGCACCGCCGGTGAGGGCGCGATTGACCGCAATGTGAAGAAGAACATCTTTGAGCAGTCCTTTATCCAGAGGAAAAATTCCAATCGCATTTTTTCTGAATCGCCGCGCTTCACGCTTCGGCGGATCAACAAAATTCGATTTACAAAATTCGCAGGCTTGCGCGGCAGAATCATTCCTCTCTTTGCAGAACTTGCACTCTTT
Organism: Candidatus Melainabacteria bacterium; assembly: GCA_020853845.1. Lineage (GTDB taxonomy): Bacteria > Cyanobacteriota > Vampirovibrionia > Obscuribacterales > Obscuribacteraceae > QKMZ01. The sequence goes on from JADYYD010000080.1 coordinate 6,632, forward strand.
GCCATCAGTCTGACGATTCAAGCGCACTTTATAGAGTTCGTCCATATACTCTTTGGTAAATTTGAGAACGCGCAACTTAGGTGTTTGCAGCATGGGCTCAATGTCGACACCGGCATCTTTTAAATGCAGAAAAACTTCGCGAATAATTGAACGCTCTTGTTCGAAAGGTGGGCGTTCAAGACCAACGTTGGATTCGTTGAACTGGCGCTCGGATTCCTCATCGCGATCGTACATCGCCATTGACTGCAAGCGCCCGCGCATGTGCAATCCATCCTGCAAGTGTTTCTTGAAGTTCGATTGCGGCAACATTTCAATCAGTGAATTCAGACTCGGCACCCAGCGACGCGCAGCATCGAATTTGCTCTCGGGTCCAAAATAGGGGTCTGCTTTTTGCTCGCCGGTAACCAATTCGTTTCGACAGTAACGGCAGTGGCTAGCGGCTTCGTTCACGCAGCCGCTGCAACGTGGGCACCATTTATACTTGCGATCTTCCAACTTCATAGCGGATTACAGGCGCCTTACCTACGGGTTTCCTGGGTGAGCCGCGCTTAAAATCGGCGGTCCGTCCCAAATTAGAACACAAATGACGGCATTTCGGCTGATTTGGAGGCTTAAAAGCCCGTTGGCAAGCAGAGAACTGTTCGCTTACGGCTTGTCAACAACAGCAACAACACGGGAGTGGTAGGGCAATCACCTGATATTTATCGTTTATGACAGATCCAGGTTCCAACAGCGCTCCCCCAAAAGGCTAAAGGTCAAAAAGTTTCTCGTAACTCTTGGTCTTCCATGCTCTATCTTGTTGTCTCACCGCTCTCGGCAAAGCCTCAGCTACTGGGTAGGGCAAGCGCATCATGAGCTGTTTTTCGGAGGGCGTCCACCCTACCATCGTCGCTTCCAATAGAGACAAACTCTTCAAGTAACGCAGCTCTTTCCATGCATTGGCAGTCAATCCGCAGTCTCTGATTCTCACGTGCCGAAGTTTCTTCAGACCGATAAGCTTTTTCACGGAAGTGTCTTTGAAAGAAGGACAAGCATCAATCGTTAGATTGACCAAATTTGTCAATTTACTCAGTGCCGTGAGTTCTTTATCGGTAAGTCCTCTGCCAGGACCATTTTCTGTGAAGCGAGCGCCGAAATACCTCAGTTCGGCAATGTTGTTTGACTTTGCCAATTCATTAAAAACACCGGTGGCATCGTCAACGGGGCCGAATGCGAGAGTTTTCAATTTTGGAAGACGCTTTACCTTTAGTATTTCCGATGGTGGCACATATGCTCCTGCCACTTCAAGAGAATTTAGATTCTGCGCATCGTACAAACAGGACAACGATGTAACACCTGTTCCATCCAAGACGACAGCCTTAAGATTTTTGAGTTTCGACATTATCTGAATGTCATCGTTATTCACCGCTGCATCATTGTGGTAGCCCAGAGTTGTGAAATTTAGCGAGGTGACATCCTGCAGCAAATCGTTTTCCTGGCTGGCAACATGATTGAGTCTAAGGTCAAGTTCCGCATTCTCAGGAATTTCAACTTCCAAAAACGCGTGGATTCGCGGTTTATTATTGATTGAAATCTTGCCTGTCTGAGTCGGGAAATACAAGATTTTTGCTCTTCTGCCACCGGGGAATTCTTTAATCTCGATGCGCGGACGCTCATTCAGAGATCGATTGATTCTATCGTTGTCATCAACGAGATCTTCCGGCTTTCGCTCAGCCATTATAGGAATGTCGAATTTTTTGAGAGCCTGCTTCTTCGCTTCGAGCGCAGCCTCCTTTTCTCTCTCTCTCGCTTCAAGCAATGCAGGAAACGTTACCATTCGATCGAAGACAGATGTAGCGATAAAGGCAGCAAGTGCCACCATCAACATTAATACCGCCTGCTGCGATGCGTTGATTTTTGCGCGTTGTACAACTTGCTGGACAACAGCCTTTTCTTGTTCGACGATAACCGGAGTCGAGCCCGTACTGGAGCGCTGCAGTGCCACCAAATCTTTTATAACGTCTTTGAAATCCTGATATCGTTCGTTCGGCTCCACCTTAAGCATTCTGCGAACGATGTTCTCCAACTGCGCAGGGAACTCGGCGCCGAGAGAACCTTCTTTCAAACTAACAGGCGCTTCAGAAAGCCGTTTCAACATTGTCGCCATGGCAGTTTCGCCGTAGAATGGCGGCGAACCCGTCAGCGACTCGAACATGACACATCCCAGGGAATAAATATCCGACCGGCGATCAACTGCCGTTCCTTTACACTGCTCGGGGCTCATGTAGAGCGGACTGCCGAATATCTCACCCGTCTGAGTCAGTGATTGTATTTGTCCATCTTCCGACTGAGTAAGCTTTGCAATGCCAAAATCGACAATCTTGACAGTGCCTTCAATAGGAATGCTTTCCGGATACAACAAGAGAATATTTGCAGGCTTGATATCGCGATGCACTACGCCCTTAGCATGGGCGTACATCAGTCCAAAACAAACTTGAATGGAAAGCGCGACTACATAGTCGATGGGCAAAGAAACTTTTGTCTTCAGCAGTTGCGCAAGCGTTTCACCCTCAACCAGGTCCATTACAAGATACGGCTGCTCACCGTCAATCATGCCGAAATCATGCACTTCCACAAGATTCGGGTGCTGCAATTGCGACGCAGTTCGCGCTTCCTGTTGAAAGCGGCGAACGCTGACATCAGAACGATTGTGCAAATCGAGGAGTTTCAGCGCAAACTCCTTGCCGAGAAAAACCTGGTGCACTCTATAGACCGTGCCCATGCCTCCGCTTCCAATCAGAGACACGACTTGATACTTTTCGTTTATCAGTGCGTCCGACGACAGCCCGCCACCTTTTACGGAACTGGAATTTAAAGAAGCTGTGCTTTCGGATTCGTCTGGCATCGACACGTTTCACTTCCAAATTTTCTACCATCGTCAAATCTGTGAGCGTGCAACTTCCTTGAAATACAAAGGAAAGAGCGAAATATGAATTTTGAAAAACCCGCCATTCAATTGCTCAAATTTCTTATGATTGGGGTCAGTTTCCATTCTAAAACGGCGCGAATTGTTTCCATGCGGATTTCGCAATGTGATCATGCCGGAAGCGGCATCATATCCGGTGATAGTGAAACCGTGATACCACTCTACCAATTCCGGCGAAGGAGAACTGTCGGATGACAGGCACACTACTGGATATTGCTTGCTTATAGCGTCACTTATGAAACTGGCAAGTGCAGACTGAGTCGTATTGTTAGCCAAAATTTTCTCAGCTTTATGACCGGTGAGAAGTGAGAGGCCGTCCTCAAAACTATGCACAAGGTTCGTCTCACGCACAGCACCATGGATAATGGCAGCCCACAGTGCCTTATCTTTCATCATGTACTTTTCCATTTTGGCCGGCGTAATCGTGTGCTCGCCTGCATTGTTAGGAAAGCGCACGATATAAACATCTTGATGGCTGGGACAAGTTATCATATCCGCCAGGATTTCACGACCGCGCGTCAGCATTGCCATTGCTGCAAGTGAGCATTCAAAACCAGCATCAGGGTAATTGACAAATTGCGTTATTCCATCGGCGCCTTCAATCGCAATTATGTCTGCGGTAAAAACAGTGTCTTTTGGTCTGCTTTTTGAAGGTGAATAAACGGTTCTCGACGCTGTGGATGTGGTCGCTGTTTTCGTTGCAGCAGGCGCTCCGGCAGCCGGTTTGCTTACGGCGGACAACAACGCTTGACGCCCTTCTTCCGTCTGCATAAGTTCATCCACGCTTTTATCTTTTAAATGCGAGGGCAATCCTGCTGGCGCAGCCGCGGCAGGTTTCGACACATCAGAAGGAAACAATTTCTGCACATACCCGGCTTCAGCGCTGGTGGAAAAGTTAGCGCTGATATAGTCGCAAAGTTGCTTAGCGCGTGGCAGCCGACCGGCTGCTTTATTAGCAGCGGCGGCGTAATAATATAATCGCGAAGAAGGAGTCGAAGTACGAATCAGCGCTTCGAATGCATCTGCGGAAGGAACATATTTCTGCTGGGTGTACAGTGTCCACGCATTGCGTATAGCCGCCTCATCAGCGGGTCCGGCGGCACCAACACTGCCAACGCTGTTGAGCGCGAAAGACAAAACGATGAACGATTTTACTGCGATGCCGGAAAACGAAAGCGAATCACGCACAGATTTAGTTTCCTAGATATTCGCACGAGCCACTTCATCAAAATACTTTTTAAACAGTGACATGTGTATTTTGAAAACACCATCATCCATCATCTCGAACTTCTCGTGTCGCGCATCATTTTTCAGACTGAAACGACGAGAGTTGGCGCCATGTGGGTTGCGAATCTTGATCATTCCGCTGGAAGGTTCAAATCCAATAATTGTATACGCGTGATTGGTCTCGACAATGTAAGGCATTCCAGACGGAATGTAGTTATGAGTTGCGCAGATGATCGGATTTTGCGATTTTACGGCACCATCAATAAATGAAGACAATTCTTGCTCGCTGGCATCTTCCGGATCGAGGCTATGCGCTTTCTGTCCTGTCAAACATGCAAGCCCTTCAGACAACAAGTTGCCATTGTCGTGCGGAAATTTGAGAACCTGCCCGCACTCGATAAGTGTCGCCCACAAAGCCTTATTGTGAATTCCTTTCTCTTCGAGAAGTTTTTCAGTGATGTTGTATTCGTTGCCATCACCTGGAAAACGCACGACATAAGTGCCTTCCTTCGGACCATAGCGAACCATGTCAGCCATCAATCTTTGTCCGCGTGGAAGCTGGGCAAGCGTCGACATCGTACTTTCAAACCAGCAATTCGGATAGTACATCTGGTCGATGCCATTGGCGCCTTCGCGCGCGATATCAGCGGGGGTGAAGACTCGCTCGCCCTGCCTTCCGCCTTTGCTCTTGCTCAACATCGGCGAAACCTTTGCAGACGCCAATTGCCTTTCCGCTTTATGCTTGATGTAATTGCGCCCCTCTTCAGACTGAAGAAGTTGCTCAGCAGTCAAGCCCTTCAATGAAGCCGGGACTTCATCGGCTTCGCCCTCGCCCGAGCCGCCTGACGAACTGGCTGTCTGAGGGGCGGCGGATGGATAAAGTTTCTGTGCGTATGCGGCTTCCGGAGATGAAGCAAAAGTTGTCGAAATATACTGGCAGAGCTGCTTTGCGCGTGCAGTACGATTGCACGCCCGATTGGCCAGCGCAGCGTAATAATAAAGCCGAGCGCTCGGCGTGGAAGACGCGATCAACTGCTCGAAAGCATCGGACGACTCGCGATACTTCTGCTGGGTATACAACGCCCAGGCGCTGCGCAAGGCTGTTTCACTAACAGGTCCGGCGGCAAGTGCCGCAGCAAAAGTTTGGCAAGACAAAAGCAAAGCAACGGCTGCCGTTGCCAGCCGCTTGTTCATCCGCTCTCTGAAATTCACTCTGCTGTTCACGATGTCTTCTCCAGTCGTCATAAATTTACCCAGCCAATGATGAGCCAGCAACTTTATAGTATCTATCCTAATTATTACCCGCTTTTCCTTGCCGTCTCTACGGTCCAACCCGCCGCCAGCCTCATTTTTTACCTTTCCGGCAGACGATGCGTCCCATCCCATTTCTTTGGCTGGGACTGGATTTGCCGACCCGCCCGCTCGATTTTATGTTGCCAAACCGCTTAGAATACATATTAAATTCGCGGCGACGGGCTAGACAAGGGGGCGGGCGTGTCGGATTTCTTAAAACACCTGCAAATGGTCGAAGAGGCTGTAAAAGGCGCGACCAAAGGCTTTATGGCCAAATTCGATTCGATGACCTTCAAAATGACTATCGGTGGGCTGAAAAGCGAAGACCCCACAGCCGCGATGATTGCCATCGAACAGTTGGCCAAGGAGAAGCGGGACATCAGCATACCGCCGCTGTACGTGGTTTCCAAAGCGCATCCACTGCCTACTGTGCGCGCCAAAGCCGAAGAAGCGCTCAAGGGGCTGGATGAGGACAACGAAATTCCCGAGCTTACTAAGGGAAAAGAAGTGAAAGAAGCAGTCAACGCGCTTGTGGCAAGGTTCGGCAACTTCAAGAAGATGTGATGGAAGACCCGAGAATAGAACAGGAGCCGGAACGCGCCCGACTCCTGCTTGTTTTGCTACGGCGTTTAAGGCTGCTTGCAATTGTTTGCAGCCACGCCTCCCACCAGATCCCACTATTTGGCGGGAACGGATACCACATCTTTGCGACTGGCTGCCCAAACCTCGATTTCATGTGGAGGAACAGGCGGCGGCACCGCTGCTGAGGTCTCCGCGGGATTTCCTGAACCTAACAAAGATGGCGGTTGAGGAAAATTCAATGTCGGCGGGGGAAGCTGCGCAATGTCCGCACTGGCTTTTACAGGTTTCTGGAAAAGCGAGGTGACATCAACTGTTGCGATGGGCTGATGATCTCTGTCGCTGCGAAGCGAGAGATACAATTTGCTTGCGGCAACAGCCTTTACGAGCTTCTGCGCATCTTCAGGCGTAACGGCGACAGTAACGGAACTCGCTGGAGTTGCCGTTGTGGCACCGGCTTGACGCTGATATGTTTGACCGACTGCGATTACTTCGATATCGGAAAGAATCGGTGAAGCCTTTGTTTCTGCGCCTGCGCCAACCATGGCCAGCACATCGACGTGACTTTCAGGATTCAAAAATCCGGCAACGCCGGTGTTGTTGTCGACGCCGAAAGTGATGGCGCGCATGCCTTGCTTCAAGCGCGCTTCAAAACCGAGCGTCATGCCCTGTGGTGCCAGGTCATGTTGCGAGAGCAATTGACCGGACATGATACCGAACTTGCTGACGCGACCGGCAGCAAGACTGGCATTCGAGATACTGTCGACCGGAATCTTTCCGACCTCGAGTTCTCTTTCCTCGAGATAGTCCATCGGAATTGCAGTTCCTTCCGGAATATCTCTCACCGCATAAACGACCTTGCCTTTGGCTGCCTGAGCAGCTTTCATTTTATTCAGCTCGTCATCATATGCAGCTTCTTTCTTATTCAAATAAGCACTTACTTGAAACGTTATAAGTGATGCCAGACCCACAATGATCAACAACATCATTGCAGGCGGAATTCTCGAAATCGAGAGAAAAAGTGAACGCATAGGATTCATAATCCAACTCCCTCGCGCCATGAGAAAGACCAACCATCCCCATCATTGGGGATGCCGTTTCAGCCGGTAATAGGAAAAACCCTAGAGAGAGTTTTCCACAAATTTTTGCTTTGTTTGAACTTTTTCTCTCTTGAGATCGTCTTAAATAGGGTTCGTCTCACGTACACTATCGTTCTCACTCATACAATATGTGGACCCCATTCTGAATGGTGTATGCATGCAGGTAAAACGTCCGCTTCCTATTAGCAGAAGCGATATTCTGAACTATTTCGAACCGCGAACATATGAGCGCGGCGAAGCATATTTTTTGGAAAACAATGTAGAAGCGGACAGCATCGAATTCGAAATGCCGAAGCTGAAGGGCTATGTTCAGGGTTCAAGGCGAAAACCTTATAGAACAGATATCACTTTCAAAAAACGCAAGGGCGTTTGGACTATCGACATCGCGTACTGCAGTTGTCCAGTATTTTTCAATTGCAAGCATTCAGTTGCGTTGCTTTTGACGACAGGTCAAATATATGGGTTTGAAGGCGACACTGAGGCGACAACTTATTCTCTTTACAAAGACGATAAGCTTATCACAGCAAAAACTGCAAAATGGCTGCACTCGCTGGAAACTGCTTTGCTGGACAAAAACCGCTTACAGAACGAGGTGGAAGTTTCGGACGTCATCTATGGATTGCAATCTTTGGACGTACAGTGGAAGCTCGACACGCTCAATCCCACTATCTATTTCTGCAGCAGGGGAAAAAACGGAACCAGATTAAAGCGCGCCGCAGCCATCGATATTCTAAGATTCAATGTCGGTCGCGTATCATCTAAAGACTGCGAAATCGCAGCCCTCTATGACAGCATTGACAAGATTTCTCAATATCAAAGCCTCGATGACATTGGCACGCTGATCCAATTGTGTTTTTCCAAAATGATTGAAACAGGGCGCTGTTACTTCCACAGCATCCTCCAACCGACTCTATCGCTTGGTCCTCAACTTCATGCTGAACTTACTTGGACGCTGCTGTCCAACGGCAAGCAAATACCACAGCTTAAGGTCGCATCGGCAGGCGAAATCAAAACATTCCTGAGTCCTATTCCCTGGTATGTTGACTTGAATAATTCGACATCTGGACCGCTGGAGATACCGTTCGCCAAACCGGCTTTGGATGTCTTCATGTCCGCGCCGGAGCTTGAGGAAAAAGAGGCGAGGGCTGTTCGCCTGGTTCTTGAGAGAGTTACATCTGGAGGAAAGCTTGCTCTTCCTGTCGATACTGGAGAGCGCAAAGTGATCGACAAAGATCCGATAAGAAAGCTGATTCTTCAATCAAAAACCATAACCTATCACGATGACGAGCTGCTCAGGCTTGGATTTGGCTTAGGATCAAAAGCTCCGTTTGTCGCTCTCACCTTCGACTATGGAATTGGTGGTATAGACTTCACAAGCAACAAAAAAGAAATTACATTCGTTGAAAACGATTCGATCATCACCGTTGTAAGAAATTTAGATTTTGAAAAAGATTCGATCCAGGAGCTTCAGAAGACCGGTCTCGAGATGGTATCCAATTTGCTTAAAACGTTTGACAGAATTCCTTTTTGTCCAAAGAGAGAGGCATATGAGAAGACTGCTTCCGCAAGTAATTGGTTCAAATTTTTGCAAGTCGATTTACCATTGCTTCAGCAACAGGGGTGGCAAGTCGAAATTGATCCGAGCTTTACCATCCAGTTCGTCGAGGCCGGCGAGGAGTGGACATCCACTGTAGAAAAGGAAAGTGACTGGTGGTTTTCACTGGACATAGGGATCGACGTCAATGGCAGCAAGGTATCTTTACTGCCGATTCTTATCGACGCCTTAAAAAAGGCACCGTACATATATGGTCCAGATGATCTCGATCATTTAAATATTGATGGTAAGTTTTACGCGCCTCTAAGCGACGGAAGCATTGTCATTCTGCCGTTCGAGCGAGTTCGTGATTTGCTTCGTGTCATACTGGATATTTTTGATCGCAATACCGATGCAAATAATATTCGCATCAATCCATGGCAGGCAGCCGAGCTTCAGGGCAAATGCATCACACTGGAAGCAGAGTCGCGCCTGGCGCGACTGGCGGAGCGTGTCAAACAATTTAAGGAAATCACACCTATTGATGCTCCTGCGAACTTTCAAGCCACTCTCCGCGAGTATCAAAAAGAAGGGCTTGGTTGGCTGAATTTTCTACGAGAATTCGAGGTTGGCGGAGTACTTGCAGATGATATGGGGCTGGGTAAAACGGTTCAAACGCTCTGTCATCTTTTGATTGAGAAAAACGATGGAAGGTTGAATTATCCGGCCTTGATAGTTTGCCCCACGAGTGTTCTTCCGAACTGGATTGCAGAAGCGAAAAAGTTTTCGCCGGATTTACGGATACTAGCTCTACATGGCGCAGAGAGACTAACGAGTTTCAAGGAAATATACGAACATGACGTGGTGGTCACCACATATCCTTTGCTTCATCGGGACAAACATCAGTTGGGTAAAAAACAGTGGCATGTTGTCGTTCTTGACGAAGCGCAATTCATACGCAACCCTGATACTCTGGCAGCGCAGGCGGCATTTCAACTAAAGTCGAGTTATCGAATTTGCCTGACAGGCACTCCTGTCGAAAATCATTTGGGCGACCTGTGGTCGCAATTTCATTTCCTGATTCCCGGCTATTTAAGCGATCAAAAAACTTTTCACACTTACTTTCGTCAGCCCATCGAAAAATACGGCGATACGCACAGACAAAAACTCCTCTCAGTAAAGGTACGCCCTTTCATGCTGCGGCGCACAAAAGGAGAAGTTGCTGCCGAACTGCCGGCAAAAACAATCATGATTGAAAATGTTCAATTGGATGGAGCACAAAGAGATTTGTATGAAACTGTTCGGCTGGCAATGCATGAAAAAATCAAAGATGAAATTGAGCAAAAAGGATTTAAGCGCAGCCAAATCGTAATTCTTGAAGCCCTTCTCAGGCTACGCCAAGCATGCTGTGATCCTCGATTATTGGGAACTACATTTCAACACAAATCCAAAGACAGCGCAAAGCTAAGTCACTTAATGGAAATGATTTCTCAGCTTGTTGAAGAGAAGCGTAAGATGCTCATCTTCTCCCAGTTCACCAGCATGCTAGATCTCATCGCCAATGAGTTGAGAAGATTGAAGATAGAATTTGTAGAAATTCGCGGAGATACTAAAGATCGGGCTGAGCCCGTGCGCAAGTTTCAAAATGAAGATGTGCCAGTCTTTCTATTGAGCTTGAAGGCAGGCGGAACCGGCTTGAATCTTACCGCCGCAGATACGGTGATTCACTACGATCCATGGTGGAATCCCGCAGTTGAGAACCAGGCAACTGATCGCGCACATAGAATAGGACAAACAAAACCGGTTTTTGTCTACAAAATGATCGCCACAGGCACACTCGAAGAAAAAATGCTTTTGTTGCAGGAGAAGAAAAAAGCGCTGGCGGATGCGGTTTTCGACCCTGAAAAAGCTGGTTCAATCAAGATTACAGAAGAAGAACTCGACTTCCTGTTCCGACCGATCCGTGATGAACCCACGGTGGAGGAGATGTCTGGCAGCTACAAAACAAATTCCACGTCGCAAGATGCTGAAGCTTATTCATTACTTGATGTATCAATGATTGAAGAAGAGGGAGGCGAACCCAAAGCCACACCCAAAGAGAAAGCGCCGGCGAAAAATATGCCGGCCTTCAAATACAAGTTTCAGGTGGCTCGGCAAGCGGGCAGGTCAGCGCCAAAAGCGGCAGCCAAAACAGCAGATAAACCGGCAGATAAATCAGCAGCGTCTGTAAGTGATGACAGCGATAACGATGCTGTCGATCCATTTATAGCAGCGCTCTTAAAGCAAGGACTATCTCCGGAAGAAGTTTCAAAGGGACAGCTCTCTCCAAAGAAAAATAAGAAATAGTCCGCACAAAATGGCAAACGAATTATGAGCAAAAGTAAAGCAGCGAAAGAAAATTCACTACGAAACTTTCAGCCGGTATCCCACGCCGGGTTCTGTAATGAGATACTTTGGCTGCGCCGGATTCTTCTCCAGCTTTCGCCTGAGGGAAAGTTTCGCCAGATTGGAGTTGTTATCCTAAAACTACTGAACCTACGAACCCAACTGTATTTGAAATAATGAAACTAAACATTCTCAAGTCTTCACTTCTGGTGCTGGTCTTATTGTTTGCAATCCCGCATTCTGCCTTTGGAAATGAACAGTCCAAGCAGTTTTCTCGACCACAAGATGGCGCGACATCGATTTCACAGACGAAGCGTTGGCAGTTCGGTATGCCACTCTCTCCTATTGTTGCTGAGCCAAGGGCTGGGTTTAATTGTGATATGTACGCTTACCTGCTTCCCGACGAATGGGAATTTCTCGGCAAAAACTGTCAGGAATTACATGACCTCTATGACAAGATGAGCCCTTGCAAGCTATCAAAGAGTCGATTCTGGTTTGGGGGGTGCGGAGGCATTGAGGGTGGTGGCTTTTTTCAAGTTGAATATGGATCCGACGGGCTGGTTAATGAAGTCTACTACTGTGCAAGTACTTGCACTTCTTCTTTCTGCGGTCCGCGCTTTACCGATCGAATCGAAGCACTGAATTATGCGATTTATAAGGCAAACAAAGAACTGCGAGATTGCTTCAACTCAGAAATATACGAAGAGCCTATGCCACATCAGTTTTACGCTGCGCTACACAGCAGGTTGCGAGCCCATGCGGGCTTGTGTAAGTTACCCCTATGTGAGGAAGATGCAAAAAGTCTCGAATTGCTAAAACCACTGTATGTTCGTGAGAAGTTGCTGCATAGGATGATTGCAAGTGCCGGCAAGAGCGACCTTGTTAAGTGGAAGAAGGAGATTCAACGCAACGGCATAAGAATTCAGAGTTTGTCTCAGAACACTTATAAGCTCACTGATAGCTCCGGTAAATCATTCAAACTTAGAGCAAACGGGCTTGTAGTCAGCAATTGGGAGCAGGCAGAGTGGTTTGTAAGTTGTGCAATCAGCAAAGAGGCAAAAGAACTGATGAAAACAAGTATCAAAGTCCCAGACTGAAATCGAAATTCTGGCAGCAATATTCAAGTTTGTTCTTGCTGTTTTCTCTTGCGCATGAACAGGAACCTTGCGAATGCTCCTCGGGCAAAAAACGCCGATCGGCTCATTGGTTGTTTCGTCGAAAGCGTTGCAGGAACCGCACCTTTCGACTGCCTTCCACTGAACTGGAAAAACTCTATTATCTTGCAGATGAAATGAACGTTCGTGTCACGGTAATGATTCGCGACTGGATTTTGGAA
>JADYYD010000081.1 GCA_020853845.1 Candidatus Melainabacteria bacterium
ACAGGCACTCTTCCTGAAGGCGTCGGTCGCATAGACGCAACAACGTCTCATGTCTGGATCATCGGAAGAATCAAAACTGATGGACCTGACGATTACAAAGATGTTCATTCCATACAAGACGCTCTCTTGGTGACGCCTCTCTCCTTGTGGGGCAAGGCACCGCAGGCAGTGACAGCAAAAATAGACTCGAGCGTAGATATGAAAACACCTCCGCTCGAGCAGGTAAATCGCATGACGGCGCAGGAATACTTTGCCAGAGCTGCAGAATTGCTGGCGGTCTATCACCCGCATTCAACGGATTGGTCGCTCATCGCCAGATTGCGCAGGATCGGCATCGAGGCAGGAAAGAATTTTGACCTCGGCAAATTTGACTCATCGGTCGCACAAGAGATTAACAAAGCAACCAAAGACGCATTGCAAGCGATGGTGGCAAAGGTTAATTCAACGGGAACACCAGTTAACGGCTGGGCTATGAACACGGACAGCATGGGCGTCTACGGCAACTTCTATTTCAAGCGCGCCATTGTCGCCATGGTAGGCCTCGGTGCAAATCAACCGGAAGATGCGATCTACCCATTGAACTTTGCGGATGCGGACGGTCAAGCGATGACTGGAGACAAGAATTATGTAATGCATTTCGACGCCAAGGAAATGCCGCCTGTAAATGCGTTTTGGTCGTTGACTATGTATGATGCCGATGGCTTTCAAACCGCAAATGAATTGAATCGCTTTGCGATCAGCTCATGGATGCCGCTGAAGAAAAATTCGGACGGCTCACTGGATTTGTACATTCAACATAAAAATCCTGGTGCGGACAAAGAGTCGAACTGGCTGCCCAGCCCGAACTCCGGCAAGCTAGGCGTAACCATGCGTTTGTATGCGCCGAAACAAAGCGCTCTCAACGGCGATTGGGCGCCGCCGCCAATCCGTAAATCAGAGATCGTTTAGTTTCGCCCAAGGCGTCGGCTTCGCGCTGTGAGGCATTTCGCGCTAAAATCTGCACTTTGCACAACAAAGCTTTCAAGCAGGTTTTCAATGAGCTCGAAATGGTTTCTTTCCACATTCCTTGGTATATCCTTCGCGCTGGTTCCTCAGGCATGCTTTGCCCAAGAGGAAGCAAGCGAGCCCGAAGCCGCCGCGGCGCCGGTCAACAAATTCGAAAAACCGTTTCAACTGGAAAGTCTGATTGCTACAGCCCAGGCAAATTATCAGCACGGGCGTTACAAAGATGCGATTGCATCTTTCGAGCAAGCGCAAAAATTTCCTGAGATGTCCAGCTATCAAGAAGCTTTGATTGCGCTTGGATTAGCAGAGTCTTACAGATCGATCGGTCGATACAAAGAGGCAGAGGCACTTTTCAAAAGCTCGATCGCGCAAGCGCAAGAATCAGATAAGAAGCATCTCAACAAGAAGTACAAGGCCGGCAAAAAACGCGCCAGCGATCTGGTGCCATCCATGTACAGCAATCTTTCGGTTCTTTATTTAGATCAAAGCAGATTTCCTGAGTGCGAAAAGGTGCTCAATGAGTCGATTGCGTTGGGACTAAAAAAAGTAGGACCGAACAACATCAATCTCGCCCTTCCGTACAACGGCATGACGCGCTTGTACATCAAGTGGGGAAAGCTGAGCGACGCCAAAGCCATCAACGACAAAACTATGGCTTTGTTCACGACTCCTGCGTCCAAGCAAACTTGGTTGTACGCGTACACAGCATTCAACCTCGCGCAAATCCTCGACCAGAAGGGGAAATACACGGAAGCCGAAGCGCTGTACAAAGCGACTTTGCTTGGCGTTCAATCTTTAATGGGCTTCGAGCACGAGCACGTATCCACGGCGCAAGAGCCGCTGGGCGAACTGTATAGAAAAGAAGGAAGGTACGCCGAAGCGAAGAAAGCCTTTCAACAAGTCCGCAAAATTCGCGCCAAGTCTCTGACGAAAGAGCATCCGGATTATGGTAAAGCGCTTCTCAATCTGGCTCTCGTTGCCAGAGACGAAGGTCAGTACGGAAAAGCGCAAACGCTCTGCCAGCAGGCGACATCAATTTTGGAGCGCGCGCTCGGAAAAGACAATGTAGAAATTTCGAAGTGCTGGATAACGGAAGCCTCGATAGCTCGGTATCAAGGAAGGTACAAAGAAGCGGAAGGGCTGGCCCGCCGCGCGCTGGAATTGGACGAAAAACTTTTGACTGCCGATCATCCGGCTATTGCGCACGATCTCGTCGAGCTTGGGAATATCTTGGCTGACCAGCGCAAGTACGAAGAATCAGAAAATGTGTTGAACAGATCATTGAAGATCAGCAAGGAAAAACTCGGCGCCGATCATCCCGATATCGCGATGACAGCTCGAAGTCTGGCGGAAATTTTTATCGCGCAAAAGAATTTTGCACAGGCTGAAACCATGTACAAAAGCGCATTGGCTCTGACGCAGAAAACATTCGGTGCTGAAAGCAAGCAGGCAGTAAAAGATCAAAGATTAGTTTGCGAAACTTTGGTTGCCCAAAAGAAATTCGACGAGGCAGAACCACTTCTGAAACAAGTTTTGACCTACGATGGAAAACTGTATGGTCAGAGAAGTCCGCAAGTTGCGCGGGATCTCGAAGCCCTCGCGGCGTTTTTTACAGCGCAAAACAAAAAAGATCTTGCCGACCCGTTGCTGAAACAAGCCCGAGAAATCACAGCATCACTGCCCGGTGGCGCCGCAACGCAGAGCGAAGCGCGAGCGGCTCTTGCCCGTTCCGCAACCGACAAAGTAGTTTCGAACAAATGGGCGCTGGTGGTAGGCATTAGCAACTTCAAGGACTCCTCGATCAATTTGAAGTATGCAGCAAAAGATGCGACTGACTTCAAAAACTTCCTTGTAACTCAAGGAAATTTTGCCGACGATCACGTCATGCTGTTGACCGACGCCAATGCCAGCAAGGATCAAATCATTTCGAAACTCGGTGAAGGCTGGCTTGGAAAACACGCCAAGGAAAACGATCTCGTTGTAGTGTACGTATCAAGTCACGGCAGCTCGTCCCAGGAAGATGTCGGTGTCAATTTTTTGGTGGCACATGACACCGACAAATACAAACTTGTCTCGACCGGTTTGCCGATGCAGTGGTTGACAAAAATCATTCAAGAGCAGGTACAAAGCAAGAGAGTCGTGCTGATTCTCGACGTTTGCCACAGCGGGTCAGCCGGTGACGAATCGAAGAAAGCATCCGCCGATGAAGATGATGAAGACGAAGTATCCGCAAGCAATTCCGCCAGCAAAGGACTGGTCAGAACCACCAAGTTAGATGTCGGTGGTTTGAAAGTTGGCAGCGGGCAAGTTGTGCTTTGTTCGAGTTCCGCAGATCAAGTCTCGTGGGAATCAAAAAATTACCCCAACAGCGTTTTCACACGCCGCTTGATTGACGCGTTGCAATGCAAAGGCAAAGCGACGACGCTCAATGAAGCCTTCGATCAATTGCAGTCATCAGTGGGCGCCGAGGTGCTCAGCGATCGCAGTGTGGTGCAAACTCCAACGCTATACAACAAAACCTGGACGGGTGGCGATCCGGTGCTTGCAGTGCCGGTTGCGTCGGCTAGTTCCGGCAGCGCTGTCAAAACAAAATAAAGTTAAAACCCGGCCAGGTGTTTGAGCAGCACTCTTCTCTATTTCTGCCCGCTCACTGCAGTCCAGGCGAGCAAACCGACGGCTATCGTCATCAGAGCAAAAGTGATCCAGCCGACTGCATTAACCAGCTTGCTGTTGGTATATGTCCCCATCACCTTGGGATCGTTCGAAACCAGCATGATTAGTGCGAGCAGTGGCGGCGCCAGCACTCCATTCAAAATCGCGGTCCAATAAAGAGCTTGCATGGAGTTGATGTGAAGGAAGTTGAGAAGCATCGCCACAATGGTTGAGATTCCCACCATCCAATAGAAACCGCGCGCCCTCTCGCATTTCTCACCAAAACCGCACTTCCAATCTAAAGCTTCAGAGACCGCATAGCACGCTGATCCGATCAAAATCGGCACAGCCAGAAAGCCGGTGCCTATAAAACCTGCAGCGAATAAATACTTCGCCGCCGGTCCGACCAGAGGCTCCAGCGCTTTTGCCGCCTGGCTTGCGGATTCTATGTTGGTTTGATTATTTCGGAACAGTGTAGCCGCGCAAGTCAAAATGATGAAATACATGACTGCATTCGAGAAAAACATTCCCGCTCCCACATCCATTGCTGCATACTTGAGATCGGCTCGGCTGGCGCCTTTTCGATCCTCTACCGACCTGGCGCCTGCATCCTTTTGTTCGTCCACTTCATTGGATGCCTGCCAAAAGAAGAGATAAGGAGAAATTGTCGTTCCCAGAAGCGCGACGATTGCTGCAATGTAGCCGGGCTGCCAACTAAAGTTAGGGATCAGCGTATCGCGCATGGCAACCTGCCAGTCAACCTGGCAGAAAAACGCCGTAACTATATAAGCGAAAAGCGACAGTGTGAGCCACTTCAGGATGTTCGCTAACTTCTTATAGGAAAAGAGAATGATGGAAAAAAGCATTACGAGCGTAATCGGAATAATTGCCACTTTCTCCGGCACTTGCGGCAACAAAAGGTGCACACCGGCCGCCATTGCACCGATGTCCGTACCGGCATTGATCACATTTGCCACGACAAGTATCAAAATCGCCGACCAGACTACAGCGCCGCTGTAGTTCTTTCTCAAAACCCCGGCCAAACCTCTGCCGGTTACTAAGCCGATCTTCGAGCATACATATTGAATGCACATCATCAAAGGAAAAGTGAGAGGAGCCATCCATAGAGCCGAGTAGCCGAACTGCGCACCTACAGTCGAGTAAGTGGCAATACCCGATGGGTCGTCGTCTGAGGCTCCCGTGATCAGCCCTGGTCCCAGGATTTTGATGGCGCGCTTAAGAGGATTCCTTTCTCTTTTTGCTTCTATTGTTCTTGGTGCTTCTGTCTTCGGCTCGTTGAGTTCGGCATTCGGCTCGGCTTTTAATGGCATGTTTTTCCACCCCCAAAATGGATGACCGAGGCATGAGACGTTGGTTCCGATCAATGAAAGATTTGTTGAAACATTCACCAAAGGACTGAAAAGCCTTGCCGGTCCAGACCTTCGGGGCTTCCAGCGTCGCCAATTGGCTGAAACCCGCACAGATGGAACTTTAGCGGGCTTTTTCGGTCCTCATACTGGAGGATAAAGCGATGAAGGATAGCGCAAACAGCATGCCCTTGATTCTGCTCGGTGTCGCAACCAGCATTCTCATTGTGGTGCTGCACACAGTCAACATACCGACGTCATTAATGGACTGGTAGGCAAAGGCACAACTTGTTATTTGCCGAGCCGTAGCTCTTAGACAATTTTGCCGGCGCGATAAAGTCGAATATGCACGCTTTCAACAACAGCCACGCCTTCTTTCACGACCGAATCTACAACAGGTAAGAAGGCTTCGATTTTCTCCGGCTCGTCTATCAATTCGATGATGATCGGCAGGTCGGTTGAAATATCGAGGATTTTTGCACTATGAATGTTTTTGTGAGTGCCAAAGCCTTCCATGGCACGACTTACCGTGCCACCGGTCAAGCCTTGCTTCTTCGCAGCTTCCAAGATCCACTCATATAGCGGTTTACCTTCGTGCTTGTCTCTTTCCCCTATGAATATCCGCAACAGATTTCCATTTTCTGCCAACATTTTCACACCTCAAAAAAGGCGCCCTATCGCCCACCCGGCCCAAACACACAGCAACCCAAGAACAACTTGCAAAGCCGCATTAGCAATGGCATACAAGATCTGCCCGTCGCGCAGTAACTGAAAAGTCTCCAGGCCAAAACTGGAAAAGGTCGTGTAACCACCGAGAATACCCACGAAAAGGAACAGTCTCATCTCGCCGGAAAAAATGCCCTTTGTCTCAGCAATTTGAGCGAGCAGTCCAATCAGCAAACATCCCAGCATATTCACGCTGAAAGTACCGATTGGAAATGACCATTCGTTGCAGGCGCGCTGTATGGCTGGGCTCATGGCATAGCGCAAAACGCCCCCAATTCCCGCTCCCA
>JADYYD010000082.1 GCA_020853845.1 Candidatus Melainabacteria bacterium
AATTGATCGTATGCATACACTCCTGAAGACTGTTTCAGGTAAAAATTTCCTACCTGCCCATTGGAGGCACAGGTGAATTGAATCAGAGCAGGTCGTTCCGTGACAAAACAAACATTGGATTGCGCTTCCAACCTTTTCAAGTTGTAGTGCCAACGGGCAGCCATCTGGCTTATCCAGCTTGACCAGTCAACGTCGTATTCGCTGAGATACGCCTGCGGAGGCAAAACCGCTTGTTGATTGGTGCTGGCATTTCCGTTCAAAGCGGTCTGATTGGGGGCCGGCGCGGATGGCATCGAGCGCGGAAAGCCGGACGGCAAACCACTCGGTTGCTCTTTTGGTACGGTGGGAGCGAGGTGGGAGATGAGCGCATCTCCATCATCGCGACTGAGCTGCGGGCTCTGATTTACTTGCGCATTGAGCTTGAATGCAGCCTGTTTATTGGCCGGAGCCTTGCCCGCCGGCACGACTTCGCCGGACAGCGCGGGCGCGGTCAGGCAAATGACCGCTGTTAGGGAAACGCTGAGACGCGCGACAACAGTGTAATTCTTACTTTTCATGCTGCTTGAAATCATAATTTTGGCGGCCGGACCTGTAACTGGTGAAATTACGTAGCACCTGGTTATATGGACTTAGTGTGCAAAACGACCCGTTGAAGACGCGCTATGGGGCGAGGCTGCGGGCGACCGATAAATTTTTGGATGATGCGGCAAGGGTTGTGATTCTGTCACAATTTATCGAAGAACATGACAATGAGGGCAAACTGACATGAGTTGCGGCAAAACGCCGGGCGACAACGTTTCTGGAACAGGCGGCGTGATTGAAGGGCTGGAGTCCGAGTTGCGCCAACAGATGCTGGAAGAGCTTCCCTATTGGCTGGGCTTCGACCAGATGACCGGTGTCGGCCTGGGCGGCAAAAACACAAGAAAGCTGTTCGAGCATTTTTTATCGGCCGAAGCAGCATGGAAAGCCAGTGAGTCCGAGTTGAAATCATTGCCTTGGATGAAGGCCGAGCACGTGAAGCAATTCATTGAGAAGCGCAGCCAAACTGATTTTGAGAAATTACTGGGCATTCTCGATAAAACAGAAGTGACAGCCCTGCCGTTTTATCACCCGCTTTATCCGTCACGCTTGAGAGAGATTTCGGACCCGCCGCTTGTTCTCTACATGAAGGGCAATCTCACACCCGAAGAGCTGGATCATTCGATAGCGATTGTCGGAACCAGGCGTCCCAGCTCTTACGGGCAGAGACTGGCAAAGGAGTTCTCACTAGGATTGGCGCAGGCGGGCGCCACCGTCGTCAGCGGCATGGCCGTGGGAATAGATTCACTTTGCCATTGGGGAGCCATCGAAGGTGGTGGCAGGACAGTGGCGGTACTGGCTAGCGGTCCGGACATTTGTTATCCGACCTCCAACAAACCCCTCTACAACGGTCTGATCGACGGTACTCACGGCGCGGTAATTTCCGAATTTTTTCCTGGCACAAAACCAGAACCATGGCGTTTTCCCGCTCGCAACAGAATCATCAGCGGCTTGAGCAAAGGTGTAATTGTTATCGAGGCAGGCGCAACGTCAGGCTCTCTGATAACGGCTGATATTGGTTTTGAGCAAAGCCGCGAAGTATTTGCTGTACCCGGACGCGTCGACGCACCCATGTCTATCGGATGCAATACGCTCATCGCCCAAAACAAAGCGCAACTGGTGATGAATTATGCTGACGTCCTCAATCACTTGAGCTGGGTCTCGGTGCCTGCGGCGCGCGATGTGCCTTCTATGGTCGAGCTTTTCGGTCGTGAGAAGGAGGTTTTCGAGATGGTCACCTCTGAGCCGGTGCATTTCGATGTAATCAGTCAAAAACTGGAAATGTCCGCTGGCGAACTCTCCGCAACCCTGACGATGCTCGAGCTGGCAGGGATTGTCGAGCGGTTGCCGGGTGATTGGTATTCTCGGCAAAGCAACGTTTCGACAATCTGAAAGCGGCAAAAGGCGGTCAAGCGCCTAAAAATTGAATTTAACCTGTTAAAAACGCTTGTTTTTTGTCTTATCGCGAATATTGATTTATTAACAGGGTATCTTAAATGAGGGGGCACGGTTCCTTCATCTGTTGCTGGCGTGAACAAAACCACATTGGTCAACTTGGCGAAAGCCGGAGCAGAATCGCACCCGGGGCAAGCACGTAGCACAATACGCACTACCAAGTAAATCGAACTGCAGGAAGCCTGAAGCCGTAAAACATGAAGCTTTGTCTCAGATGCAATCAGTACTTCGCCGACGGAATGGCGGCATGTCCGAGGGACAATTCCGTTCTCGAGTCGGTCGGTAAAGACCCACTAATAGGCGCATTGATCAACGACCGCTATGTTGTCGATTCCGTTATCGGCAAAGGCTCCAGCGGCATCGTGTACAAAGCGACCCGTTTGATGATGGGTCGCGAAGTCGCGGTAAAAGTGTTGCACAGCTTCTTGGGGGCCGACTCCGGCTCACTGGATAGAGTTCTGCGCGAATTCGCCGCTGCCAGTAAACTGCGGCATCCGCACATAATTACCCTCTGGGAACACGGCATCACTGATGACCAACAGCCTTATCTGGTCATGGATTATCTTGAAGGCGGCACATTGGCCGACCTTATCAAAGAGCGCAAATTTTTGCATCCGTCGCGTGCGCTTCCAATCGTCGAGCAAGTCTGCGACGCTCTTTCCGAGGCTCATTCGCAAGACATCGTCCACCGCGATATCAAGCCCGAAAACATCGTTTTGGAAGAAATGGGCGATGGTGACGACTATGTCAATGACTATGTAAAAGTGCTGGATTTTGGCATCGCCGATGTACCGGAAGCAAAATCAGCACAGGTCGGCCGACCGAAAACCGTGGCCGGCAGTCCGGCGTACATGAGTCCTGAGCAATGCCAGGGCATGCCGCTCGATGCACGCAGCGATATATATTCGATGGCGGTGATGGTGTTTGAAATGTTGACCGGCGAAAGACCGTTTCAGCAT
This sequence comes from Candidatus Melainabacteria bacterium, assembly GCA_020853845.1. Classification (GTDB taxonomy): domain Bacteria; phylum Cyanobacteriota; class Vampirovibrionia; order Obscuribacterales; family Obscuribacteraceae; genus QKMZ01. The sequence continues at coordinate 2,994 of JADYYD010000082.1, forward strand.
GAGGAGCACCGGGCTTTGATGCTTGCTCACGTCACCGAACCGCCGATAAAGTTGGGCGCCGTCAGGAGCGATCTGCAATTTCCGGAAGAACTCGAAAATGTTATTGCCAAGGCGCTTGCCAAAAAACCTGATGCTCGTTATGCCGACATCAACGAGTTCTGGCGCGCTTTGAAAGATGCCTGCAAAGGCATAAAATCGCCGCCTCCTTCAGCAGCAAGGCCGCTCAAGAAGATCGACAGCGTCAAGGTCGACGCTTTCGAATTCTCGATGGAAGAACGGCTGACGGACGGTGATTCGGTCGGTCAAGTAATTCCCTGGGGAGATGACATCGCGCCTCCGCCGATGCCGCCGCCTATGCCCAGCCAGATTTCCTATACCAATGAAGCAGCGCGAGCTCTGGCTGCCGATATCGAAGGGGATCTCTGGG